>DASQUK010000254.1:0-21826 GCA_035641315.1 Acidimicrobiales bacterium | reverse complement strand
AGCCTTTCGTGCGTCTGGCGCGCCCATGGCGCTCTCAGAGGTTCGAGTCGCCGGCGGACATGCCCTCGACGCCGAACGGTTCAAGACCATCGTGACGTGGGTGACTCACGCAGCAGTTGCGTCCGACTAACAAGCCGCATCGGACGGACGGCGCGCTGAGCCGGTGTTGTGGGATGCGTCGCGACGCGTAGGTCCTGCCTCTGGCGGGGCCGCCCCGGCCCGGGGCTCTCAGGGTTCGTGCTCGTTCAGTCGCCGAGGAAGCGGCGAAGGATCGGCATGACGAGGTCCGTCTCGTGGAGCAGGCCAACATGAGTTGCGCCCGGGACGACCGCCAGCCGGGTGTCGGGCAGCACCTCCCGCATGTGGGCGGCGTGCTCGACACGAACGAAGTCGTTGTCGCCGATAAGGACGAGCGTCGCGACGGTCAGCTCGCGAAGCTCGTCGTCGGACCACCCCTGCAGGCTCCCGACAAATGCCAAGACCTTGGCCGCGAAAGTGGAGAAGTGGTCGGGTCGGGTGCCACGGCCCGGTACGCCTCCTCCCAGGCCCGAAAGTCCTCCTCGGTCGGCATCCGCCCGACACCGGGCTGAGCGTCTGGCGATCGGATCTCGTCGTGGAAGCCGTCGGGACGGGTGTGGATCGACGCCAGAACGAGCCGACGGACCCGTTCGGGGTGCCGGCGGGCGAGCTCGACGGTGACGAGCCCGCCGAGGCTGAACCCGACCACGTCCGCACGGTCGACACCGACCTCGGTCAGCACATGTGCCACGTCATCGCCAAGCCGATCGAGCGACAGTGGCCGATCGATGTCGGCCGTGCGCCCGTGGCCCTGCAGCTCGATCGCCACCACCTTGTGCCGCTCGGCGAGCGCGGGCAGAACGTCGCCGAAGGCCAGCTCAATGGTGAGGAGCCCGCCGTGAAGCAGCACGAGCGGCGGTCCCTCCCCGTGCAGCTCGCAGTAGATCGAAAGGCCGTCGACCTCCACATGGCTTCCCTGCGCCGGCGTCGTCCCCATACCCATGAGACCAAGCCCGAGCCGCGAAGTCATCGGTGGATCGAGTGCCGCGCATGGACCAGGCACGACCGCTGCACCATCACGCGTGAGCCGCCCGGCGGCACGGACACCACCCGACCATGCAGATCGGGCCCGAGCTGACCCGGCGTTCGAGGGCACCTCGAACGGTGTGTGGTGCCGGGCGCGCAGCCGGCCACCGATGAGGTCGCGAGCCCTGAACGTCAGAAGATGTGACACGCGCCGGAAGGGAGACGTGACGATATTCGCTCGGGTGGTTGTCGGATCAGGGTGTGTAGGTCGCCAGGACGATCCCGTTGCTCAGGACCCTCGTGTCCACGAGGTCGAACGTCGCAGCCGTGCCGGGGCGGTACAGCAGGTCGCCGACGTCGCGTGGTTCGACGAGCTGCGGATAGATCCACAACTGGAGCTGGTCGATGAGGCCGTGTTCGAGCAAGAGCCGCGAGACGTCACCGAATCCGTACTGCACGATGTGGCCGCCGTCCTCGTCCTTGAGATCGCGGACTCGGCCGACCACATCACCCGCGATCACCTCGGTGTTCTTCCACTCTGGGTCGGTCAGCGTGGTCGAGACGACCACCTTGCGCATGGTGTTGATGCGATCCGACAACGGGTCGCCACTGCGGCTCGACCACGCCGGAGCGAACACCTCGTAGGTGCGCCGGCCATCAGCACGATGTCGCACGTCTGGAGCAGATCCGTCTGGATCGTGTCGTGTTCGTCGGACATGCCACCCTTTAGGGAGGGCCACAAGTGAGGACCTTCGACGACCTCCACCGCCCCAGGACTGGCCGACGATCTTGCGAAGATCTTCGCCGACGGGAGACGGCCAGTACTAACTGGCATTGGGACCCGGCGTTCCAGGGGCCAGGAATGGCCCGCTCCCCGCAAGTACACGAAATCCGCTGCAGCGGCCATGGCGCCAGGCCGCTGCCGCGGCAAGAATGTTGCCGACGGACAGGGCATCCGAAGTAGCAGCACCCGTGAACGGGAGGTGCCACGATGGGCCCGCGCAGCTGGCTTGAGTCATGGCCCGTTTACCGTCAGCTGGCGCAGGGCGACCGGCTCGGCCTGGGCGCGGCGGTCAAGAGCAAGCGCAGCGAGCGGCTGGAACCTCGGGTGCGCACGGCCGACAAGGTCGCCAAGTCGGTCTGTCCCTACTGCGCGGTTGGCTGCGGTCAGGACGTATATGTCGAGGACGGGCGTGTCACGCAGATCGAAGGTGACCCGGACTCGCCGGTCAGCCGCGGCCGGCTCTGCCCGAAGGGCTCGGCCAGCCTGCAGCTGACGACCGGTGACGCCCGCCAGTACCGGGTGAGGTACCGGCGACCGTTCGGCACCGAGTGGGAGGACTTGGACCTCGACACGGCGATGGACATGATCGCCGACCGGGTCATCTCGGCGCGGCGGGCGGGCTGGCAGTGGCAGTTCGATGGTGCTCGTACCCGCCGGACGCTCGGTGTCGCCAGCCTCGGCGGGGCGACCCTGGACAACGAAGAGAACTACCTGATGAAGAAGCTGTTCACCGCGCTTGGCGCGATCCAGATCGAGAACCAGGCTCGCATATGACATTCCGCCACGGTCCCCGGTCTGGGGACCAGCTTCGGGCGTGGCGGAGCCACCGGCTTCCAGCAGGACCTGCAGAACGCTGACTGCATCCTGATCGAGGGCTCGAACATGGCCGAGTGCCATCCAGTCGGGTTCCAGTGGGTGATGGAGGCGAAGGCCCGTGGCGCGACGCTGATCCATGTCGACCCGCGGTTCACGCGGACCAGCGCCCTCGCCGACCTGCACGTGCCGCTCCGTGCCGGCGCTGACATCGCGTTCGTCGGTGGGCTGATCAACCATGTGCTCCAGAACGAGAAGTACTTCAGCGAGTACGTCCGCGCCTACACGAACGCGTCGACGATCCTGACCGAGGACTACGCGGACAGCGAGGATCTCGATGGCGTGTTCTCGGGCCTGGACCGCGAGTACCGCTTCTACGACTTCGATGCCTGGCGCTACCAGGGGGAGGAGGAGGTCAAGGCCGCCGCCGGCGAGCGCGACGACCCGGAGGCGGAACATCGCCGCATCCGGCGGCGTATGGTGCGGCAGGCCGGCCGCGGCGAGGCGCACGGTTCCGGCGGGGCTGCCGTCCATCCCAGGCCGGACACGGACGACACCCTGCAGCATCCGCGCTGCGTGTTCCAGGTGCTCAAACGGCACTTCGCCCGCTACACACCGGAGCTGGTCGAGCAGGTCTGCGGGGTGCCCCAGGATCTGTTTGCCGAGGTGTGCCGGCTCGTGACCGACAATTCGGGCCGCGACCGCACGACCGCGTTCGTGTACAGCCTGGGGTGGACCCAGCACACGGTCGGCGTGCAGTACATCCGCACTGCTGCGATCCTGCAAACACTGCTGGGCAACATGGGGCGACCCGGCGGCGGCATCATGGCCCTGCGCGGGCACGCGTCGATCCAGGGGTCCACGGACATCCCGACGTTGTTCGACCTGCTGCCCGGCTACCTGCCGATGCCGCACGCCTATGGGAACGAGGATCTCGACACCTACGTGCGGGCCGAGTCGGTGCGGAAGGGGTTCTGGGCGAACACCCGGTCCTACCTGGTCAGCCTGCTGAAGGCCTGGTGGGGTGAGGCGGCGACGGCCGAGAACGACTACTGCTACGACTACCTGCCGCGGCTGACCGGCAGCCACAGCACCTACGAGACGGTGCTGGCCCAGCTGGACGGTACGTGCAAGGGCTACTTCCTGTTCGGCCAGAACCCGGCGGTCGGGTCGGCCAACGCCAGGATGCAGCGACAGGGTATGGCGAACCTGGACTGGCTGGTGGTGCGGGACATGGTGATGATCGAGAGCGCCACCTGGTGGAAGGACGGCCCGGAGATCGAGACGGGCGAGCTGCGCACCGAAGGGATCGGCACCGAGGTGTTCTTCCTGCCCGCCGCGGCGCACACCGAGAAGTCGGGCAGCTTCACCAACACCCAGCGCATGCTGCAGTGGCACGAGCAGGCGGTCGAGCCCGGCGGTGATGCCCGCAGCGACCTGTGGTTCACGTACCACCTCGGGCGGCGGATCCGGGCGAAGCTGGCGGCATCCGCCGACGAGGCCGACCGGCCGCTTCTCGACCTCACCTGGGACTATCCAGTGCTGGGGACGGTGGACGAGCCGGACGCCGACGCGGTACTCGCCGAGATCAATGGCTGGGACTCCGAGCGACGACCGCTGTCGGCCTATACCCAGCTCGCCGACGACGGCTCCACGGCCTGCGGCTGCTGGATCTACTGCGGTGTCCGCGCCGACGGGGTCAACCAGGCCGCCCGCCGTACGCCGGGCGCCCAGCAGAGCTGGGTTGCGCCCGAGTGGGGCTGGGCGTGGCCTGCCAACCGGCGGGTGCTCTACAACAGGGCGTCAGCCGATCCGGAGGGCAAGCCCTGGAGCGAGCGCAAGGCGCTTGTCTGGTGGGATGAGCAGCAGGCACGGTGGGTCGGCCACGACGTGCCCGACTTCGTCGCCGACCGCCCCCCGTCCTACCGCCCGCCCCAGGACGCCAGAGGGCCCGCGGCGATCTCCGGCATCGATCCGTTCATCATGCAGGCCGACGGCAAGGCCTGGCTGTTTGCCCCGGCGGGCCTGGTCGACGGCCCACTGCCCGCGCACTACGAGCCGCAGGAGTCCCCGTTCCCGAACCTGGTCTACGGCCAGCAGCACAACCCCGTCCGCCAGCTCATCCGCCACCCGGAGAACCGGTATCAGCCGAGCGGCGACCAGCCCGGCGCCGACGTGTTCCCGTATGTGACCACCACCTACCGGCTCACCGAGCATCACACCGCCGGCGGCATGTCCCGCTTCCTGCCCTATCTCGCCGAGCTGCAGCCCGCGTTCTTCTGCGAGGTCTCACCCCAGCTCGCCGCCGAGCGCGCCCTGGAGCACCTCGGCTGGGCGACGATCATCACCGCTCGAGCGGCGATCGAGGCCCGCGTGCTGGTCACCGAGCGGATCCCGCCCCTGCAGGTGCAGGGCCGAACACTGCACCAGGTGGGGCTTCCCTGGCATTGGGGCCCGAACGGGTACACCACGGGCGACGCCGCCAACGAGATGGCTCACCTGGCGCTCGATCCGAACGTGCACATCCAGGAGGTAAAGGCCATGGCCTGCGACATCCGCCCGGGCCGGCGACCGCGGGGGCCGGCCCTGCGCCAGCTGGTGCGCCAGTACCAGGAACGCGCCGGCATCACGGACGAGACCGGGATCGAGATGTGAGATGAGTGACGGATCCGCCCAGCAGATGACAGCCCGACAAGACTGGGCCAGCGGGCCGACTGGTGATCCTGGCCTCGACCCGGCGGCACGGGCCGGTCATGTGGGTCACCCACCGCGGATGGGGTTCTTCACCGACACCTCGGTGTGCATCGGCTGCAAGGCCTGCGAGGTTGCCTGTAAGGAGTGGAACGCCGTGCCCGAGGACGGGCTCCTGCTGACGGGCATGTCGTACGACAACACCCGGGGCCTGGGCGCCTCGACATGGCGCCACGTGGCGTTCATCGAGCAGCCCTCCCGCCCCGCGGCGGACGGCGACAGCCCGGGCCGGCACGACGGCGAGGGACAGGAGGGGCGGGACGAGCTGCGCTGGCTGATGTCCAGCGACGTTTGCAAGCACTGCACCGAGGCGGCCTGCCTGGACGTCTGCCCGACGGGCGCGCTGATGCGCACCGAGTTCGGCACGGTGGTGGTCCAGGACGATGTCTGCAACGGCTGTGGCTACTGCGTGTCGGCATGCCCGTTCGGGGTGATCGACAGACGCGAGTCGGATGGCGGTGCCCACAAGTGCACGCTGTGCTACGACCGGCTGGGTGACGGCCTGACGCCCGCCTGCGCGAAGGCCTGCCCCACCGAGTCCATCCAGTTCGGGCCGCTCGACGAGCTGCACGAACGGGCACAGCGGCGGGTAGCCCAGCTGCACGACGTCGGCAGGCCAGAGGCGCGGCTGTACGGCGCGGATCCGGACGACGGCATCGGGGGCGCGGGTGCGTTCTTCCTGCTGCTCGACGAGCCCGAGGTGTACGGCTTGCCGCCGGACCCGGTGGTCACGACGCGTGATCTAGCCGGCATGTGGCGGCACGCAGGCATCGCCGCAGCCGGCCTCGCCGTCGCCGCCGTCACGGCATGCGTAGCAGGCCGGCCATGAAGGCCCCGACCCGTCGCCGCGCCGGAGACCAGCTGATGGTGCCGGAGGCGGAGTTCACCTCCTACCACGGCCAGCCGGTGCTGAAGGAAACCGTGTGGGGGCCCGCCATCCCCAGCTACCTGTTCCTCGGTGGACTGGCCGGCGCCTCGTCCGCGCTCGCCGCCAGCGCCCAGCTCTCCGGTCATCCGCAGCTGGCCCGCACAGCGAAGGCGGGTGCGGCCGGGGCGATCAGCCTGTCGATGGGGGCGCTGGTCCAGGACCTCGGCCGGCCCGCCCGCTTCGTCAACATGCTGCGCGTGTTCAAGGTGACCTCGCCTATGAGCGTCGGAACCTGGCTGCTGTCCGCCTACACCCCCCTGGCCTGGGCCGCAGCCGCCTGCGCCGCCACCCGGAAGCTGCCGCGGGCCGGCCTGGCCGCCACCATAACCGCCGCCGTGCTCGGCCCCGGCGTCGCCGCCTACACGTCGGTGCTGCTCGGCGACACCGCAGTCCCGGCCTGGCACGACGCCCGCCGCGAGCTCCCCTACCTGTTCGCCGGCTCGGCCGCCACCGCGGCGGGCGGGCTCGGTCTGCTCTCGGTCGGGCCCGAGGGCGCCGGGCCGGCGGTGCGCCTGGCCGCCCTCGGGGCAGCTACCGAGCTCACCGCCGACCGGCTGCTCGACCGGCGGCTCGGCCCGGCGGCAGAGCCCTACCGAACGGGGCGATCGGGGGCATTGATGCGGGCAAGCCAGATCCTCACCGCAGGCGGGACCGCCGCAGCCCTCCTCGGCCGCCGGAACCGCGCGGTGTCGGTGCTATCCGGGGCAGCACTGCTGGCTGGTTCGGCCGTCACCCGGTTCGGCGTCTTCGAGGCCGGCCGGGCCTCGGTCCGCGACCCCAAGTACACGGTCGGGCCCCAACGTGAACGCCTCCGCCAGCGGGGCGAACCGGCCCCCCGACCGCTGACGGCCTGAATGGAACGATTGGTGAGGCGGGGTCATGCCGCTCGGAGGCTGGGCAGCAGTTCCGTTGCCGCCCAGTTGATGAACTGTTCCTGGGTGTCCCCGCCGACCTGGATCAATGCGACGTGCGTGAACCCGGCCGTCTCGAACTCGCGTATCCCGGCGACGTGTCGCCCGACGTCGGGACCGCACGGCATCTGCGCCGACACGTCCTGCTCGCGCACCACCCTGGAGGCGGCGTCGAACGACGCCGGAACCGGGAGCTCGGCGTTGACGCTCCAGCGGCCCGTGAACCAGCGGAACTGGTCCATCGCCCGCTTCAGGGCGATCTGGGGGTCGGGGTCGTAGGACAGGGCGATCTGGCCGATGCGCGGCTTCCCGGCGCCTCCCGCATCGTCGAACATCCTCCCCAGCTCGGCACGGGACTCGGTGGCGATCATTGCGTCGCCGTGCCGTCCGGCCAGGCGGCAGCTTCCCGGCCCCGACGCGGCGATGCCGATCGGCGGGGCAGTGTCGGGCAGGTCCCAGACCTTGGCGGACTCGACGTCGAAGTGGTTGCCCCGGTACGTCACCGTGTCGCCCGCCCACAGGGCCCGGATGATCTCCACTGCCTCCTCGAGCATCCGGTGACGCAAGCCGGCGATGGGCCAGCGTCCGCCGACGATGTGCTCGTTCAGGTTCTCGCCTGCGCCGAGCCCGAGCGTGAACCGGCCGTCGGACAGCAGCTGCATGGTTGCCGCCTTCTGGGCGACGACGGCGGGGTGATAGCGGCGGATCGGACAGGTGACATAGGTCATCAGCGGAATGTGGTCGGTCGCCTGAGCGGCAGCGCCGAGCACGCTCCAGGCGTAGGGGGAGTGGCCTTGGGAGTCCAACCAGGGGAAGTAGTGGTCGCTGATGACCGCGAAGTCGAAGCCGGCGTCCTCGGCGAGGACGACGTCTCGCACCAGCTGCTTCGGGCCCGCCTGCTCGCACATCATCGTGTAGCCGAACAGGGTCATGGCGTTCCTCCCTGCTGCTCCAGCGCCCGGGTCACGACGGTGAGGTCCTGGTCGCCCGCGCCGTCGTCGACGACCTGCTGCCATTCGTCGGCCAGGCACGCCAGGGCGGCGAACCGGTCCTCGCTCGCCTGGAGGGCGAGGTGCACGTCCTTGAGCGCGAGGGACAGCGCGAACTGGGCCGAGAACTCGTCTCGGACGATCCGTTGCAGCTTGGCTGCCTGCCACGGGGACACGAGCGGGCCGCCGCCGAGGGCGTCCATCACGGTCTCGGTCTCGAGCCCCAGCCGACGAGCAAGCGCCACCGAGGCGGCAACCGCCTCATTCGAGAAGGCGAGCCAGGTGTTGTTGACGACTTTGAGTCGCGATCCGGCCCCGACCGGGCCCACCCAGATCGTGCGCTGGCCGAGCGCGTCGAAGAGCGGAGTGAGCCGTGGGCGGACCTCGTCGGGCCCCGATGCGAAGATGATCAGCTGGCCCTGCGCCGCGGGGTCCTTGCTTCCTGACACCGGTGCGTCGACGAACATCACGTCATGGCGCTCGCCACCCACCAGGGCCGCGACGCGCTCGGTTCCTGCCACGCCGACCGTGCTCATCTGCACCCAGATCGAACCCGGGGCCAGGGCAGCGAGCATGCCCTGGTCGCGGGCGATCGAGATGACGGCATCGGCGTCAGTCACCATCGTGACGACGATCGCGGCCCGCCGCGCCGCGTCGGCGGCCGTCTCAGCGACCTCCGCCCCGAGATCGGCTAGGTCTCGGGTCGCCTCCGGCTGGAGGTTCCATACCATCGTCGGGATGCCAGCACGTAGAGCACTGGTCGCCATCCCATGGCCCATCGCCCCGATGCCGAGAAACGCAACCTGCTCCTGCGTCCGTGCCATCGGTTTCCCCCTTTGCCGGGTGTCTGCCTGGACGGCGGTCACTACCCAGGATCGCGCCGCTCGGCCCGCCCGGCCATCGGAGGCTTGGGTCCCATCGTCTCGGTCTCTGCTTCGGCATCGGCAAGTCGAGGCGGCGCTGTGGGATAAGGTGCGCTGAAAATGCTAGGCCGCGTTGCGCGAAGCGCCAGGGCAGCGACACCCGACACCAGGCATTTGACCGATGATCAGGTCGTCTCCGGCGGAGGCGCGCTGTCGGAAGCCATCACGAGCTAGAGAGGCGACCGTGTCCGTTGGCCGTGGAGTCGAGATCCGGGTGAGCTCGCTGCAGTTCGACGAGACCCTGGCTCGGTTGCGTTCGGTCATCGCCGAGCGGGGGCTGCGGTTGTTCGACGTCATCGATCATCAGGCTGCCGCCGCCGAGGCGGGGCTCGCGTTGCGCCCCACCCGTGTCCTGGTCTTCGGGAGCCCAGCCGCAGGAACACCACTCATGGTCGAATGGCCGCTCCTGGCGTTGGAATTGCCACTGCGGATCGTGGTGTGGCAGGGCGACGACAACCGAACCCGATTGGGCTACCTGACGGCCGAGGCCCTCGTCGCCCAGTTCCAACTCGACCCTGCAAAGGTCGCAGCGCTTGGCGCGCCCGCGGCGCTCGTCGACGACGCCCTCGGCGAGGATTGACGCTCAAGCCGTTCACCGCGCCGCACGCCTTCGAGCTGGGAGCCGGGTCGCTCGAGGGCCTGGTCCAGGTCGTCACTTGCCCGGGCCGGTTGGTCGGCACGGCCATCATCGCCACGGCCGACTAGATGATGCTCTCGGGCTCCACGGTCCACGGGTGGAGCCGTGGACCGCCAGACCGACGCGCGGCTCATCGGCATGTCGGCCACTCGAGCACGCCGAAGGTGCGAACCGCGAATTGCGGAAATGGCCCACGGAGTTGTGCCTGATCTGTTTGCGGTCGTCGTCGGTCCGTCAAGCCTGATCGTCGATGGTGACGTGACCCTCGACCACAGCTTGGACGTACCCGCCACGACCACGGCGTCGACACCATGGTCGACGTCGGGCGCGTTGAGCTCACGCGGCTACGTCGTGTGATCGTGGCTGCTCCGGAATGGTGGTGGAGAAGACGAAGGCGGTTGCGGCGCCCGCGACAACGCGCTCGTCCATACCGCAACCGGCACGCCCGTGCGCGTCGCCACGCGGCGCACCACGGACCACGCGCTCGTCGAAGTGGCCGACGATGGATCTGGCCTGTCCGCCGGGGACGCCGCCGGGCGTTGGAGCGCTTGTACCGGGGTGAGCCGTCACGGTCACGGCCCGGCGGGAGTGGGCTCGGACTGGCGACCGGTGGCACCAGGTCCGGGCGCGAGACGATTGACTGACCATCACCTTGCCCACATTTTGCCCACCGACTTTGCGTCACCTGGGGAGAAATACGCACCCCGAGACGCCTACTGGGTCGCATAACCCCAGGTCACGGGTCTGCAGGCGCACTCATAACCCGAAGGTCGCGGGTTCAAATCCCGCCCCCGCCACTGGATGAAGGCCCAGGTCAGAGCACCTGGGCCTTCGTCTTTTCGCAGAGCGCGTCACCGGCGACGTCTACCGGGTCGCGATCGCGCGACGCGTTGAGCAGGTCTTTCGCCGCGCCCGCGCCGGTAGACGTCTACCGGCATCACGAGGCGACGAGCGCGGCGAACTGCTCGGCGGCGGCTGCGCTCATACCGGGCAGGAGGTGCTGGTAGGTGTGCATCGTGAACGCGGGGTGCGCGTGGCCAAGTCGTTCGCTCACGACCTTGATCGGCACGCCGGCAGCGACGAGCAGCGACGCGTGCGTGTGACGCAGATCGTGGAACCGGATGCGCGGCAGACCCGAGCGCCGCACGATGCGGTCGAAGAGTTGGCTAACTGATTCCGGGTTGAGGAACCGACCGCGCGCGTTGCGGAACATCCAGTCGTCTGCTCCCTGAGGCAATCCGTCGAGACGGAGGCGGCGGCGGCACCGGTCGAGCTGGCGCATCGTGTAGTGGTCAAGGTCGACGGTGCGACGGCTGGTTCGCGTCTTGACACCGAACTCGACGGGGCGACCGCCGACGTTCTGCAGTGTCCGCGAGATCGACAAGCGCGACGCGGTGCGGTCAAGGTCGGACCACTTGAGCCCGACGACCTCCCCGCGGCGCATCCCGGTGTGCGCGGCGAGGTGAAGCGCCGCGTACAGACGATGGTGCCGCGCCGCGGTCAGGAAGGCCCGTAGTTCCTCGGCGCTCCAGGCGCGTGCCGCTGCGCGTGCCGGTGGACGACGACGAGCGCGAGCACCGTGTGCGACGTTGCGGGAAACGAGCTCACGCTCGACTGCGACGTCGAGCGCGGCGCGCATGATCATGTGCACCTCGAGGGATCGTCTTCGGCGCGAGCCCGGTCCCGGTTCGGCCGCCGGTGACTGCGAGCGACTCGTAGAGCTGGTCGAGGTGGTCAGGTCGAAGGCGGCGCAGCGGAATGTCGCCGATGGCTGGGTCGATGTAGCGCTCGACGAACCACGCGTATCGGTAGGCGGTGGTGGCTCGCACGTGGCGCCGCTTCTGCGGCATCCACGTCTGGGTCAGGAAGCCGCCGACCGTGACGGGTCCGCCGGTGGCCGGCGGAGGGGTCTCCCGCTCACCCGCGAGACGGGCGGCGACCATCTCCGCCTCGCCTCGATCGGTGCCCACGGGATGCCACCGGCGTCGCTCCCTTCCGGTGAGTGGGTCGACGCCGTCGTAGGCGACGACGTGGAAGCGGTCCTTGCGCTGCACGATGTACGTCATGGAGCCGAAGCGTTGACGACTTCGACGCCAACCCGACGAGCATCTGGCTACGGATCAGAAGGTTGGGGGTTCGAGTCCCCAGCCGGAACGTCTTACGTCAGACCGAACGCGTCGCCTTCAGCGTCGGATCAGGCGGGCAGGGCGTCTCCTGGGAAGCTGTGGCAGAGGTGTACCTCGCAGCGCATCATGTTCGCCCGTACGCATGGGTCCTCATCCATGAGCGCCCGGGCTTCCTCAGGCGGAACGGTCATGATCGCGACGCCGGCCAGGACCTCGGAGGCGACCGGACACAGGATCGCGATCACCCCGCTCGCCCGCAGCGACACCATCCGTCGCTGGTGTTCCCGTTCGATGGCCTCGGCGCCGTCCATGTGCCGTTCCGGACCCCACCACAGGAGAGTCAGGCTGAAGGGCATCGCCGTTCCAGCCAGCTGTCGGACCTGCTCGTCGGTGACGGTCGTGTTCACGGTGCGTGCTCGTTTCTCGTCGTAAAGGATTGGTCAGGGGCCGCTGGACGGTGCGGTCATCTCGAGGTGGTGAAGCGCCATCGGGTCGGCGCGTGCGACTCGCCGTCAGCAGCGAAGCCGAATGCCTTCGTTGGGCGGAGCTCCCACACCTGGAACGGTGACCCGCCTGATGTCGGAGCCGCGAACGGCGCATGGAGCTCGTCGCCGGCGACTGTCGTCGGCCAGTCGTACACCTCACGGAACGCCGTCGAGGCGGGCTCCATCTCGTCGCTGCTTTGGACACGGCGCGCGGTCGCCTCGACGACAACGTGGGCTTCGCCGGTGTTGGCCGCCAGGACGCAGCGGCCTGTGTCGATCAGGTCGCGTGTCTTCCGTGCATCGGCGTTCGTCGCGACGAAGCAGCGGTCGTCGTCGTCCCACGCCGCGAACACCGGGACGACGTGCGGGCTGCCACGCCGGGTCACGGTCGCGAGCCAGAAGAGGTGGTGGCCGCAGCGTAAGGCCCCGCGGATGGTTTCCCAGTCGAACGGCAGCGACGCGCCGGTCTCCGTCGCTGCCGCTGTTCCTGCCCCGGTGCGGGACAGCACTGCGGTCTCCGATCGGGTGGCCCTCGACATCACGTCGACTGTATTGGTCCGCCTCGAGAGGCGGCTTGGACAAACCGGCCATCGAGCTCAGAACTTGAAGCGCTCGAACGACGCGCGGTGATCGTGCCCGCAACCGCACGACGACATCGTGCCGTCGACGTACGTCGACGGCGGCTCGCCCGTCATCCTCCGACACTCTCTGGTGAGGTGCGCGTGGTCGGCGTACCCGCATGCAGCCGCCATTCCCGCGAGGCCCCTCGTGGCATCCGGCGGGCCGGCGGCGGCCATGCGTTGTGCGAGCGCGACGAAGCGCTGGAACCTCGTGACTCGCAGGACGGCGGCGGGCGACGAACCGGTCACGTCACGACATCGCCGTCGGAGGTGCCGTTCGGGGATGTCCAGGTCGCGTTGCGCTGCGACGACGCTCCGGAGCTCTCCCGCCGCGAATGCCTGCGCCAAGTGCTCGGTCGCGAAGTCGCGCCGGGCTTCGAAGTCGATCATCGCCGCGAGCCACCGTTGCAGTTCGGCGGCCGCCTCCCACGGATCCGTCACTGCCGCCAGACGCTCAGCCGCACGTTCCGCCCGGCGGCCCCACACCTCCGCTCCCGTGAGCTCCACGTCCGTGAGCTGTGCCGGGGCCCCCACCACCGATCCTCCCGCCCACGGTTCGAAGCGCACCCCTACGACCGTTGCACCATCGGACAGAACCCGCGAGCTCGCGTGGGAGCGCGGCGTCTGGTTGCGGTCGGCGAACGGCTCGACCGGCATGGGCATCGTCGTGTTCGAGTCGGAGGAGTACGCAAGAGCCGCCGAGGCAGGCATGGGAGCGATGCGACCGGCAGACGCGCCGCCCATCACCAGCTCCGACATCTTCATCGTCACCGGGCTCGCGTAGCGGTACCGCGTCGGTTGCAGCATTCGCCTCGTGCCCATGCCGGACGCCGAGTACGACCGCGGCAGCGGCGACCGAACCGCCGACCGATGGTTCGGTAAGCCCCGAGTCCTCCCGCCGTGGCTGGCCTCCCTGCCGTCGATTGACATGAGGAGCTGATGGCCGACCTGATCTACTCCGCGATCACCTCGCTCGATGGCTACATCGAGGACGCCGACAGCAGGACTGACTGGGCGGCGCCCGATGACGAGGTGCACTCCTACATCAACGACCTCGAGCGATCGGTCGGTACCTACCTGTACGGGCGCCGGATGTACGAGGCGATGCTGTACTGGGAGACCGCGCACACGGTTGGCGATCAGCCTCCGGTGGAGCGCGACTTCACCAAGCTGTGGCAAGCGGCCGACAAGATCGTGTATTCGAGGACGCTCGATAGAGCGGCGAGCGCACGGACCCGAATCGAGCGCGACTTCGATGCCGACGCGGTAACACGGCTCAAGGCGTCCACCAGCGTCGACATCAGGGTGGGCGGGGCCGGTCTCGCCGCTCAGGCTCTCCGGCCCGGGCTCGTCGACGGGCTGCACCTGTTTGTCGTTCCCGTCACCGTCGGGGACGGCAAGTGCGCGATGCCCGACCATGTCCGGCTTGATCTGGACCTCCGAGACGAGCACCGGTTCGCGAGCGGCGTCGTCTACCTCCGGTACGGGGTCAACAGCCGCGTCGGCGCGTGAGCTGAGAGCTGGCGCCCCGCGTGTGGGAAACGTCAAGGGTCCGAACGCGGAGCCGGCCCATGGACGGCCCGTCGAGTGGGATACCACTCCTCGCCGGCGGGCTCGGCTTCCATGTTCCAGCTCCAGGAAACGGTCGGCGTGACACGCATGTAGTAGCCGGGCCCGACCATTCCGACGCGCTCCACGGGCGGCTCGGCCACGCCGTAGATCCGGATCCCGCGGGCGACGAACGGCTCGATGGAAACGAGGTCGTCGACGACCAGCGCAACCTGGCTGCGACCCGCCACCACGTTGCGGACCTTCCTGGTGCGCAGCACGGCCTCACCGGCTCCGCAGATCCAGAACCCAGCACCATCGAACTCGACCGCGACGGGGACGACATCGGGCTGCCCATCGACGCCAACGGTGGCGAGCCGAGCGAGCGACTGACTGGTGAGGTAGTTGGCCTCCGGCTGAGTGAACCCGTTCTCGGTCATCGTTCCATTGTGACGACGGACGCAGCGCGCACTCATCGGCACCGGTCACCGTTGCCGGGCGGCGGGCAGATTGCCGACTATGCCGTGGCCGTCACTGCGTTGGTCATCGTCGGCTCAAGAGCCTTGCCCCCGGGGTCCTCGACCGAGGCGGTTCAGCCACCCTCACGTGTGAAGGTCACGTGCGTGACTCCGCTGGGCGCAGTGATGGCCTCGACGTCGTAGTCCTTCTCGAGGCCTTTCCAGTCCGTCCCAGAGGCTTACGCCTCGGCCGAGCAGGATCGGGACGACGACGATGTGCATGTGGTCGACGAGCCCGGCAGCAACGAACTCGCGAATCGTGGTGGGACCCCCGCCGAGGCGTACGTCCTGGCCGTCGGCAGCCTTGCGGGCCGCCTCGAGCGCGTCGGCAGGCGACGCGTCGATGAAGTGGAACGTCGTGCCGCCCTCCATCTCGATCGACGGGCGCGGGTGATGGGTGAGGATGAACGTCGGTGTGTGGAAGGGCGGGTTGGGGCCCCACCACCCCTTCCACTCCGGGTCCTCATGCCATCCGGGCGGGCCGAACTTCCCGGAGCCCATGATCTCCGCGCCGATCCCAGCAGCGAACAGCCGCGCGAAGGTGTCGTCGATGCCGCCGCTGCCCCCGGGCTGACCGACTCGCTCGTTCCACCACCGCGTGGCGAACATCCACTCGTGCATCCGTTCGCCGGCGTGACCGAACGGTGCGTCGGAGCTCTGGCCCTCACCGGTGCCGAAACCGTCGAGCGAGATGGAGAAGTTCTGGACGCGGGTGCGTGACATGGCCGGTGCTTCTTCGGGTCATCGGGCTTGAAGGCGCGGTTCGACGAGCCGCCTCGACCTCCATGGTGAGCCGAACGCCTCTTCCCGGCGCTGGACTCTCCCAGCGCTTCCTCACGGTGGCGGGGCCGGAGTCGAGATCTGGATGAGGTTGCCGCAGGTGTCGTCGAGGACCGCGGTCGTGACGGGTCCCACGTCGGTCGGCGGCTGCGTGAACCGCACGCCCAAGTCGCTCAGTCGCTTGTACTCGGCTTCGACGTCGTCCACGGCAAAGGACGTGAGCGGAATGCCGTCCTCAACGAGGGCGCGCTTGTAGGACTGCGCCGCGGGGTGTTGGTCGGGTTCGAGCAGGAGCTCGGTGCCGTCGGCGTCGTCAGGGGAGACGACGGTCAGCCACGAGTACTGCCCGACGGGGACGTCTCGCTTCTTCACGAAGCCCAGCACCTCGGTGTAGAAGCGCAGCGCCTTGGTCTGATCGTCCACCAGAACGCTCGTCACGTTGATCCTCATCGTTCACCCTTTCGTGTCCGAGACCGGCCAGCGCTCGACGATCTGCTGCAGTGGCGCGGTGTGGAGGTAGTGGAACTTGTAGCGGCCGTCGCGTCGTGTCGTGACGAGACCGGCCGCCTCGAGCAGGTCGAGATGCTGGGAGATCGCTTGCCGGGTCGATCCAAGGCCGTGCTTCGTCGTCAGACGGGAGCAGAGCTCGAACAGGGTCTGTCCGTCGCGTTCGGTCAGCTCGTCGAGGATCGCCCGGCGTGTGGGATCAGCCAGTGCCTTGAACACATCACCCACGCTCACCACGTTAGGCAAGCAGATTCTTCAAGGCATCATGTCTGGAAGCCGCTGCTCCGGATGCACGCGGCGCGGTTCACCTGCGTGAACGGTCGAGATGCAGGAGCAGCTTGTGCGCGGCGACCTGGATGTCGGTGTGCTCCCACTCGGCGGCCCGGTAGTTGCAAGCGATGAGCCCCATGCGATGCCGCGAAAGTCACCGAACACGAACGCATAGCGCGCCTTCGTCTCGTGCGGGGCCCCGATGGTGAGCCCCAGGTGCCAGGACCCGTACTCGTCGCAGTCGTGCGCTTCGAGGAAGGCGTTCTGGGTCGGCGGCGCCGGGCTGGACGTCGGCCCACCGGCTACGCACCCGGTACTGACGGGCGTCGATCAGGGCGCGGGCCTTGGCGACTCCACGGCGGTTGACCTCGTACTTGGCCACGCGCGCGACCGCTTCAGGCGGCGACCCGGTCCCGGCCGAAGGGGTCGCCGGCGATCGACTCGGTGTGCAGCGCGCACACGCAGCCGCCGTCGCGTCGTACCCAGGTCGACGCGTCGGCAGCGTCGAGCGACACGAGCACACTGTCGACGGTCAGGTTCTCGTGCACCTTGTAGGCGAGGACCGCGACGTCGTCGGCCAGCTGCTGCACCTCGACGTCGTCGTCGATCTCGACGTCGAGGATCTCCCAGGACGCGTCCTTCATCATCGACGCAAGCAGAAGCAAGCGGCCCGCCGCAACATCGCCAAGGCCCGACAAGTCCAGAGCGCGCGAGCGCACGGCAAGCGCGTGCCCCGCCGAACCAGCGGGCTGAGCACTGCCGAGCAGAACCGGCTGCCCGACAGCAGCTTCGCGTTCCCCGATCAACGCAAGGAGACGCTGACCGACGCCAAGCACGTCCGCAACGCGGTCGCGCGGTTCGATCAGGTCGAAGGCGTGACCGATGCAGACAGGGACCGGGCGTGGAAGCGGATCCGCGCCGCGGCCCGCAAGTTCGACGTCGAGATCGAGGCCCGCGGCTGGCGACAGCTGTTCAAGGGAGGCAAGACCGCCAAGGCGTGAGACCGCGCGGCACACCGCGCGGCCCAGTCCGACAGGAGGCCGACCCGATGCCGCAGACCATGAGCGCAACCGACATCACTTCGCTGTATTCCGAGTTGCTCACAGCCTGGAACCAGCGTGACGCCGCCACCTATGCACGCCGGTTCGCGCCCGACGGCCACCTCGTCGGCTTCGACGGCAGCACCGTGGATGGCCGCGAGGCGATCGCCGCGCACCTCGAAGCGATCTTCGCCGACCACCAGACGGCGTCCTACGTCTCCAAGGTTCGAGACACCCGCTTCCTCGCACCCGGTGTCGCGCTGCTACGCGCTGCGGTCGGGATGGTGCCTCCAGGGTCCGACGACCTCAATCCCGACGAGGCAGTGCGTCAGCTCACGGACGAGCTCCGCGGTGAGCTCGCCGCACGCCGCGAATGACGGCGAGGCGAAACGAACGAACGGAGGAACGATGTCAACCCTGACGCTGACGAAGACCCCGTCGGTGAAGGTCGGGCTGCTCATGCGTGCATCGCCGGAGCGGACGTTCGGCGCTCCGCGACCCGGAACACACCACCAAGTTCTGGTACACGAAGAGCACCGGGAAGATGGTGCCCGGGGCGAAGTTGCACTGGGACTGGGAGATGTACGGCGCCTCGTCCGAGGTGACTGTCGACCAGGTCGACGAGCACCGCAGCATCACCTTCAGCTGGAGCGGCTATGACCCGGGCACACGCCGACGCGGGTCGAGTTCCGGTTCGATCCTCGGGGCCCGGATGTGACCTACGTCGAGATCACCGAGCGCGGGTTCAGCGGCGACGCCGACACGCTCGTCGAGCGGGTCACCGATTCAACGGAGGGCTTCACCTTCTTGCTGTGCTCGCTCAAGGCATACCTCGAGCACGGCCTGCTCCCGCACATCACCGAGGACGCGCATCCCGACCAACTGGTCGCCTGAACCTCACCGGCATGACGCTCGTCCGGGGCTTGACCAAGGACCACTTGGAGATCGCCGGCGCCGGCATCAACGTGGCCCACGCAGGAAGCGGCCCGCCGGTGCTGCTGCTGCACGGCTACCCCGAGACCCACGGCATGTGGCGCCACATCGCGCCGATCCTGGCCCAGGAGCACACCGTCGTCTGCCCGGACCTGCGCGGCTACGGCGACAGCGACACACCGCCCGGCGGCGACGACCACATCGGCTACTCCAAGCGCGCCATGGCACACGACCAAGTCGAGGTGATGCGAACGCTCGGCTTCGACCGCTTCGCCGTTGCCGGCCATGACCGCGGCGCCCGGGTGGCGTTGCGGATGACGCTGGATCATCCCGAAACGGTTACCCAGCTGGCCATCCTCGACATCGTCCCGACCGCCGAGATCTACGCAACCATCGACCAGCGGCGAGCAATGAGCGTGTGGCGCTACTTCTTCCTCGTCCAGCCGTTCGATCTACCCGAGCGTCTCATCGGTCGTGACCCCGGCTTCTACCTGCGATGGACCCTGGATGAGTGGAGCGCAACGCCGGAGGCATTCCCCGACGAAGTCCTCACCGAGTACGAGCGGTGCTTCGACCCCGCCACGATCCACGCGACCTGTGAGGACTACCGAGCCGGCGCCACCATCGACCTCGAACACGACGTCGCCGACTGCGATGTCCCGTTGCGGTGCCCGGTGCTGGTGCTGTGGAGTGAGCGTGGACTGGGCTCGGACTACGACGTGGCCGGTATCTGGCGGTCACGCGCGCCCGACGTGACCGGACATGGCATGGACTGCGGTCACTTCCTCGCGGAGGAACGCCCGGAAGAGACCGCGACGGCGCTGCGTCGCTTCCTTCGCTGAGGCGTCCACCGTCCGCCCTTTGCCACCGTTCGCCGTGACAATGAGCCGCGCTCCGGAGAAGCCCAGGACGGTGCGCCGTCAATCGGCCAAGCCGCCAGATCGCTCTAACGGTTCGCGGGGGCGCAGCACCTGCGCGTTGAGAGCTCGGTGACCCTCAGTTCCAACCCGGGTTGCGTCCGGCTTGCTCGATCCACTTGTGCATATCCGGCGCCTGCGCTTCTTCCAGGTTCGTCACCTTGACGTAGCGGGTCCGATCGGTGGTACCGAGCGGCGGCGGCTGGTCGAAGTCGGCGCCGCCGAAGAAGACGACATTCACGGACACGTCGTAGGCGACCATCTCGATGATCCAACCGAGTTCGGGCAACCCGTAGTACGCCTTCTTCCACTTGACCGCGTAGTGAAGGCCCGGGATCGTCTCGCGAATCGATTCGTCGAGCCGCTTGACGATGGGATGCAAGTCCGGCATCACCCGCCGCATCCAATCATCGATGTCGGAGTGGTCATCGAATGGCACCGGCGGCTTCCTGGTCGAACTTGGCTTGGGTGCCTTCTCCATAGAAGGTTCTCCTCTCCATCGGTCGGTGACTAGAGGGTCTCGGGTGCCAGGGTGACACCAGTCAGCTGAGCAATCAGAGTGTGTTGACGAGCCACGTCTCGTAGCGGACCTGCGACCAGCCCCGATCGACCACGAGGAGCCGGTACAGCTCGGGCGACACGAGCGCGTGGACGATGTCGGCAGCGGCGCGCGCAAGCAGTCCGGCGCGGAGGCCTCGGCCGCGCTCGCGCAAGCGACTCGCGACCACAAGCCGTCTCCAGCCCCCGACTGTCCGCCAGCGTGCGAGAGCGTGACGCATCGTACGCACGGCCGATGAGTCTGCCCGGCGTCTACCGTCGAAACAGCATGCCCTACGAGGAGATCGACGGCGTCCCCATCTGGTACGAGGAGCATGGCGACCCCGCAGGACCGCCGCTCGTCGCCCTGCACGGCGGCATCGTCACCTTCCAGGGCAGCTTCGGCGACGTCCTCCCCTGGCTGACCGAGGGCCGCCGGGTGATCGGCGTTGAGCTCCAGGGCCACGGCCACACGCCCGACACCGGCCGGGCCATGTCGATCGAGCGGTTCGCCGACGACGTCGCCGAGCTGATCGAACGGGTCGCGGGCGGCGGGCCCGTCGACGTGTGGGGCTACAGCCTCGGCGCCCTCACCGCCACGAGCCTCGCCCTGCGCCACCCGGCCAAGGTCCGCCGCCTCGTGCTCGCCGCCTCGAACATCCGTCCCGACGGCTACCACCCCGAGATCACGGCCGCCGAGCAGGACGACCCGCGCCTGCCGACCGAGGGCGAGTTCGCCACGTGGCAGGCCGACTACGAGGCGGTGGCGCCGAACCCGGCGGACTTCTTCCCGTTCCTTGAGCGCATGCAGCCGGTCGTGCACGACTTCGCGGGCTGGACCGCCGACGAGATCCGGTCGATCACCGCCCCCACGTTCCTCGTGGTCGGCGACCGCGACTTCGTCCGCCTCGACCATGCCGCCGAGATGCTCGACCTCTTCCCCGACTGCCGGCTCGCCGTCCTGCCCGCCACCCGCCATACCGAGGTCATGCAGCGCACCGACGAACTCCGGGCGCTCGTGGGCCCGTTCCTTCCGTAGCGACCCGTCGGACCGGGTACGCGTGGTCGATCATCGCACCAGGAGGTACGACGGGTCCTGTCGACGATGGTCCTTGGCGTGCCAGGTCAGGCTCTGGCGTATGGCGAGGTCGGCGAGCACGGTGACGTGACGACGCGCGCGACTCGAGCTTGACGCTGGCGCGAAGGCGTTGCGTGAAACCGCAACGTCTCATCGCCCACGCCATCAGTAGTCCGTGCCGAGCGGCGCTGCTTCTACACTTCTTCTACACCGCCGGCCGGTACGAGCTGGTCGGCGGTGGTACGGACTGAGACGTCGAATGCGCGAACGCCCTGCTCAGCGGTACTGCGTGGGACGCGATCGTACGGCACGAACCGCTGACCATGCGGCTCATAACCCGAGGGTCGCGGGTTCAAATCCCGCCCCCGCCACCAAGAAAGTGCTGGTCAGAACTGGTGCCGCCGAGGCGGCACCCGTTCGTCGTTCCCGGCGTGCAACCATTTTGCAACCCGGCTGAGGCGGAGCCGAGGCCGAGCTGATGTGCGGAGCCGTCGGCGTACACTTCGCTATGTGCGCAAGGGAGGTGGCCGTGTCGAGGCAGAGATCTGACCAGCGCGATAAGCCTCGCCTCCCGACTCGCGAAGAGGTTCTCAGTCGAGGCAGACCGTTCCCTCCCTACGAGGAGATGGTGATCGACGGCCTGACCGACGACGAGGAAGAAGACTTCCTCAAGGCAATCGCTGAGGC
>DASQUK010000253.1:0-2931 GCA_035641315.1 Acidimicrobiales bacterium | reverse complement strand
GGCGCTCGGTCCGGTCGGCAGGATGCGGTCGATGATCGCCTGCGACACCGCGACCACTGCCCGCCCCGAGTGCCGTACGCGGGCATAGGCGTCCTCGTAGGCCGGCCACCAGCGACGAACCGGGAGGCCGGACGTCCAATCGTCCCAGCAGTAGAACGTGACTTGGCGGGCCCATCGCAAGGGGGCGAAGCCGGCGACGAACGGGTTGGTGGTGATGACCACCGGATCACGCGCTCCGACGCGCGCTGCTGCCCGCTCGAGGCAGCGGTCGTAGCTGGCACAGGCACGCTCGAGGGCGCGCACCGACGTGGGATCGCTGCGGCGCATCCGGCGGGGCTCGACGAGCACCCGACTCGGACCGTCGGTAAAGGGCGCAGGCCGATGACCGGCGAGATGCCGTGCCCACTGGATCGGTGCGCTCCGATAGGGGTTGGCCACGACGAGGCTTCGCACAGCCGGCCTGTTCAGCAGCGTCTGCAGCAGGCGGTCGCCCGCCATGTACATGTCGCGACGCTGCGCGTCCGTCCACGTCTCCCCGTAGAACGTGAACACGACGTCGTGCCGGCTATCGATCGACGCGTCCGCCCGCGTCGAGGTCGCGCCGGAGCCGCCGCGCGTCGTGCTTGGTCGCGGAGGAACCACAGATCCGCCCTTGTTCGTCATCCGGTGCGACCAAGTGTCCCCGCCCGGGTTGAAGTCGCGCTGAAGCGAAGCTGAGGGGGCGCTGAAGAGATCGAGGCGTGGCAGATCGGAGAGGAGCCGCGCCATGCCGGGGCGTGGCCTCACCGTCCCTTGGGCGACGTCGATGCGAGACCGGGTGGTCGCGCCACGGCATGCGACACCAGGCCGGCCAACTTGCGTGTCCGATGAGTTGCGGTCACGCGTTTGCGGCGCACGAACATCCGGGCGACCGCGGCACGGGCCTCCCGACGGTCGTCGGGACGGAGGTTCGCCTCACGGACCGCTGCCAGCAACTCCCGGCACTGCAGGGTGGTCGCCACGTTGGCCTGCCACGGCGGAACGCCGAGGCGGCGGGCGGTCGCCGGCAGGCGCTGGAACGGCTTGAAGCGACGGTAGGAGAGGACCTCGCACACATGCCCAAACGGGCCGGCCAGCGCCAGCCGGGCGGCGAAGATCTGGTCCTCGAACAGCACCACGGGTCGGGGCAGGCGGGCGACGGGGTCTCGCCGCATCATCCCGTACAGCGGATCGAGCAGCAGGTGGCTCTCGTTGAGCAGGCGTAACATCTCCGTGAATCGTTCCACCGGCCGGGCGGACCGCATCCGGGTGCCGTCGTAGTCGGCCGACTCGACGGCTCCATCGGGTGCGACATGGGCCTGCTGGGTGGTGACCAGGATCAGTGCTTCGTCGTCGAGAACCTCCACGCACCGCGGGACGTAGGTGGGCATGAGCCAGTCGTCGTCCCCCATCCATTTGAAGTAGGTCCCACCGGCCAGGTGCAAGACGGCGTTGAAGTTGGCGACCAGGCCGATGTCCTGTGGCTGCCGGTGGTAGCGGACCCTGGCGTCGGCCGCAGCGAGCTGGCGACAGATGTCCTCGGTGCCGTCGTCGGACGCGTTGTCGGAGATCACCAGCTCGAGGCGGTCGTACTGCTGGTCCAACACCGATCGCACCGCGTCGCACACGTACCGCTCGCCGTTCCTCACCGGCAGACCGATCGAGACGAGGGGCTCGGGCACCTTGCTCACATGGATCGCCCCGGCTCCTCGACCCGCTCCAGCCAGATCTCCCTCCAGAAGGCGTAGATCGAGCGCGGGCAATTCGCGTTGTAGGCGCCCTCGCAGACGATGTCCTCGAGAACGATGCACGGGTTCTTCATGTGCAGGAGGCGGCCCGTGCTCTCCTCGATGCACCGATCGACGCGCCGTAGCACCCGCGCCTCGCGTCCGCAGTGCCTCGCCATCTCCTCCTCGAAGCCGAGGCCGCGGTTGCGGAGATCCTTGGTCAGCGTCGCCATGATCTCGGCCTTTGGCTTGATCCGCACGAGCTCGCCCGGCTGCAGATCCGTGTGCCCAGTCGGCGTCTTCGTCAGAGAACCCTTGACGAACCCCCACCGCAGACCATCGCAGAACCGCAGCCGTCGGGGGAGGACCCGGGTACTGAGGCCCTGGAGGCGGTTGAAGAGACCGACGAGAAGGGCTCGGAGCACCGCGAGGAGGCCCACGTTGCCGGAGCGGACGTCCTGCGCGTACTGGCCGAGATCGCGGAACGGCAGGAGCTCGGGAGCGGCTCGGAGGAGCTCCGTGGCCTGGCACGAGAACAGTTCCTCGCCGTTCGACGCCGGCTTCTTGGACCTGGCGTGCAGGTCTGCGACGGTGAGCCGCGCTGGCTCGGGGCTCGATCCTGCGACCTCGCCGTCGGCGGTCGGGTCGACCCGCCGCAGCCAGGACTCCTTCCAGTAGATGAGGCAGGCGGTCTGGCAGCCGCCGTGGGCCTGCCCGTCGCAGCGCACGCCCGCGAGATGCACCGCATCGCGCATCCTCCGCATGCCGGTTGCCGTCATCGTGTCGCACAGCTTGTGGGCGACCCTGTAGACGGTGAACCGCTGGCCGCAGTACTCCAGCATCTCGGGCATGAACGGCAGCGAGTCGAGCTCGCCCCGCTCGTCGAGCGTCGCCAGGATCTCCTCGGCGCTGCGGACCTCGACCAGCTCACCGACGCGCAGGCCGAGACGCCCCCTGGTGCTCGCTGCCGCCCTGATCTGCACGGCGGTGTCAGCCACGGTTCGCACCGATCCAACGCAGCTGATCGTCGAGCCGGTCCTGGCCCTGGAGGCGCTTGATCTCGGCCAGCCGCACGTAACGGCCGCCGAGGAACTCGTCGGCGGTCAGGTCGAACCGCCGGTAGGCCTCGTACAGCTCCTCGACGCCCTTGCGGACGGTCCACCGCGGCCGGAACTCGGGCAGGACC
>DASQUK010000252.1:0-8340 GCA_035641315.1 Acidimicrobiales bacterium | reverse complement strand
CAAGCACCATTCGCCGGAAGCACCAGCCAACAGCCGGAGATCGCTCCACTACGGGCTGGTCACCGGACAGTCGGCGGCGCCATTCCCCTAGCAACTCCGGCAGAATCTGCCTTACAGCCACCTACCAGCGTCAGCAGCGCCGGAGGCCGTCGAGGATCTCGCCAAGCGCAAGCAGGTCCACGACCCGGAACGGGCAGCGCCCGGCAGCCACAGTCACGAACACCTCCGCGTCGCTGTGCGGGTGACGGCGGCATGCTGCGATCGCGTGCCCCGCTCGCAGGCCACCAGGCGTCCCTCGAGGTCGAGGGCCATGCCGTTCGCCACGTTGGCGTTCTCGCGGACGGTCGAGACGCGGTCGGGCTCGAGCGGGAAGCGGTTGCCGTCGAGGGCGATCCACGCCACCCGAACCCTGGGGAAGCCGGGCGCTGGCACCTGGCCCGGCCTCGGGAGGCTGGTGAAGTAGAGGGCGTCCTCGCCCGGAACGTAGACGGGGCCCTCGTGGGCGTCGGTCTCGACGACGCGAGCCAGGCGGGGCGCGGCCTCGCGCACCGCTCCGAACGCCGCGTCGTGGGTGACGAATGAGGCGCGCTCGGCTCGAGAGCTGATGCTGCGGATGGGGCTGGCCTGGCTCACCCCGTTCAGTCCGGCCAGGACGGGATCCGTTACGGGCTACGAGAGCAGGTAGCCCCCGATGAAGCCCAGCACCATGGCGATCGCGACGTCGCCCCTGACCTCGTCGAACGCGTACGGGATCACCGAGATCGAGACCACCGCGAGCACGGCGCCCGCCGCAACCGCCTCGGCGGTGCCGGTCAGGGTGTCGCTTGCGTCGGCGAGGACGGTGCCGCCGAGGACGGTCGAAAAGGCGAGCGCGAGCCCGATCGCCGCGAGCAGGGCGAGCGCGAAGCGTCGCGAGCGGCCGCTCGCCACGATCGGCTGCGCGGCGCCGTAAGCCTCCACGACGTTGCCGACGAGAATGCCGACCAGGAGCGCAAGTCCGACGGCGCCCTCGGCGATCGTCAGGCCGAGCGCGATCGACTCCGGCACGCCGTCGACGAAGATCCCGACAGCGATCGACTCGCCGCGCGCGGCGCCGTTGTGAGCCGTCGGCATCGACATCTCGAGTCCCGCCGCTGCGGCATGCCCAGAGCGTCGCATCTTCATCATCTCCTCGTCGCGGCTGAGGTAGGCGTCCGCGCCCACGAAGATCAGCGTGCCCGCGAGCAACCCCAGCGCCGTAGGCAGCAGGCCGGCTCGCGCGTCGGCCTCGGGCACGAGCTCGAGCGCGATCGCTGCCAGCAGGACGCCACCACCGAACGCGGTGATCAGCGCGGCCAGCCGCTCGGGGAGCTTGGTCGCTGCGGCGATGCTGGCGCCGATCAGCAGGCTCGCCGCGATCGCGAGCCCCCAGCCGACCGAGGCGCCGAGGTTCGCCACGAGGCAGCCTAGGTCCTAAGCCGGCGTCGGCACATTCGCGCCCAGCTCGGTGAGCGCGTGCAGGAAGACCTCCGAGAAAGTGGGAAGGGCTGGATGACGTCGTTCATGACCTCAAGCGGAACGCGCGCTCGGATCGCCACCGTCGCCTGCTGCAGTCATTCGCCGGCCTCGAGACCGAGCGCGTACGCACCCGTGAGCACGTCGCCGTCGGAGACCACCGTCATGAAGCCAGGCTTGGAGTCGTAGTCGCGGGTGTAGGTGGCGGTCCGCGGCACCTCGGCGAGCTGCGCGGTGGCGGTCGAAGCACAGTTGTGGCGCTTGTGCAGAACACAACGCTGGACCAACGCCCTGTTCCCGAACACGCGCTTGACGCCGGTGGCGAGCGCCTTGGCGCCGTCGATGACCACCAGCAGGCCGTCCTCATAGCGCAGGCCGCGGGCGACGAGATCGGCCAGCAGGTCGGTGACCACGGTGCCGTTCTCGGTGTCGCCGTCCACAGCCCGACCGGCACCTTGGTCCCATCCGCGGCGATGATCAGAGCCACCACGCAGCACAACTCGGCGAAGACGATCCCGTCGATCGTCAGCACCGCCACATCCAGGGTGGCGAGGTCGCGGGCCAACAGCTCGGCCAGCGCCGTCTCAGTAGCGGCCTTGAACCGGAGGGAGATCGCCGAGCGGCTCTCACTCCGGGCGGTCGCCTCGAGCTCAGCACCGATCGGCTCGGCCACATCACCGTGGCGACCCCAGCCAGCATCCGCTCCAACGCCAGCTGGGTCAGCAGATCGGTCGACGAGAACACCGCGTACGAGCCCAGCCGCAGCTCACCGCTGCCGGTCAGCGTCGCACGGGGCCGACGCACCGGCACCACGCGGCCCCCCAACGCGACCGACCCGGGCGCGCTGCCGTTGCGAGTCGCCACCCGGTCTGGGTCGTGGCGGCCCTTCGGGCCGACCTTGGCCATCATCTCCTCGGCCATGATCTGCTGCATCACCAACAGCCCAGCCGAGCGGCTGATTAGACGCACCGTGGCGGTGCACACCTCCAAGTCGAGCCGGATGACCTCGACGAGGTCGGAGATCTCCTGCTCCGCCAGTGAGTCGCCGGCGCAGGACGTGTAGGCCTAGGCGCAGTCGTTCACCGTGTCAGTGGTAGCAGCCAGCACCGCTCCGTTGACGTTGAAGGTAACGGGGTAGGTATCCAGAAGTTGCATGGCGTAGCTCATGGGGCCCTCGTGGATAGGGACGGAGGCAGACAATCGGACGCCGGGCAGCAACAGGCGGAACGCATGAACTCCCCCCAAGCGCATTCTGTGGCAAACCGTCCTCTTGCCCGCGCCTCAGGATGTATTGATCGACCCATCGGGCACATCACGCGATGTCGTCGGCGTGGATGATGCCGGCATCTTTGTCAACGGCCAAGTTGCGGTTCCCGCTGGTGGCCAACTGGAAGTCCCCGCTCCTCGGGTGTTCATCGCTTCTTGGGTCGGGTGACACCTCCTCGGGCTCGGGCTTCGCGCATGCGGTCGGACTCGCCGTCGGTGACGACGACGATGCTGTGGTGTAGGAGCCGGTCGAGGAGGCTGCCGGCGGTGGTGTGCTCGGGCAGGAACCGGCCCCACGCGTTGAACGGCCAGTGGCTGGCGATGCCGAGCGCGCGGCGTTCGTAGGCGGCTGCGACGAACCGGAACAGGAGCTGGGCGCCGGTGTCGTCGAGCGGTGCGAAGCCGAACTCGTCGACGATGACGAACTCGGCGCGCAGCAGGTTCTCGATGACGCGGCCGATACTGTTGTCGGCCAGGCCGCGGTAGAGCGTCTCGATGAGCTCGGCGGCGGTGAGGTAGCGGACCCGGAGGCCGGCGTCGACCGCGGCGTGGCCGAGAGCTACGAGGATGTGGCTCTTGCCAGTGCCGGCCGGGCCGATCAAGCAGACGTTCTCGGGGGCGCGGAGCCACTCCAGGGATGCCAGGTAGTCGAACGTCGGGCGTGGGATCGACGACGCGGCGACGTCGAAGGCCTCGAGGGTCTTGGTGACCGGGAAGGCGGCGGCCTTGAGCCGGGCGCGGGCGTTGGACGCGTCGCTGGCCGCGATCTCGGCGTCGACGAGCGTGCGGAGCAACTCCTCGGGCGTCCACCGCTGCGTCTTGGCGGTGACGAGCAGTTCGGGGGCGAGCTGGCGCATGGCCGCGAGCTTGAGCCGCCGCAGCCCCGCGGCCAGGTCCGGCGCCAACGCCGGAGCGTGGCGCTCACCCGAGTTCCTCGAGCGCGTAGGCGGCCAGCGGTCGGGTCGGCACGTGCGGCAACGGGATCACGAGCGCGTCACCAGCCGCGCTCGGGATCGGGACCGCGGCGCCGACAGCCAGGATCGACCGCACGTCCGCTGCCCGCCACCGTCCGAACGCCACCGCGGGTTCGAGGGCGGCGACGAGCGCGTCGCGGCCGTGGGCGGCTTCGAGGCTGGCGAGGACCTCGAGCTCGGCGCCGAGCTTGGTCACCCCCGCCGCAGCCGCGCCCTTCAACCAGGACTCCGCGGCCGGGCCGAGCGCGCAGAACGCCTTCTCCGCTGTCGTCTTCGGGCGGACCGCTCGCCGCGGGGTTGCCGGTCGGGTGCTCCCGTAGTGGTCGTCGAGGATCGATGCCTCGCCGGGCGCCACGACCGCATGCACCGCGACGAGCTCGCCGTCATCGGCCACGAGCACTTGGCCGTCGATGACGGCGACTTCGACCTGACGGCCGGTGAGCCGGGTCGGCACCGAGTAGCGGGCCGAGCCCAACTGGACACACGACAGCCGGTCGACCTTGCGCAGCGTCGGCCGGCCGATCCGGGCGCAGCGACGGCAGCGGTGCCATCACCTCGCGCTCGGCCATGACCCGCTCAGCCGGCACCGCGCAGATCTCAGAGTGGACCACGCTGTTGACCTCCTCGCACCACGACGCGGCGGCTGCGTTGGCGCCGGCGACATCGCCGACGTGCAGCTCCTGCGGGACGACGAGGTCAGACTTGGCGTAGCCGACGAGATGCTCGACGATCCCCTTCGACTCCGGGTCGGCTGCCTCGCAGAAGTCCGGCTTGAACCCGTAGTGGGCAGCGAAGCGCACGTAGTCCGAGGTCGGCACCACCACGTTGGCGACCACGCCGCCCTTCAAGCACGCCATCCGGTCGGCGAGCACGACCTTGGGGACCGCGCCCAGCTCCTCGAGACACTCGGCCAGCAGCAGCGTCGTCTCCGCGCGTTCGTCGGTGGCGAAGCGCACGAACCGCCAGCGGCTCCACGCCGCCACCGCGCAGAACACGTGCAGGCCGGCCTCGCTGCCCCAGTCGATCACCAGGGTCTCGCCCGGCGACCACACCGCCGGGCGGCGGCCCCGATGGTGCTCGGCCCGCCACGCCCGCTTCGCGTCGGCGACCAGCCGCCGGAAGTTGCGCGCCGAACCCGCGTAGCCCGCGGCGCGCGCTTCGGGCAGCAACCGCTTGGCAGTGATCCGACCCTGGGTCTTGGCGACCTTGGCCTTCACCAGGCCGCGCACGGCGTCGTAGTTTGCCGACGGCGACGCCGACGCCTCCGCGGCACGATCTCACCCGCCTCGGCGGCGTCAACGATCCGCTTCACCGTCTTGTGGGTCGTGCCGCACATCGCGGCCGCGCCCCGACACGTGCCCACCTCGCGGTAGGCGGCGATCACATCCATCCTCTACCTCGCTGACTTCAATGAGAACGCTCCCTGGGTGGTGGTCGGTGCTGGTTGGCACCGACACCGTCACCGCCCAGGGGGCACTCAAGGTGGACCTGTCAACGAGGAGCGGGGACCTCTACCTGGCCACCACCGGGTACCTCGAACTGGCCACCAGTGGGGACTTTCTCATGGCCACGGACAGCATCTTCGTCTGGCAACTTGCTTGCACAACGTGATCGCGGTGGTGTCGTTGCCGGCGGCGCGGGACGCGGCGTGATTCGGGAGCCGAGCCGGGGCCACTCCGTCCCGATCCCTACGGTCGGAGCGAACACGCGTCGGTCGGGCGGTCGGGCGGTTCAGGCCGCCGTCAAGACCCGGATCGGATCACCCGTATGATCAGGCGTTATGCGGGTGATCTTCCATCACCTAACGCGGGTTCGAAGCCTTGTACTTGTCCCCCCGCGACTGAACGATATGGGGCAGCCGGTCTTTCCCGCACGAGCGGCTGAGTGCTCCGGCGTCGTGTGACAAGAACGGCGCCGAGTTCTTCGTTGCGTGCGTTCCTGTAGTCTTGTGGTAATGGGTTGGGAGATCAGGGCGAACCTGGGCAGGCACGTGCGTACGGGTGTCGACGGGTGGGGTTGGCTCTGGGAGATCACCTCGGGTGAGCAGGTCGCGCAGGTCGTGATCGAGATCAGCGAGACGGCTTGGTCGAGCGATCCTCTCCGTCTGCCCGAAGACACGCGGCACGCGCTCGAGACCGACGGACGTACCGAGCTACTCAAGGTCCTCGACGACGAGACCCCACCCCGCGTCATCCGATGCGGCTCTTCGGGCTGCTCATATCTGTCGGCCGACGAACAGGGTTAGCGGCCTAGTGCGGGGGCGGCGAACCGTGAGCGCGTCCGACAGCTGACCTGCAAGCCGACCCGCATCGGCGTCGGCGCCTCGAACCACACGAGCATCCACCGCGGCGGCTGCTCTCCGACGCCAGCGTCGACCCGCTCGAGCCTCCGCAAGGTAAGTGGGACCGCCTCGATCACGGCGCCGGCTCGAAGACTCTCAGCCACGATCGCGGCTCGGATCATGAATGGACCCTGGCCCAGATCTCCAACGACGCTTCCCAGAACGCCGGGAGGACCACGGCACGAGCGCGACGATCTGAGCGGCGCATCGATCGCCCGATACGTAGGAGCCGAGATGCCTGACCTTCGATGCCGCGGGTCGCGCCCATCCCCTCAACGTTCCGTCGAGTCGCCGCCCCGGTCCTCGCGGCAAAGGAGATCGAGTCGCCGCTGCGCGCGATGTGGTCTGGGACGTGATCAGCGATTTCGATCAGTGGCCCAGCTGGAACCCTGATGTTCGGTCGATGTCGACCGACGGACCGCCCGCGGTGGGCTCGACGTTCGGTTGGAAGGCAGGTCCAGGCACCAGCACGTCGACCATCCGGCAGCTCGAGGCGCCACGCTCCATCTCCTGGACGGGCAAGACGCTCGGCATCAAAGCCATCGACTCATGGCACCTCGAGCCGCGTGCGGGCAACACCCTCGTCCGAGAGGAGGAGTCGTGGGACGGGATGATCGCCCGCCTGTTCCGGGTCAGCTGCAGAGAACGCTCGGGCACTCGCTCGAGACCGTGCTCCAGCACCTGAAGGTCGAAGCCGAGCGGAAGGACATGGATCGGCGATGACGTCCTCCGGCCGGGGTCGATCCGGGACCGAGTCCCGAGGGTCGCGGTTTCCCGTCGGCTACCACACCTTCACCCCCCGTCGCGCTCAACTTCCAGCTCAACCGGTTCTGGAATTGGGTCGGCGAAGACCGGATGCTCGCGCAGCTGCAAGCCGCCGCGCCCCGCATCGGTTCCTACGACGATTGGACCCGCGAGCTGCTCGCACTCGGCGACCAGGCGCTGGCCAGGCGCGCCCCCTGCCGGCGGCGTACCTCTTCCGCATGGCGGAGTTCTTCATCCCGGCCGATGACCCGCGGAAGCGCCCGCTGCGGCAGCGCTTCATCGAGCTCGTCCGCCGGGAGCATCACGTCGGCGACCAGGCCCACCAGCTGATCCCCTACGAGCAGGGCGCGCTCTCCACCTACCGCTTCACCCCCGACGCGCTGACGGGCCGGGTCATCGTCTTCGGGGGCTTCGACAGCTACATCGAGGAATGGTTCCCCTTCGGTCTCGCCCTGCGGGATCACGGCCTCGACGTGGTCGCGTTCGACGGGCCGGGGCAGGGCGCCGCGCTCGAGGCGGGCGTGCCGATGACCGCGGAATGGCAGCGCCCGGTCGGCGCGGTGCTCGATTACTTCGCGCTCGACGACGTCGCGCTCATGGGATTCTCGTTTGGCGGCGGCCTAGTCATGCACGCCGCCGCGCATGAGCCGCGTGTCCGCCGTGTGATCGCCCAGGACATCCTGAGCGACTTCACCGAAATGCTACGCGCGCCCGCTCGGCAGGCTGCGCGGTGCGTTCGTCACGCACGCGACCCAGATCCCCTCCCGGCTCGTCAACGCGGTCATCGCGGCGGCTCGACGCCAGGACATGCTCGCCGACTGGGGGATCCGCGAGCGGATGCGCGTACTCGCCGTCGCGAGCCCCGCCGAGCTCCTCGAGGCGATGCGCGCACTACGGACGGACACCGTCTCCCCGCTGGTCGAGCAGGACGGGCTGCTGATGGCCGGTCGTGCGGACCACTACGTCCCCTGTCACAGCTCGGCGACCAGATCGCCACCCTGACCCACGCACGGTCGATCAGCGCGCGTGTTCACGGAAGCCGAACACGAACAAAACCACGTCCCGGTCGGCAACCTCGGTCTGGCGCTGCGCGTGATCGTCGAGTGGCTCCAGCGCGTCGGCTCATGAGAGCCGACCCGCCGAGCCGACGAATGGTGACCTCGAACCCGGTGATCGAACCTCGACAGCTCGACGGCGAGCCGGTGCACCAACGAATCGGACACGCGCGTCAGCAACGTCGTGGTCGAGATCGTCGGACGACACGGCCGAGCTTCGGGCCAACACCGTGGCCACCGTCGTCGCCGCCACCGGGCCGCCACGCCGCCAAACGTTCGAGGCGCCGTGCACGAGAGCAACGTCGTTTCGATGATGACGAGGTCCGGCTCGTTCGGCGTTTGGCGCCGCACATCGCCGAAGGGCTGCGGCGGGCGCTGCTGCTCGGCGGCATGACGCCACCGTCGACCGGCACCCGCGGCCCGGGAGTGATCGTCGTCGACGACG
>DASQUK010000251.1:0-2227 GCA_035641315.1 Acidimicrobiales bacterium | reverse complement strand
GTTCGCAGAGGCCGCCGCCCTGGCGGACCGGGCCGCCGCGCTGACGACGATCCCGGGTGAGACCCGCCCGCAGGGCCCGGTCCGGGTGGCCGACGGTGTGCTCGACGAGTTCATCGCCGACGCACCGAACCTGTGAGCTCCTTGGTTCCTGGTGCCGCATTGGTTGCCGAGCAGCACGGCTGCCGAGCAGCCAAGACGGTTCCACGAACCTTCATTTGGCCCCGCAGCAGCGCGCCCGCCAGCCGACCAACCCGGGTCCCGCCCTTAGTCTCGATCGCATGACCCACGCCATCGAGGTCTCCGATCTCGTCAAGACATTCGGTCGGACCCGGGCCCTCGACGGCCTCGACCTCACCGTTGCCACCGGCGAGGTGCACGGCTTCCTCGGGCCCAACGGTTCGGGGAAGTCGACCACGATCCGCGTGCTCCTCGGCCTGCTACGGGCCGACTCCGGGCGGGCGGTCCTGCTGGGCGGCGATCCCTGGGACGACGCCGTGGTCCTGCACCGCCGGCTGGCGTACGTCCCCGGCGACGTGACGTTGTGGCCCAACCTCTCCGGCGGCGAGGTGATCGACCTGCTCGGGCGGCTGCGCGGCGGGCTCGACCGGGGCCGGCGCGACGAGCTGCTCGAGCGGTTCGAGCTCGATCCCACCAAGAAGGGCCGCACCTACTCCAAGGGCAACCGGCAGAAGGTCGCGCTGGTGGCGGCGCTCGCCTCAGACGCCGAGCTGCTGATCCTCGACGAGCCGACCTCCGGGCTCGACCCGCTCATGGAGGCCGTGTTCCAGGACACGATCAAGGAGATCACCGACGACGGGCGCACCGTGCTGCTCTCCAGCCACATCCTTGCCGAGGTCGAGGCGCTGTGCGACCGGGTGAGCATCATCCGGCTCGGCCGCACCGTCGAGTCGGGCACGCTGGCGGAGCTGCGCCACCTGACCCGCACGTCGATCGCGGTCGAGACCGAGCGCCCGATCGACGGGCTCACCGCCCTGCCCGGCGTCCACGACCCCCGGGTCGACGGCCTGCGGGCCCGGTTCGACGTCGACACCGCCCAACTGGACGCCGCGCTGACGTACCTCACCACGTTCGGCGTGCGCAGCCTCACCAGCCAGCCGCCGACTCTGGAGGAGCTGTTCCTGCGCCACTACGGCGGCGAGCTGGCCGAGCTCGAGGGACGGGCCGGCGCGGGCGTGTCGCCCGACGGCGCCGGAGCGTCCGGATGACCGCCACCGGCGCAGCCCTGGCGGGCCCAGCGCCGACGGGCGCCCTGCCCGCGGCGCGAGCGCGGGGCACGACGCTCACCGGCACGTGGTCGCTGGTGCGGTTCATCCTGCGCCGCGATCGCGTCCGCCTACCGGTGTGGATCGTCGGGATCACGCTCCTCGTGCTCTCGACCGCGTCGAGCGTCGAGAGCCTCTACCCCACGCAGGCCGACCTGGATGACGCCGCCCGGACCGCCATGGACAATGCCGCGGTCATCGCCTTCAACGGGCCGAGCTACGCCCTGGACACCCTCGGCGGCCAGATCGTCTTCCAGGTGGGCAGCTTCGGCTACGTGGTCGTGGCGCTCATGGGGATGTTCCTGGTGGGCCGCCACACGCGGGCCGACGAGGAGGACGGTCGCACCGAGCTCCTGCGCGCCACCGTGCTCGGCCGCAACGCCCCGGTCACGGCGGTGCTGCTGGTGGCGGCCGGTGCGTTCACCGTCCTTGGTGGGCTCGTCACCCTCAGCATGCTCAGCCAGGACCTGCCCACGGCGGGGTCGGTGCTCTACGGCGCCGCCATGGGTGGCTTCGGGCTGCTGTTCGCCTGTGTCACCGCGGTCACGGTGCAGACGACCGAGCACAACCGCGCCGCGCTCGGGCTCGCCGGCGTGCTGCTGGGCGGGGCCTACGTGGTGCGGGCGGTCGGTGACGTCGGGAACGGCACGCTGTCGTGGCTGTCTCCCATGGGCTGGGCGCAGGCCGCCCGCCCCTACGCCGGCGAGCGTTGGTGGACCCTGCTGTTGCTGGCGGCCGCGGCTCTCCTGTGCGTGGCCGGCGCCTTCGGGTTGCTGGGCGTGCGCGACCTGGGCGGCGGACTTGTGCCACCCCGGCCGGGCCCGCCGACGGCGTCGGCGGCGCTGACCCGGCCCACCGGCCTCGCGTTGCGCCTGCAGCGCGGCAGCCTCGTCGCCTGGACGCTCGGGCTGGGCCTCACCGGCGTGTCCTATGGCTCGGTCGGC
>DASQUK010000250.1:0-7954 GCA_035641315.1 Acidimicrobiales bacterium | reverse complement strand
CGGCCGGAGCCGCGGCCTGCGTCTGGGCGGGGGGTCGGGGGGGCGGTGGGACCGCCGCCGTCAGCTCGGGAACGGGCTCGGCGGGGGTGGCGGCGATGACCCGGGCCGGCAGGTCGACGATGGCGGCGATCCCGACCACCTCCGATCCCTGCAGGCGCACGTTGATCCCGTTGCGGGCGGCCAGCGCGGCGGCGACGAAGTGGCCGAGGTGCTTGGACAGGGCGATGGTCGGAGACTCGGCGCCGGCCAGCCGCTGATTGGCCCGGGCGATCTCGGTGGGGCTCATGCCCAACCCGTGGTCGATGACCGCGAGGGAGTAGCCGTCGGGCGTCATGCGGCCCCGGACCTCCACCAGCTCGTGGGGCGGTGAGTGCTTCACGCCGTTCTCGATCAGCTCGGCCAGCAGGTGCGTGAGGTCGGAGGCCGCTCCCCCGACGATCATCACCGGGTCGAGGGTGCGCACCACCACGCGCTGGTAGTTCTCGATCTCCCCCAGCGCCGCCCGGACGACGTCGAGGACCCGCACGGGCGGGTGCCAGCGCGGCCCCGAGTCCGCCTCGCTGAGCACGAGCAGCGACTCGGCGTTGCGGCGGATCCGGGTGGCGAGGTGGTCGAGCTTGTGGAGGTGGGCGACCCGCTCGGGATCGGACTCGCCCCGTTCCAGCTCGCCGACCACGTCGAGCAGACGGCTCAGCAGGTTCTGGTTGCGCCGCCCCAGGTTGACGTAGGACTCGGCGATCGTCCGGCGGAGCGTCGCCTGCTCGACCGCGAGGCCGAGCGCCGAGTGTTGGACCTCGTTGAGGGCGTGGGCCACGTCGCTCACCTCGTCGCGGGTGGTCACCGTGATCGGGGCGGGCGGGAGCGGGACGACTTCCTGCCCGTGGGGGGCGTCGAGGATGTCGGCCACTGCGTTGGGCAGCTGGTGATCGGCCATGGCCCGCGCCTCGTGGCTGAGGGCCCGCAGCGGGCGGGTGATCGACCGGCTGACCCGCCAGGCGACGAACACGGCGGCCATCACCGCCGCCAGCGCGCCCACCACGTACCAGCGGCGCCGGGCGTCGGCCTCGGACCGCAGGTCGTCGGCCCGCTGCTCGAGGACGTTCGCCACGCCGTCGCGGAAGATCAGGTATGGGCCGCCGGCTTGCAGCGGGGTGGTGGCCAGCAGCCTGGCGGGATCCACCGGGCCGCCGGCAGCGACCGCTTCGGAGGCGAACGGCACCAGGCCCTTCACATCGGGGTCGGCGAGCAGGCGGTCGGCCGCGACCGCGTAGTCGCCGGTGCCCTTGGTCTTGACGACGCCGTTGTTCTTCTCGACGTCGCGGGCCAGCTTCGAGATCTCGGCCGCCTCGACCTGCTCGTCGATGCCACCGGGCCCCGAGCCGACGTAGAGCAGCTGGTCGACGAGCTGCGCGACCGAGTCGGTGGCGTGGGAGGAGTAGTGGACCAGGTCGTCGCCTTGGCGTAACTCGGCGTCGTCCACCACCAGGGCGAAGCGGTCGTGGGAGGCGAAGATCGTCGACACCATGGCGGTGTAGGTGCCGAAGACCTCGTGCGCCACCTCGCGGTTGGAGGTGCCCGGGTTGGCAGCGGCGGCGTCGACCCGGTCCCGGACTGCTTGCAGGTCGTCGAGCGTGGCGAGGGCTGCGGCCCAGTCCTCGCGCAGGCGGTCGTCCTCGCCGGCGATCTGCTGGTGGAGCGCGCCGTGGGCGGCGTCGGTGCGGTCCCTGGTCGTCCCGATGTCGGGCACCTCGAGCTCGATCTGGCCGCCGAGGCCCAACATCCCCACGAGCGCGGCGTTGCGCTCGTCTTGCAGGACGTTGATGAGGCCGGCATGACCGATCGATGCGGTGGCGAGCTCGGCCTGGCGGGTGACGGTGCGGGCCTGCGAGGTGCTCGTCGACACCCCGACGGCCGCGCCGGCGACGAGGGCCAGGAGCGGCACAGCCAGAGCGGCGGCCACCTTGACGCGGATCGGGATGCGTCGGCCCACCTGTCAGCTCCGTTCATGTCGGGACCGGGTACGGGGCCCGGTCAGCTCGGCGATGCCCCAACCACTCGGGCCGGCTGGTGTGACACGCAAAGCTAGTCGTCCGCGCTGCGGGTGAGGAACCCCTTCCGGCGCCTGTGGACAACTCTGCGAATCCACAGGGTTGCTCCCCTCGTAGCGCACAGCCTGCCGGCCGTACCTTTGCTCGCATGCCGAGGTTCGAGGTGATCCTGCGAGACCGGACCGTCGAGACGGTCGACGGCGCCGACGCCTACCAGCAAGAAGGCCCGATGACCACCTTCTTCCGCCGCGGCGAGGGCCGGGCCGTCATCGATTCCTGGAGCACCCGGGTCGCCAGCTTCCGCACCGCCGACCTGCTGGCCGTGCGCCGCTGCGAGGAGGTCGCCGGCCAGCTTCGGGCGGTGGCCGGCACGGGCCCGGGCTGACGGCATGACGGCAGCTCAGGCCGCGGCGGGTAGCCAGTGGAGGAAGGCGGGCTCGTAGTACTTGGCGTCGTCCCCCCTCACCAGCTGGGTCGCGGGCCCCAGGGCGCCCAGCAGCCGCTCGCACTGGTCGTCGAGGGTGCGGTAGTCCGGCATCCAGACCACGAAGATGGCGTTCCCATCTGCTTCGGCGCGGATGTCCTCGGCGATGCGCACCGGATCGGCGGCCCGGTTGCGTTCGGCGTAGTCGACCCAGTCGACGAGCTCGGGCGAGCTCAGCGTCGGGTAGGCGAGCTCCGTCACCCCGTCGGGCATCTGGCGCGAGTAGTCGGGCCCGAGCTGGTCGGGGCAGTACACGACCACGTCGCCCGGCTCGGCGTGCTGCGCCACCGCGTCGCCCACCACCTCCGCTTGGGTGCGCTGGTAGTGGTTGACCCAGGCGATGCCGGTCACGCTCAGGGCCAGGTAGGCGCCACCCGCGAGCAGTTGGGCGATGCCGGGGATGCGAGTGATCCCCACCGCCACTGCCAGCAGCAACAACGGCACGACCACGGCCGCGTAGCGAGACTGGTAGGTGGCGTCGGTGGCATAACCCGCCACCGATCCCAGCACGAAGACGACCAGCACGACCGCAAGCTCGCGCCGGACGACGGGGACGGTGCCGAGGTCGAGGGTCAGCTGGCTGCCGGACGATCGGGCGGCGAACAGGGCCACCAGCACGAGCAGCGCCACCAGGATCGCGGCCAGGTTGCTCTCCGTGAGGACCCCACCGCCGAGATCCTCGAGGGTCGTGAGGACGATGGCCGTGGGGCGGAATGGCTCGCCCCAGGGCGTGCCGGTGTTGGCGGCCTGGTAGAGGAACCCCGGGAGCCAGGGCAGGAACAGCAGCCCGCCCGCGGCCACTGCCAAGATCGCCCGGCCGGTCTTGCCCCTCTGCTGGGGACGCCACCACCACCGTGCCGCCAGCACTAGGCCGGTCGCCGCCAGGAGGTAGATGGACCAGTAGTGGCTCAGCAGCAGAAGCCCCGAGATCAGGGTCAGCGCCGCCAGCCGCCGCGGGCGGGGATCGATGAGGGCGTCGGACAGCAACAGGTAGCCGGCCAGCACCAGCAGCATCACCAGCGAGTACATGCGGGTCTCGGTGGCGTAGCGGATCGAATAGGGCGACAGCGCGACGATCACCAGGGCCCAACGCGCCCCTGCCCGCCCGGCCAGCCGGCGCCCGGCGACCCAGGCGAGGGGCAGGGTCGCCACTGCGAAGACCCCCGACAGAGCCCGCACCGCGAAGTCGCTCTCGCCGAACACCTCCATCCAGCCGTGCAGCAGGACGTAGTAGAAGGGCGGGTGGCCGTCGTGGCGCAGCGCCTCGAACATGTCCCCGAGCGGCAGGGCGGCGATGTTGACGCTCTGGGCCTCATCGAGCCACAGCGGCGAGCGCTGCACGAAGCGCAGCACCACGCCGGCGACGACGACCACGGTGATGGCGACCAGTGCGAGCCAGGAAGGTGTCGCGGTAGAGCGTCGGACGGCCGCGGACGCAGGCGCGGGGTCGTCGACAACCCCGTCGGCAGCCAGGGTGCGCATGAAGGGGCGATGCTAGCGCCGAGTTACCGCGCGGTCATGAACCCTCGCGGGCAATCGGCGTTCGCAAGCGCCGGAATCTGGCCGTGGCATTTCGGAACGCTGGTTCGGGATGAGCGCCGGCGGACGAGCCGAGGGCGCCGGAGTGGAAGGCGGCACCGACGGCTTCTGTACAGTTGCTCGTCACGTCCGAAACCGCTGAGGGAGTGCTCTGGCCCGGTGACCGACCATGACAGCAGCGCGGCCACGTGGGAGGCCGGAGTCTCGCCCCGGGTCGTGATCATCGGCGCCGGCCCGGCCGGCCTCACCGCCGCGTACCAGCTGGCCAAGGCGGGGCACACCAGCACGGTCCTCGAGGCCGACTCGGTCGTCGGCGGCATCAGCCGCACCGTGGAGCGAGACGGTTGGCGCTTCGACATCGGCGGCCACCGGTTCTTCACCAAGGTCAAGCCGGTCGAGAACCTGTGGCACGAGATCCTCGAGCAGGATGAGTTCCTGCAGCGCCCCCGCAAGAGCCACATCTACTACCGCGGCAAGTTCTACGACTACCCCATCAAGCCCCTCAATGCGCTGCGCAACCTCGGTCCCGTCGAGGCCGTCCGTTGCGTCGGCTCCTACCTCTGGGCCCGGGTCCGGCCCCCCAAGGACCGCTCGACGCTCGAGGGCTACGTGGTCGCCAACTACGGCTGGCGCCTCTACTTCCACTTCTTCAAGACCTACAACGAGAAGGTGTGGGGCGTGCCCGCCTCCGAGCTGTCCGCCGACTGGGGCGCCCAGCGCATCAAGGGCATGTCGTTGTTCCAGGCCGTGTGGGAACCGATCCGTTCGCGGGTGGCGGGCCGGCAGCGGGACCGGTCGAGGCAGGTGACCAGCCTCATCGAGGAGTTCCAGTACCCCAGGTACGGCCCGGGGATGATGTGGGAGCGGTGCCAGGAGACGGTGCAGGCCGCTGGGACCAAGGTGATCATGGACACGGCGGTCACCCGCATCCGCCACGAGGGCGGCCGGGCGGTCAGCGTGGTGGCGGAATCGGAGGGTGTGACGACGGAGTACCCAGCGGACGAGGTGATCTCGTCGATGCCGTTCTCGCTGTTGCTGCGGGCGATGGATCCGCCGGTGCCGCCCGAGGTCCAGCGGGCGGCGGACGCTCTGGCGTTTCGCGACTTCCTCACGGTGGCGCTTGTGGTCCCGGCCGACAAGGTGCCGTGGGACGACACGTGGATCTACATCCATGCCCCCGAGGTGAAGACCATGCGGGTGCAGAACTTCGGGTCGTGGTCGCCGTTCATGGTCAAGGACGGCCGCAACGTGCTCGGCCTGGAGTACACCCTCCACGAGGGCGACGAGTCGTGGACGGCGAGCGACGACGAGCTCGTGGCCCGGGCCACCCACGAGCTGGAGGCGATGGGCCTGATGCAGGCGGCCGACGTCGAGGCCGGCTACGTGGTCCGGGTGCCCAAGGCGTACCCGGTGTACGACGAGCACTACAAGGGCAACGTCGACGTGCTGCGAGCTTGGCTGAGCGAGCACACCACCAACGTGCACCCGGTCGGCCGCAACGGGATGCACCGCTACAACAACCAGGATCACTCGATGTACACGGCCATGCTCACGGTCGAGAACATCGTCGGCGGTGCCGAGCACGACATCTGGTCGGTCAACGTCGAGGATGAGTACCACGAGGAGGCATCCCCGCGAGATGGCTCCGGCGCCCGGGGGACCGGGCGCGACGCACCGGTCCTCCCCCGCCGTCCCGACTGAGCCCGACCGATGGTGACGGACCCGCCCGCCGAGCTCGAGCCGCAGCCCTGCCTGTCGGTGATCGTCCCCTGCTACAACGAGCGCGACACGGTTAGCACGGTGCTGGAGCGGGTCCTGGCGTCGCCCTGGACCGCCGAGGTCGTCGTCGTCGACGACGGGTCGACGGACGGGACCCGCCAGGTGTTGGCCGGCATCACCGACGAGCGAGTGCGGGTGTTGCTCCAGCCCCGCAACCAGGGCAAGGGGGCGGCGCTTCGGCGGGGGTTCGCCGAGGCCCGAGCGCCGCTGGTGATCGTCCAGGACGCCGACCTGGAGTACGACCCCGGCGAGTACGGGGAGCTGGTGCAACCGCTGCTGCACGACGACGCCGACGTGGTGTTCGGGTCGCGGTTCATCTCCAGCCACCCCCACCGGGTCCTCTACTACTGGCACTCGGTGGGCAACCGGTTCCTCACCACCTTGTCCAACACGTTCACCAACCTGAACCTCACCGACATGGAGACCTGTTACAAGGTGTTCCGGCGCGAGGTGATCCAGGCCATCGACATCGAGGAGGACCGGTTCGGCTTCGAGCCGGAGGTCACCGCCAAGATCGCCGCCCGCCGGGAGTGGCGGGTCTACGAGATGGGGATCAGCTACCGGGGCCGCACCTACGCCGAGGGCAAGAAGATCGGCTGGCGCGACGGCCTCCGAGCCGTGTGGTGCATCCTCAAGTACTCGCCTGCGAGTGTGCGGGTCCGCCGGCTGCGCAGGACCCTACCCGCCGAGCGATCCCGCCCGGTGGTGCCGACCGACCGGTCTCAGCGTGACGGAGCGGCTTCGCCGGCCCCTGACCGAGTGACACCGGCCGCTACGGCCGACGCCGACGCATCGACCTCGCCGGCCTCGGAGCGCGGCTGAAGCTGGCGGCCCCGGCTCCGACGCCCCCAACGTTGGTAGAGCGCCACGGCGCCGACAGCCGCCAACACCACGACGACCGGCTCGGCCGGCGCCCGGATCCGGTGGGCGCCGTAGAACAGCACGGTGGTGACGAGCACCGCCCCCGGGGGAACCGCGAACCACCATCGAGCCTTGGAGCGGTCGTCGCCGTCAACGCTGACGCGCCGCCGACCGAGGCCCCTCCAGCCGGCGACGGCCGCGGGCGCCAGCACCCACCAGCTCGCGATGCCGGCCCACACGGCCCAGCCCGCCTTCTCCTCGCCCCGGTCCAAGGCGACGAGGGAGCCGAGGCCGTACAGGTCCGCCGTTCGGCCGAGGCGGGCAAGCACGACAACGGGTACCCGCCGGGCGTGGTCGCGGATGTAGTCGATGGCTCGCTCCCGCTGGTCACGCGAGCGCACGGACGGGTCGATCGAGCCGGGTTCCGGAAAGGGCGCGAGGCAGCGGACGTCCCAGCCGCCGACATCGGTGTAGTAGGCGCTGTCGCAGTTGGCACCGAGCAACGTCGAGCCGTCGTTGGTCGACAGCAGCACGGGCTCCTCGAAACGGGCCAGGTTGTAGGCGGTCCACGGCGCCACCGTGAGCAGGGCGGCGCCGACGAGCACCACCGGCATCAATGCCCGACGGGGGTGACCTGCGGACCGCCACCAGGCGAGCGCGGCAAATCCGACGGCGAAGAGCGCGATCTCGCTGCGGGTGAGCGTCCCCAACCCCACGAGTACACCCAGCGCCACCGCCCGACCGGCGCCGGGTCGGCGGTCGAAGTCGAGAGCCACGAGGAGGCCGACGGCCACGGTGAGGAACGCCAACGACTCGGACATCACCAGCGAATCGTTGATCCACAGGTTGGGGTACACGGCGGCGATGCCGGCTGCCACCAGTCCGACGGCCGGCCCCGCCAGGCGCCGCCCGACGAGCCCGATGACCGCCACGGTGGTGATGCCCAGCAGCGCGGTGCCGAGCCGCTGCCACGGGACGTCGTCGCCGCCACCGAGGCTCCAGGGCGTCAGGTACAGCGACGTGAGTGGGGCGTGCTCGGCGCCGGGCAGGTCCGTCAGGGCCTCACGAAACCAATCGCCATCGGCGTTACGAACGGCCTGGAGGCTGAAGTACAACGAATCGTTCAGACGCAGGCCCTCGTCGAGCTTTGCGACGAAGAGGTAACCAAGGCGCCACACCGCCCCCGCCAGGGTGATCACCGCCAGGCGCCGCGTGAAGTTGGCTTCCGTCACAGGGGCTTCGA
>DASQUK010000249.1:0-38328 GCA_035641315.1 Acidimicrobiales bacterium | reverse complement strand
CCTAGGGCTCGGATTGCGCGGCGGTGGTCGGCTCGCGGGAACCGGGCTGCCAGAGCGCCAGGCCGAGGCCGATGGCGGCAACGACGAGCCCGACGATCACGGCGGCCACCTGCCTGCCACCGAAGCCACCACCCTCGTCCTCGCCGAGGCCGATCTGGTCGGCGAGCGCCCCCACGAGCACGATGACCGCTCCGATCGCCACGATGACCCATCCCGCCAGCTTGCGCGTATGAGCGTCCACGGTCGTCTCCTCCATTGGACGGCGGATCTCCCAGCGGGCGGATCATAGGACCGCGGCGCGACTGCTGCCGACGTGCCACCATCGTGCAGCGGACACACGGCAGTGAAGGGGGACCAGCATGGCTCGGATCGATCGGCGCAGCTTCCTGACGGGCTCGGCGGCGACGGCTGGAGGCCTGGCACTGGCCGGCCCGTTCGCCGGCTTCGTCGCAGGGCCGGTGGGGGCGTCACCCAGTCCCACGCTCGGCCCGATCCCCGACCTGCGCGACGGGCAGGTGCGGCTGTGGCTGCCGCCGGGCTTCCAGTACCGGTCGTTCCACGACACCGAGCAGACCGTGGTCCTCGACGACGGCACCGTGCTGCCGGGCCGCCATGACGGCATGGCCGCGTTCCGGGGCCCCGGCGGCAACGTCCTGCTGGTCCGCAACCACGAGGTCAACAACCCGGTGCCGCCCTTCGGCGACGCCACCAAGGCCTACGACGCCATGGCGGGCGGCGGCACCACCACCACCGAGGTGACCCGCTTCGGCGAGGTCGTCAGCGCCCGCACGAGCCTCAACGGCACGCAGATGAACTGCTCCGGCGGACGCATGCCGTGGGGTTCGTGGATCACCTGCGAGGAGACGGTCAACGGTCCCGACGTGGGCCCCGACTTCACCGGCGCGTCCAACGTGCCGCTCACCCAGCGTCACGGCTTCATCTTCGAGGTGCCGGCGGGTGGCGAGTCCGACCGCGAGCCGATCACGGCGGCCGGCCGCTTCGCCCACGAGGCGGTGGCTTTCGACCCGCGCAACGGCGTGCTCTACCTGACCGAGGACAACTTCGGCTTCCCCTCGGGCCTGTACCGCTACATCCCCAGCGAGCACCCGCTGCAGGTCGGCCGGCTCGTCAACGAGGGCCGGCTGCAGATGCTGGCGGTCGAGGGCACGCCCAGCGCCGACCTGGCCGCGAGCCAGCCCGACGGCGCCCGCTACCGGGTCACGTGGGTCGACATCGACGACCCGGCCCCCACTTTCCCGTTCACGCCCGGCCAGCCGGCGCCCACCACCAACGACGAAGCGCTCAACTATGTCGGCGACCAGGGCCGCGCGCAGGGTGCGGCGTGGTTCTCGCGGCTCGAGGGCGCCACCTACGACCGGGGCACCATCTACTTCTGTTCGACCCAGGGCGGTGGGCCCGCCGAGCCCGGCACCAGCGACCCGGTGCAGGGATGGGGCAACGGGTCGGGGCAGATCTGGGCCTACGACATCCCGTCGGAGCGGCTCAAGCTCGTGTTCCAGTCGCCGGGGCCCGACGTGCTCGACTTCCCCGACAACGTCACGACCAGCCGGCGGGGCACGCTCGTGCTGTGCGAGGACAACGTCAACGACAACTACCTGCGGGGCCTGTCACGCAACGGGAAGCTGTGGGACATCGCCCTCAACCGGCTGGTCAGCTCCACGGGCGCCACCCGGTTCAACGATGAGTTCGCCGGCGCCACCTTCGATCCAGACGGCCACACGCTGTTCGTCAACATCCAGGCCAGCCGGGGCATGACGTTCGCCATCTGGGGCCCCTGGCACAAGATCGGGGTGTGAGCCCGTCCGGGGCGCCGCCCTTGACTTAGAGCGCGCTCGAAGCCCTACCGTCAGGGTCATGACCGCCACCGAGGTCGCCCCGCCGCCCGTCGAAGCCGATGTCGAGGAGCCGGAGGACGCCACACTGTGCGGACCACCGGCGCCGGTCCTGTCGCCCGACGGGCCGCAGTCGCTCCCCATCGCCGAGGCCGCCGAGCGGACCGGCATCACCGCCCACACGCTGCGCTACTACGAGCGCATCGGGTTGCTCGACGTTCCCCGCGACCACGCCGGCCGGCGTTGGTACACCGAGGCCGAGCTGGCCCGGGTGGTGTTCATCACCCGGCTGCGGCTCACGGCCATGCCCATCCGCGACATCCAGGCCTACTTTCGGCTGGTCGACGAGGGGCCGGGCAACGAGGCCGAGCGGCTCACGCTGCTCCAGCGCCACCGCGATCAGGTGAAGGTCCGGCTCGGCGAGCTGCAAGCGGCCGTCGACACGATCGACTTCAAGATCGCCACCTACGGCGGCATGTGCGGTCCCTGATCGCTCGCCGCCGTCCGCTGAAACGAGGAGCCCCATGACTTTGCCCACCCGCGCCCTCGGGCGCTCCGGACTCACCACCTCGGCCCAGGGCCTCGGCTGCATGGGCATGAGCTTCGCGTACGGCACGCCCGACCAGGCCGAGGCGACTGCGACCATCCACCGGGCGCTCGACCTCGGCGTCACGCTGCTCGACACCGCCGACATCTACGGGTTCGGCGAGAACGAGGAGCTGGTCAGCAAGGCCATCGCCCGCCGCCGGGACGAGGTGGTGCTGGCCACCAAGTTCGGCATCTACCTCGATCCCGAGGGCAGGGACATCCGCAGCGTGCGCGGCGACCCCGAGTACGTGCACCAGGCCTGCGACGCCTCGCTCGGCCGCCTCGGCGTCGACCACATCGACCTCTACTACCAGCACCGGCCCGACACGTCGGTGCCGATCGAGGAGACCGTGGGTGCCATGGCCGAGCTGGTGGCCGCCGGCAAGGTGCGCCACCTGGGTCTGTCGGAGGCGTCGGCCGACACGATCCGGCGGGCGGCGGCGGTCCATCCCATCGCCGCGCTGCAGACCGAGTGGTCGCTGTTCTCACGCGACATCGAGGACGAGATCGTGCCCACCTGCCGCGAGCTCGGGATCGGGCTGGTTCCCTACAGCCCGCTGGGCAGGGGCCTGCTGACGGGCGCGGTGACCGGCCTCGATCAATTGCAGGACGACGACTTCCGCCGCACCCAGCCCCGCTTCCAGGGCGACAACCTGGAGCGCAACCTCGATCTGGTGGCGGTCGTCCGAGACGTCGCCGCCGCCCGGGGCGCCACTCCCGGCCAGGTGGCGCTCGCCTGGCTGCAGTCCCAAGGCGACGACGTGGTGCCCATCCCCGGCACCAAGCGCCGCACGTACCTCGAGGAGAACGTCGCGGCGCTGGACGTCGAGCTGTCCGACGACGACCTGGCCCGGCTCGGGGGGCTGACCCCGGCGGGCGAGCGCTACGCCGACGCCGGCTGGGTCAACCGGGACACGCCCCGGGCCTGACTGTCAGCCACGGACCGCGGAGAGACCGTCCGCCAACCCCCGGCAGCTGGCGGACGGTCACCCCACGAGCCAAGAGCTTGCCACCCGATGCAAGCGCGAATCGCGTTGACGCGGCCACTCAACTCGCTCACTGAGCTTCCCGCTCTTGCTGCTTTGCAGCGGGCCGCTCGGGCCTCACTCGCTCTCTCGTTGTTTCCCCGTCACCCTCGACGGACGCTCGCTCAGGCCGCGATTGCTGACAACCCCGCAGGTCACGCCCCCGTGGATGCAGTCTGCGATCTCGGTGGCCAGCTTGTGCTCGTCCCAGCCGTTGAAGAAGTCGGCGTGGCCGGTGAGCACCGAACCCGACGCCAGCGACAGCTCGTGGCCGGCGCCCGTCACCGGATAGCTGATGGCCAACAGCAACTGCGGCACCGCGACCGGGTGCGAGGCGGGGCACGCACCGTCGGCGCTGCGGGCCATGTGGCTCACGTGGTCGTCGCTGTCGAGGCGCTCGCCGTCCCAGCAGTCGGGGAAGCTGACGAGCAGGCGCAGCGGGCGGCCTACGGGGCAGGCCGGGGGCGTCGCCTGTCGGACCGAACCCGTCCCGCAGGCCCAGGCGACGACATCGAGCGACTGGGGAGCGGACGCCGCCTGGTCGCCACCGATCATCTTGAGGCCGAAGGGGTAGGGCTCGACCGTGGTCGGATCGACGCCGACCCCCGGCCGGTAGTAGGCGGCGGCGCCGGTCGGCTCGACCGGGCGGCCGCCGTCCAGCAGGGCCGGCGCCCAGTACGCGGCCCGGTCCAGCTTCTGCTCGCAGGTGGTGTCGCCCGCGGCCAGGTCGGCCGCCGTGGTCGAGGCGCCGGCGACGGTGCTACCGAAGAACGTGTGCAGGTGCGACCGGCCGCTGTGACCGAAGTGCACGATGGGATCGTCGGGGCCGGCGTGGCTGAAGCCGCACTCCACGACGAACTGCGGCACCCGCCCCTGCGGTCCCGCTTCCGTCGGCGACACCCGCACGGCGGCCGCGGCGCTGGGGGCGGCGGAGGCATCGCCGGTGCCTTGCGGCCGGTCGGGCGCGCCACAGGCCGCGAAGAGCGCCAGCGCGGTCACCAACGTGGCAACCCGCCGGCGCGTCCCGGCGAAAGGGCCCGAGGCAATAGGTTTCGCAGGGCCGGGGCCGAGGCAATGGGTTTCAGATTCGAAACTCATTGCCTCAGGCTCGAGGTCGTGAAACGCATTGCCTCGGGTGACGCTCACTCCGGGCGGTCCGGCACCTCGATGGCATCGAGGTCCATCTCGGCGGGCACGTCGGTGGCGGGACGGGCGGGGGCCGACTCGGGGTCGGGCATGTTCTCCTGGTCGTCCGGCACCGGGGTGGTCTGGTAGTCGCCCGACGGTGGCCTCTCGGCCAGGAACCGGCCCAGGTCGAGCGCCCCGGCGGTCCAGTCGCCGCCACTGCCATCGCCCTCGCACGGCGCCAGCGCCTCGAGTTCGGTGGGCGCGCTGGTCGCGTGCTCGTTGTCGGCGAAGCAGTTGCCGAGCCCGGATACGTCGCCCAGCGAACCGACGGCGATGTCGGCCAGGCCCGAGTCCTCTATGACGTTGCCGACGATGCGGTTGTCCCGCGGCTCCCACAGCACTGTGTCCGGGATGGTGGCGGGATCGGCGGTCGCCTCGCCCTTGGCCTCGCTGCACGGCTGGTCGTCGTCGCTGCCCGGCGGCACGACGTCGTTGGCGTCCTCCTCGGGGAAGGGCACCAGGCCGATGCCGGTGAGGTCGTGGTCCCACACCCGGTTGCGTTCGATGACGTTGCCGACACCGCCGGCGGGCAGGATGCCGTTGCCCATGGCCAGCAGCGCCACGTCGATGGCGGGAGTGTCAGCCTGGTTGTTGGAGTACACGCGGTTGCCGACGATCGTGGTCTCGCGCTCCGGGTAGCACAGCTCGTAACTGCCCGAGTTGGGCACGATCCCGGCCCGGTTGAACCGGAACGTCGAGTTGACGATGTAGAGGTCGCCGCCCGAGTTGGTGCCCGAGTATCCGAGCCCGTTGTACTCCGACACGATGTCGTCGATGACCGCGTCGCAGGGGTAGCACTGACCGATGTAGACGCCGGCGTCCGGGCTGCCCGCGGTGTAGCTGTGCTCGAGCAGGCCCTGGACCGAGTCGAAGGCGTAGATCCCGTAGTCGCCGATGCGGTAGGTGGTGAGGTACGACCCGCGGTAGCCCTCGACGCCGGTCCAGAAGAAGCCGTTCTTGGTGTAGTTGCGGGCCGTCATGTTCTCGATGGCCACGCCGGCGGCGCCGGTCACCCGGATGCCGTTGTCGAGCTCGAACCCGCCGTCGAGGATCACCTCGTTGCGGTCAGTGCCCCGGATGGTGAGCTCGGGCGTTGTGACGCTGACCGACTCCTCGTAGACGCCGGGCTCGATCAGGACCAGGTCGCCGGGCTCGGCGGCGTCGACGGCGGCCTGGATGGTGTCGTAGTCGCCCGGGACATGGAGCGTGGCGTCGTCGTCCGACTCCCCCCCGGCGTCGTCGCCGGCATCATCGTCGTCGCCGCCGCAGCCGGACAGGGCCAGCGCGCCCGCGAGGAGCGCGGCGACGAGGCGTCGGGGGGTGCGGGTCATCCGCTTCTCCTACTGGTTGGTGACGACGACGGTCCCGATCATGCCAGCGTCGGTCGTGCCGTGGATGGAGCAGTAGTACCGGTAGACGCCGGGCTCGCCGAAGGTGTGGGAGTACACGGCGCCCGGCTGGAAGTGGTCGACCTCGACGCCCCAGTCGTCGCCGTCGACGCGGAGGACGTTGTGCTCGTTGCGGCCCTTGTTGGTCCAGACGACCTCGGTGCCGACCGCGACCTCGATGTTCTCGGGGCGGAACGAGTTGTCGAGGGCGGTCACCTCGGCGGGATCGGTGTCGATGACCACGACGTCGTCGGGCACCGAGGCGTCGGTCGCGTCGCTGTCGCCGTCGTCGCCGTCGGAGGTGGGCAGGCCGTCGTCCGCGCCGTCGGGGCTGTCGTCGTCGCCACCGCAGGCGGCGAACGAGCCGGCGGCGAGGACCAGACCCAGCAGGGTTACGGCGAGGCGCCTCACGGACCCCGAGCGTAGGCGGAGCCTTACACCGTCAGGCAACTCGGGCGGGTTGGGCCGGGGCTGCGGCCGGGCGCGATCCTGTCGCATGCCGATCACCACCGAGCGCCACGAGTCCGGCGTCGCCGAGGTCGTGATGGACAGTCCGCCGGTCAACGCGCTGACCGTGGCCGGCTGGTTCGAGCTGGCGTCGACCGTGCGGGCGCTGGGCGACGACGGCGCCGTGCGGGTGGTGGTCCTGCGCGCCGAGGGACGGGGCTTCAACGCCGGCGTCGACATCAAGGAGATGCAGGCGACCCACGGCTTCGACGCCCTGATCGGCGCCAACCGGGGGTGCGCCGAGGCGTTCGCCGCCGTCTACGAGTGCAAGGTCCCGGTCGTCGCCGCCGTGCACGGCTACTGCCTGGGCGGCGGCATCGGGCTGGTCGGCAACGCCGACATCGTCGTGGCGTCCGACGACGCCACCTTCGGGCTGCCCGAGGTCGACCGGGGGGCGCTGGGGGCCGCCACCCACCTGGCCCGCCTGGTCCCCCAGCACAAGATGCGGGCCATGGTGTACACGGCCGCCACCGCGACGGCCGACGAGCTGGCGGCGTTCGGATCGGTCCTGCGGGTGGTGCCCGCCGACGACCTGCGGGCGACGGCGCTCGAGGTCGCCGAGGCGATCGCGGCCAAGTCGCCCGCGGTGATCCGGGCGGCCAAGGAGTCGCTCAACGGCATCGACCTGTGGGACGTCAAGCGCAGCTACCGCTTCGAGCAGGGCTTCACCTTCGAGCTGAACCTGTCGGGCGTGGCCGACGAGCACCGGGCCGCCTTCGTCGAGGGCCGCCACACCGACACCACCCGCTGAAGTGCGAGCGAAGCGAGCGCTGCAGGCCTACGGCGCGAGCGCCAGCTCGCCCGGAGGCGATGGGTGTGGGGCGCAGCCCCACCGGAGACACGACCGCTGGGGCACGGCATGACAGACAAGTTGATGACCGAGGACGACGTGGTCGGCCGCCTGCGGTCGGGCATGACCATCGCCATCGGGGGGTGGGCCAGCCGCCGCAAACCGATGTCGATCGTGCGGGCCATCGTCCGCAGCGACCTGACCGACCTGACGATCGTGACCCACGGCGGTCCCGACCTCGGGCTGCTGTGCGCCGCGGGCAAGGTCCACAGGGCGATCTACGCCTTCGTGTCGCTCGACTCGATCCCGCTGGAACCGCACTTCCGGGCCGCCCGCCAGTCGGGGGCCATCGAGGACGAGCCGCTCGACGAGGGCCTGGTCCACCTGGGACTGCAGGCGGCGGCATGGCGGCTGCCGTTCCTGCCCACCCGGGCGGGACTGGGATCGGACCTGCTGCGCGACAACCCCCGCCTGCGGACCTTCACGTCCCCGTTCGGCGGCGGTGACGGCGACGGCGAGGAGCTGGTCGCCATGCCCGCCCTCGAGCTCGACGCCGCCATCTGCCATCTCAACCGGGCCGACCGCCGCGGCAACGCCATGTTCCTGGGACCGGACCTGTACTGGGACGACCTCATGCTGCAGGCCGCCCCCACCGGCGGTCGGTTCATCTCCGCCGAGCGCATCGTCGACACCGAGGACCTGGCGGCCGAGGGTTGCGTCCACCAGCTGCGGATCAGCCGGATGATGGTGGACGGCGTCGTCCCGGCCCCGGGCGGCGCCCACTTCACGTCGTGTGATCCCGACTACCCGCGGGACGAGGCGGTGCAGCGGGCGTACGCGGCATCGGCCCGGTCCCCCGAGGCGTGGGCGGAGTTCCGGTCCAAGTGGATCGACATCCCCGAGGCGGAGTACCAGCGCAAGGTGCGGGAGGCGGGGGAGGCAACTGTCCGATGACGCACATCACCCGGGCCGAGGTGTGCGTGGTGGCGGTGGCGGAGTGCTTCCGCGGCGACGGCGAGCTGCTCGCCAACCCCATCGGCACCATCCCCATGATCGGCGGGCGCCTGGCGCGGGCCACGTTCGAGCCCTACCTGGCCATGACCGACGGCGAGGCCATGCTGGTCGCCAACGACCGGGCGGTGGTACTGCCCGCCGAGCGGGTGATCGAGTACTGGAATCCCTACCGGTCGATGTTCGACTGGGTCTGGTCCGGCCGGCGCCACGTGATGATGGGCGCCTCGCAGGTCGACCGCTTCGGCAACCAGAACCTGGCGGCCATCGGCGACTACGGGCGCCCCACGGTGCAGCTGCTGGGCTACCGGGGTGCGCCCGGCAACACCATCAACGACCCCACCAGCTACTGGGTGCCCAACCACAGCCCCAAGGTGTTCGTCGAGAAGGTCGACACGGTGACGGGCATCGGCTGGGACCGGGCCGCCGCGCTGGGCCCGGCGGGGCGGTTCGTCGATCTGCGGCGGGTGGTGTCCAACCTCGGCGTGTTCGACTTCGAGACGCCGGACCGGTCGATGCGGCTGCGGTCGGTCCACCCGGGGGTGACGGTCGACGACGTCGTGGCGGCGACCGGCTTCGAGCTGACAGTGCCGGCCGACGTGCCCGAATCGCGGCCGCCGACCCGGGAGGAGCTGGAGCTGATCCGCGAGGTCATCGACCCGGAGGGCGCGCGCGAGCGCGAGGTGCCCGACCCCGACTGAGCTTCAGTGCGCGTCGACGAGCGTCCTACCATGAGTGCCGCTGGGTAAGCCCGACCGGGGATCGCTGGGAACATGCGCGACATCACGACAGCTCATGCCCCAACGACCGCCCGACTCCGGCCGGTCTTCGTCGACGACTCGGGCCGGCGACGGCGCCGAGCCCGCGTGATCGGTGGTGCGATCGCCATCGCCGTCCTCGGCTACGTCGCAGTGGTCGCGCTCACGTTCGCGGGCGCTCCCGGCTTCGGTGGCCTGGGCCTGCCCGGCCTCGCTCCCCTGTCGCAGCCGAGCGGCGACGCCGGCGCGACGGTCGGCCCGCAGGCGCAGGAGCAACCGCTGCCGCGGGCCGTGGCGTCGCCGGGGCAATCGGGCGCCGATCCGAGCGGCACCGTTGACGACGGTGGTGTGCCCGCGGGTTCGGCCTCCGGCACGTCGACGACACCCGCTCCTTTCTCGGCGACCACATCGTCGACCGAACCGCCCACGACGCCGTCGACGACCGCCTATCCGGGGCAAGGCTCGACGACCACCGTTCACACGCCGAGCTCGACGGTGCCGAGCCCGCCGCCCTCGCACGGGCCGCCGACGAGCAGGCCGCCTCGGCCATGAGGGAACGGCGCGTCCAGGCGTCCGGAGCCCGGCTGCCCCGGTCGCCCGCCCGGCCGGCCACGCGTTGGTTGTTGCTGGCGACCTTGTTGACCGGCCTGCTCGCCTCGCTCGCGCTGCACACGCTGCTGCGCCCGGCGCCGGCATCGCGTTCGTTGGATGCGTCGGTGCTGGAGGGCACCGACAGCGTCGGGCCCTTGCTGGACCTGAGCGGGGGCACGCTGCGGTCGGCATCGGGGGACGAGGACGCCATCGGCATCGCGCTGATCGACACCGCCACACGATCGGGGGTGTGGGACGAGGTGGCGGGCGTGCTCGAGCGCCACAGCGTGCAGGCGACCTGGCTGGTACGGGGGCAGACGCTGCTCGAACGATCGTCCGGGGTGCGCGACGTTCGCACGGCCGGGGGCGAGCTGGGGGTGACCGGCTTCTCCGGACGCGACCTCTCGGACATGCCTCCCTGGCGGATGAGGGTCGAGCTGTCGACCGCCCAGGCCGTGCTCGTGGCACGCGAGCACATCACGGCACCGCTGCTCGCCCTGCCCGCCAACGCCACCCGGGCCACCTTCGACGGCCCCGCCTTCGAGGCGGCCCGCACCGCCGCGCACGAGGGCTACGCAGTGGTGGTCGGCAGCCCTCCGGAGGAGGTGGCGGCCGGCGACATCGCCGTCATCCCGCTCGACCGCCGGGCGCCCGGACGACTCGAGGCGTTGCTCGAGCGGGCTGCGTCGTCAGGTCTGCGGGCCGGGACGGTCTCGGCGTTGGCGGGCGCCGACGCCGACGACGTCAACCGCTCCGTCGACGGTTGGGCCCGGGCCAACGCCGTCGTGATCGTGGCGGCGCTGCGAGTGGCCAACCTGGTCGACGCCGTCGTCGGTGCTGTCTTCCTCCCGCTGACCCTGCTGCTTGGCCTGCGGGCGGCGGTCGCGGTGGGGTTCGCCTTCCGCCACGCTCACCGTCGGCGCCGGACCGAGCTGCGGCCACCCTGGGTCGGACCGGTGACCGTGATCGTGCCCGCCTACAACGAGGCCGCCGGCATCGAGGCCAGCGTCCGCTCGTTGGCGGCCTCGACGTGGCGCCATGGGCTCGCCGTGGTCGTGGTCGACGACGGGTCGACCGATGGGACGGGCGACATCGTCGAGGCGCTTCGCCTGCCGGGAGTGCGGGTCATCCGCCAGCCGAACCTCGGAAAGGCAGCGGCCCTCGACACCGGCATCGCCGCCGCCACCACCGACATCGTGGTCCTGGTCGACGGCGACACCGTCTTCCAGACCGATACCCTGGCCGAGCTGGTGGCGCCCTTCCACGACCCGGGCGTGGGTGCCGTGAGCGGCAACGCCAAGGTGCTCAACCGGCGGTCGCTCCTGGGTCGCTGGCAACACATCGAGTACGTGATGGGCTTCAACCTCGACCGGCGCGTGCTCGCCGTCTGCGGCGCCATCGCGACGGTGCCGGGTGCCGTGGGCGCATTCGACCGGTACGCCCTGGCCGACGCCGGCGGCCTGAGCGGCGACACCCTCGCCGAGGACACCGACCTCACGATCGCGTTGCAGCGAGCCGGCTGGAAGGTCGAGTACCAGGACAGCGCCGTGGCCTGGACGGAGGCGCCGTCGACGGTGGGCGACCTCTGGCGCCAGCGCTACCGCTGGTGCTACGGCACCTTGCAGGCGGCCTGGAAGCATCGCCGCGCGCTGGTCGAGGGCCGGGCCATCGGCGCGATCGGCATCCCCTACGGGCTGGCGTTCCACGTCTTCCTGGCGATGATGGCGCCCGTCATCGACGTCACCGCGCTGTTCGGGCTCTTGACGGCCAACGCCCGGACGTTCGCCCTCATCTGGCTGGGCTTCGCCGCCGCCCAGCTGGCGCTGGCGGTGGTCGCGTTCCGGCTCGATGGCGAGTCGATCCGGCCCCTGTGGGCGGTCCCGCTGCAGCAGTTCTTCTACCGGCAGCTCATGTACCTGGTCGCCATCCAATCGGTCGCGGCCGCCGTGGCCGGGACCCGGCTGCGCTGGCACAAGCTGCGCCGTCTCGGCGGCGGCGACGCCACCCCGGCCGTCACGCGCTCACCGCATCGGCGCAGGGAGCTGGCTCCCTGGGCGGCCACCCACCGCCCCGCGCCCGCCCCGCCGGTGCCGGTGCCGGTGTCACACGCCCAGCACACCCTGGACCGCCAGGTCGACCCCACCTAGGACCGCGACGGCAGCGAAGGCCCAGCGGAGCGTCCCGGCGAGTCGCCCGCCGGCCCCGCCGCCGTCGGCGTCCGGGCGCAGGAGCAGCGCCGCCCCCGCCAGCGCGGCGGCCGCCGCCGCGCCCAGGGCTGGTCCGATGCCGGCATCGGCGGCGACGGCGAGCAGGAGCAGCGCCACGGCCGGCCGGACCAGCGCCGGCACCGCCACGGGTACGACGGCGCCCCGCCCGGCCACGGCTATGAGCCGGCGCACATCGGCGCCGCCTCCACGCGGCATGTTCCCCGCTCTTGCTGCTTCGCAGCGGGCCGCTCGGGCCCCGGCTGCGCCGGTCGGCGCAGCCTCAGGCCCCCACGGCACCGGGCGGCGAACGGCGTCGACCAGGGCGCTGACCGCCACGACCAGTCCCGCCGCCAGCAAGCCGGTCGCCGGGCTCACGTCGATGGCGTCGAACAGCGGATCACCGACCGCCGCCAGGGCCACGAAGCCGGCGAGCGCGAGTGCCGTGCCGACAGCCACCGCCCGGGACGACACGCTGTCCGTGTCGATCAGCTGCCGGACGCGCACGGGGTTGACGCTCGCGAGCGCCACCAGCGCCAGCCACAGGGCGCGCACGGCCGACACGTCGTCGTCGGACGAGCCCGAGCCCCCGCCGGCGGACCCCTTCTCGGCGAGCGCCCGCTCCGCCAGGAGGAGCGCCGACAGCGAGTGCTGCTGGTCGTCCATCTGGGTCAGGCCCTTGTAGAACCAGGCGCCGCGGGCCGACCGCGGCCGGCCCGCGTCGGCGGCCTCGGTGGCGTCGACCTGCCGGTCGACCAGCATCCCGGCCACGCACCGCAACCGCTCGCTCAGCACCCCCCGCTCGCCGGCCAGCCGGTCGTCCACGGCGGACAGGCGCCACAGCGAACCGAGCCCCTCGCCGATCGTCCCGAGGCCGGCCCCCACGATCTGCGGGCCGCGCAGGACCTCGGTGAGGCCCTCGCCCGTGCGCTGGGATTCGAAGCGCACCTCGACACCGAACAGCCCGGCCAGCCGCTCGCCCCAGGCGCTCTCGTCGGCGCCGAGCGGCCGGCCCACGTCGACCGCCAGCTGCGCCAGGCCGTACGCACCCCAGTGATCGGACGTCGGGGGGAACCGGTCCTCCACGCCGTCTCGCTCGGGCAGGTAGCGGCCGATGCGCTCGGCTGTCGGCAGCCAGCCCCCGCCGGGATCCGCCGTCGCCAGCAGCGAGAGCGCGAAGTACGCCTCGCCGGTGAAGAACTTGGAGTAGTCGCCGGGCACGGGCCGGCGGGCGTCGACGTCCCAGTTGGCGAGCACGGCGCCCGACGGCTCAGTCATCACCACGAGGAACCGGCCGAGCTCGTCGAGCTCACGGTCGAAGCGGGGATCGTCGGTGGCGATGCGCCGGGTCGACAGCGCCGCGACCAGCAGCGCTGTGCCGCCCGTCGGCGCCAGGCCGCCCCGTTCGACGGCCGCCCAGTCGTCGTGGCGCACGAGCTCGCCGAGCAGCCACTCGACCCCGCGGTCGGCCGGGGCGAGGGCGCCGGCGATGCCGGCGGCATGGGCCTGGTAGAGCGACAGGGTGACCCCGGCCTGGCGGACGACGTGGTCCTGGAGGTCGACGGCGTCGGCGTCCCGGTCGTAGCGGTAGACCCAGTGGCCGTCGTCGCGCTGGTTCCGCTGGAACCAGCCGACCGCCTCCTGCGCCGCGGCCCGGGCCTCGGGTGCGCTCGCCGGTGGGCACCGCTCGGGCAGGGCGATTACGCCCCGGGCGAAGCCGAGGACCACGACCCACGGGATCGCGAGGGCGGCGAGCCTGCGCACGGGCATCCCCGCAACCTAGGTGGGCCCGCGTGGCGGGGGTGCCACTCCCCTACCCTCGGCGGCTGTGAGACGGCAGGAGCGTGCACGGGCGCTGGTCGTGAGCGGGGCGATGGTCGCGGCCGTCGCCATCCCCGGCGTGCGCATGCTGGCCTCGCCCGACGCTCCCGACGGGTTCCCGCTGTCGACCTACCCGATGTTCGCCCGCGACCCCGGCCGGGTGGTCGAGCTGGCCACGGTGGTCGCCATCTCACCCGACGGCGACGTGGAGCGCCTGTCGCCGGAGACCATCGCCGGCACCGACCAGGTGATCCAGGCGGGCGTCAGCGTCCGCCAGGCCATCGACCGAGGACCGGCCGCCGCGGCCGCCCTGTGCCGCGACGTCGCGGCGAGGGTCGAGGCGTCGGCGACGGTGGCCGTGGTGGAGGAGGAGCACGACGCCGTGGCCTGGTCCGCGGGCGACCGTGAGCCCCGGGAGCGCCACACGGTCGCCGAGTGCGAGGCCGAGGGATGACCGGCCTCCAAACCGGTCGCAGCCATGAAGGCGGTGTCGGTCGAAGACCGACGCCGTCAAGGGGTGGCGGGTGGGGGTCGGGCAGGAATGACCGCACAGCTGCGACCAGGACGACCGGTGGGCTGGTCGGGTGGCTGCTCGCCCCGGCCCCGGCGGCGCGGCTGGCGGTGCTACGGATCCTGGTCGGCGGTTACGCCACGGTGTGGGCCGCAGTCCGTCTGCCCGCCCACCTGGGCCACGCCGACCAGCTCGCCGATCGCTGGCAGCCCGTCGGGATGTTGGCGCCGCTCGACACACCGCTGCCCGGCGGAGCGATCGCGGCGCTGGCCCTGGCGGCGCCGGTGCTGGGCCTGCTGTTCGTCGCTGGCTGGGGCTACCGGGTCGTGGGCCCGCTGTTCGCGTCGACGGTGCTGGCACTGGCCACGCTCGACAGCGCCTGGGGCCAGGTGTTCCACACCGAGAACCTGGTCGTCCTCCACCTGCTGATCCTCGCCGTCGCCCCCGCCGCCGACACCCTGGCGGTGGGACGGCCGTCTCCCCCGCCGGGCGGGAGCGACGGTCGCTACGGGTGGCCCGTGCGCCTGGCGGCGGTGGTCGTGGTGCTCGCCTACGTGCTGGCCGGGATCGCCAAGCTGCGCATCGGCGGCCTCGACTGGCTCGACGGCGACACGCTGCGCCACTTGGTGGCCCACGACAACCTGCGCAAGGCCCTGCTCGGCGACACCTACTCGTCGATCGGCACCCGGGTGGTCGGCCAGGCCTGGCTGTTCCCGCCCCTGGCCGTGCTGGCCTTGGCCGTCGAGCTGGGGGCCTGGGTCGCGCTGGCAGGCGGACGCTGGCGCACCGCCTGGGTGGTGGCGGCGTGGCTGTTCCACGTGGGCGTGCTGGCCCTGATGGCGATCCTGTTTCCGTACCAGCTGAGCGGCGTCGCCTTCGCCCCGTTCTTCCCCCTCGAACGGATCGCCCGACCTATGTCTCGGACTTGAGGGCGTCGGCCTTGTTGGGTGCCGGCGTGCCGGGCGTGTGCAGCAGGTTGACCACGTCTGAGACGCCGGGCGTCCCCCGCACCTCGCGCTCGATGTCCCGGATCGCCTGGTCGTCACGCACCTGTCCCCGGAGGGTGACCACCCGGCTGCTGACGTCGATCGTCAGATGGGGACCGTCGAAGCGTCCGAGCACCTCGCTGCGGATCTTGTCGGCGAGCGTCAGGTCGTCCTCGGGAACGTGCGGCCGGGGGTGCCGCAGCCGGTGGATCGTCCCCTCCGCCCGTCCCTTCCCGTAGCTCGCCTGGCGCTCGACCGCCCGGACCTGGCGGCGCAACGTCGCCCGTCCCCGGTCCTTGAGCTCGGCCCGGCGGCGACGTCCCCGGGCCGGGTCGAACATGTAGGCGAGGCCGGCCCCCGCCGCGCCGGCGATCGTGACTTTCACGAGGTTGGCTCCCTTCGCCGTCGTGCCTCCGGCACGCCGACTCAGGAATCGCCGCTTCGCGGCGAAAATCCCACTGTGCTCCTGGTTCGCTCGCTTTCGCTCGCTCACTGGGATGCACCTCCTTGTCGACTCACTCGCCCGCTTCCCCCAACGCTACGACCGGACACAGGACGTTGCGGCCGTCACGCCGTTGGCAGCCTCGCCGGGCCGGCCCGTAGTCTGGGCCAAATGTCTGACGCGCCGTCAGGTTCGGGCCTCCACCCGGCACTCCACACCCGGTTCTGCGACCTGGTGGGGTGCCGCTACCCCATCGTGCAGACGGGCATGGGCTGGGTGTCGGGCGCCTCCCTGACGGCCGCGACCAGCGGCGCCGGCGGGTTCGGCATCCTCGCCGCCGTCACCATGACGCCCAGGCAGACGGCCGAGGCGCTCGCGACGGTCAAGGAGCGCACGGGCCAGCCGTTCGGCGTCAACCTCCGGGCCGACCAGCCCGACCTGGCCGATCGCATCGAGCTGTGCGTGCACGAGGGCGTCCGCCTGGTCAGCTTCGCCGGTGCCCCGACCAAGGACGCCGTCGCCCGGCTCCATGACGCCGGGGTCCTCGTCATGCCCACGGTGGGCGCCCGCCGCCACGCCGAGAAGATGCTGGGGTGGGGCGTCGACGCCGTCATCGCCCAGGGCGGCGAGGGCGGCGGCCACACCGGCACCGTGCCGACGTCGCTGTTGCTGCCGCAGGTGGTCGATACCGTGGGCGCCGAGATCCCCGTGCTGGCGGCCGGCGGGTTCCACGACGGGCGCGGCCTGGTGGCCGCGCTGGCCTGGGGCGCCGACGGGGTGGCCATGGGCACCCGGTTCCTGCTCACCCGGGAGAGCCGGGTGCCGGACGACATCAAGCGGCGCTACCTGGATGCGGCCGTGACCGACACCGTGGTCACCAGCGCGCTCGACGGAGCGCCGCAGCGGGTGATCCGCACCGAGACCGTCGACCGGCTGGAGCTGGCCACGCCGCTGACCCGGCTCCCCCGGGCCCTGCGGGCGGCGCTCGCCTTCCGACGCGTGACCGGCACGCCCGTGCCCGACTTGGTGCGCGAGGGACTGGCCATGCGCCGGAACCAGGGCCTGTCGTGGTCGCAGGTGGCGATGGCCGCCAATGCGCCCATGCTCATCAAGGCGGCGCTGGTCGACGGCAAGCCCGAGGTGGGTGTGCTGCCCACGGGACAGGTCACGGGTGTGATCGACGAGCTGCCAACGGTGGGCGAGCTGCTCGACCGCATCGTCTCCGAGGCCACCGCCACCCTCAAGCGCCTGCAGGCCTGACCGGGACCGACGTGGACCAGACGTGGACCTGACCTGGACCGACGCCGAGCGGGCCTTCCGTGACGAGGCCCGGGCGTGGCTCACCGAGCACCTCGCGGCCTGGCAAGACGCCCACGGCGGCGAGGACAACATCGCCTCCGGCGACACGCGAGCGGGCTTCGCCCAGCACCTCGACTGGGAACGCGACCTGTACGCCGGCCGCTGGGCCGCGGTGTCGTGGCCCGAGCAGCTCGGCGGCCGCGGCGCCTCGCTCTGGGAGTGGCTCATCTTCGAGGAGGAGTACTACCGGGCCGGCTGCCCGCCCCGCATCACCCAGAACGGCATCTTCCTGCTGGCCCCCACGGTGTTCGAGTTCGGGACGGCCGCCCAGCAGGCCCACATCCTGCCCCGGATGGCGGCGGCCGAGGACCTGTGGTGCCAGGGCTGGTCCGAGCCCAACGCGGGCAGCGACCTGGCCGCCATCCGCTGCCGGGCCAGCCGGGTCGACGGCGGCTGGGTCCTCGACGGTCAGAAGACCTGGGCCACCCGGGGCGCCTTCTGCACCCACCTGTTCGGGCTGTTCCGCACCGATCCGCAGTCGGGGCGCCACCGGGGCCTCAGCTACCTGCTCGTCCCCCTCGACACCCCGGGCGTCACGGTGCGGGGCTTCGGCCGGCTCGACGGTGACGAGGGCTTCGCCGAGGTGTTCTTCGACGGCGCCTTCGTGGCCGACGAGGCGCTACCGGGGGGCGTGGTCTTGGGCGAGGTCGGCAAGGGCTGGTCCGTGGCGATGGCCACCACGGGGTCGGAGCGGGGGCTGACGCTGCGCGCCCCCGGCCGGTTCCTGGCCACGGCGGGACGGCTGATCGAGCTGTACCGGCGCGACCCCGTCCCGCGGCTGCGTGAGCGGCTCGTCGAGGCCTGGATGCGGGCCGAGGCCTACCGGCTGTTCACGCTCGACACGGTGACCCGGCTGGCGGGCGGCGCGAGCATGGGCGCCGACAGCTCGATCAACAAGCTCTGGTGGTCGGAGCTGGACGTCGAGCTGCACGAGATCGCCCTCGACCTGCTCGGGCCCGGCTCCGAGATCGAGGGACCCTGGTTGAAGGGCTGGCAGTTCTCGCTGGCGGGACCGATCTACGCCGGCACCAACGAGATCCAGCGCAACATCGCCGCCGAGCGGATGCTCGGCCTCCCGAGGATGTAGGCGGGGGCCGGGCGTGTTCTTCGGGTTCGACGACGAGCAGCTCGCCTTTCGGGACGCCGTGCGCGACCTGCTCGACAAGGAGTGCCCGCCCGAGGCGCTGCGGGCGGCGTGGGACGCCGCCGCCGGCGCGCTCGACCGGGGAGTGTGGGACCGGCTGGCCGACATGGGCGTGCTCGCCGCCTGTGTGCCCGAGCCGGGCGGCGGGCTGGGGCTCGACGAGCAGGCTCTGGTGCTGGTGTTGGAGGAGACCGGCCGGGCCGCACTGCCGCATCCCATCGTCGAGACGGCGGCCGTGGCGGCTCCGCTGGTGGGGGCCGGCGCCGGCATGGTTGCCAGCAACCTCGGCGGTCCCCACGTGGCTTGTGCCGCCGACGCCGACCGGCTGCTGTTGCACGACGCCGGCGCGAACGCCCTCCACGTGGTCGATCGGGCCGCGGTCGGGCTCACGGCCGTCGAGACCGTCGACCGGGCGCGGCGGGCCGCCACCGTGGACTGGCAGCGCACGCGCGCCACGCTGGTGACCGACGACCCCGCCGCCGTCGAGCTCGCCGTCGACCGGGGCGCCTTCGGGGCGGCGGCCCAGCTGGTCGGGCTCGGCCAGCGGATGCTCGACATGACGGTCGCCTACGTGGCCGAGCGTCACCAGTTCGGCGTGCCGGTCGGCTCGTTCCAGGCCGTCAAGCACCACCTCGCCGACGCGCTCGAGAAGCTGGCGTTCGCCCGCCCGGCGGTCTACCGGGCCGCCCACTCGCTGGCCACCGGCGCCGAAACCCGGGCCCGGGACGTGTCGATGGCCAAGGCCATGGCCTCGGACGCCGCCCGGTTCGCCGGCCGCCGGGCCCTGCAATGCCACGGGGCCATCGGCTACACCGTCGAGCACGACCTGCACCTGTACCTGAAGCGGACCTGGGCGCTTGCCGCAGCGTGGGGCGACGCCGCCTGGCACCGCGACCGGGTCGGCGCCGCCATCGGAATCTGACCACCCGACCCGAGGAGCCACCCATGGACGAGGCCTACATCGTCGACGCAGTCCGCACCCCGGTGGGCAAGCGTGGGGGCGGGCTGGCACACGTGCATCCCGCGGACCTGGGGGCGCACAGCCTCACGGCGCTGATCGATCGCGCCGGCATCGACCCCGCCGCGGTGGAGGACGTGGTGTTCGGCTGCGTCGACACCATCGGCGGCCAAGCCGGCGACATCGCCCGCACCTGCTGGCTGGCTGCCGGGCTCCCCGAGCACGTGCCCGGCACCACGATCGACCGGCAATGCGGATCGTCGCAGCAGGCCATCCACTTCGCCGCCCAGGCCGTGCTGTCGGGGACGATGGACGTGGTCGTGGCCGGCGGCGTGCAGCAGATGTCGCAGATCCCCATCTCGTCGGCCATGAACGCTGCTAAAGCCCTGACGCTGGGCTTCGACGACCCCTTCACCGGGTCGCCGGGCTGGGTCGCCCGCTACGGCACGCAGGAGGTGAGCCAGTTCCGGTCGGCGGAGATGATCGCGGAGAAGTGGGACATCTCCCGCGACGACATGGAGCGGTTCGCGGTCGAGTCGCACACCCGGGCGATCCGGGCCCGGGACGACGGCCGCTTCGACGCCGAGATCGCCCCGCTGGGCGAGTGCCGGGCCGACGAGGGGCCGCGGGAGCCGAACTGGGACAAGATCCGCTCGTTGCCCGTGCTGACCGAGGGTGGGCGGGTGACCGCGGCGTGCTCGTCGCAGATCTCCGACGCTTCGGCGGCGCTGCTGATCGTCAACGAGCGGGGGCTGGCCGACCATGGCCTCACGCCCCGAGCCCGCATCCACCATCTGTCCGTGCGGGCCGACGATCCCGTGTGGATGCTGACCGCGCCCATCCCCGCCACGGCCCACGCCCTGGCCAGGACCGGCATGAGCCTCGACGACATCGACCTGGTGGAGATCAACGAGGCGTTCGCCTCGGTGGTCATCGCCTGGTTGCGCGAGACGGGCGCCGACCCGGCCAAGGTCAACGTCAACGGCGGCGCCATCGCCCTGGGCCACCCGCTCGGCGCCACCGGCGCCCGCCTGATGACCACCCTGCTCCACGAGCTCGAGCGCACGGGCGGGCGCTGGGGGCTGCAGACGATGTGCGAGGGCGGCGGCCAAGCCAATGTGACCATCGTCGAGCGGCTCTAGCTGGGAGCTCTCGCCGTTGCCGTCTTCCGCAGCTCGCCGGACAGGGTCATGTGCGGAAGCTGGACTCGACCTCCGCGTCGAGGAGGTGCGGGGCACGGATGCATGTACCACCTGTCACAGCCAATCCGCGCACCTGCCGAACTACGGTCGCTCGCCGATGGTGCAGACGGTGGAGACAGTGCTGTCGTGCCGCGGGCTGAGGAAGTCCTACAGCGAGCGCGTGGCGGTCGACGGCGTGGGCTTCGACATCGCCCGCGGCGAGACGTACGGGCTTCTGGGGCCCAACGGGGCCGGCAAGACCACCACGATCTCGATGGTGTGCGGCCTGCTGTCCCGTGACGCCGGCGAGGTGACCGTCGCTGGGCGGCCGATGGGCCCCGAGGCCACGGACGCCAAGGCGGCCATCGGCCTCGTCCCCCAGGACGTGGCCCTCTACGACAACCTGACGGCACACGAGAACCTGCGCTTCTTCGGCCGGCTGCAGGGGCTGCAGGGCAGCCTGCTCGACCAGCGAGTCGCCGAGGTGCTCGACATCGTGGGGCTCGCCGACCGGGGCGACGACCGCATCGACACCTACTCCGGGGGCATGAAGCGGCGGGCCAACATCGCCGCCGGGCTGCTGCATCGGCCCCAGCTGCTGGTGCTCGACGAGCCGACTGTTGGCGTCGACCCCCAGAGCCGCAACGCCATCCTCGAGAGCGTGGAGGCGCTCGGCGCCGAGGGCCTGTCCGTGCTCTACACCACCCACTACATGGAGGAGGCCGAGCGCCTCTGCGACCGCGTCGGCATCATCGACGAGGGCCGGCTGGTCGCCGAGGGCACACGCCGCGAGCTGGTGTCCGAGGTCGGCGCCGGCGACCGCGTGGACGTGAGCGGCACGGGTGACCTGGACGCGCTCGCCGCCGCCTGCGCCGAGCTGCCCGGAACGGTCGGCGTCGACCGTAGGGACGGAGGATTGGCGGTGCGGGTCACGGCGGGTCCGGCGGCGCTCGCAGGGATCGTCGACGCCGCCGGCCGGGTGGGCGTGACGATCGGCGGACTCGAGCTGGTCGAGCCCGACCTCGAGGACGTCTTCCTCGAACTCACCGGCAAGGCCTTGCGCGACTGAGTCGGTCGATGGTGTGCGCAGGAACTTCGTCCCGAGGCAATAAGGGTCGCGCTCCCGCTGTCGAGGCAATGGGGACCGGCCCCCGGTCCGCATTGCCTCGAGCTCGCTCCATCGGACCGTATTGCCTCGGGTTGCCTCAGTCTTGGAGCCGCAGTTGAGCCAGCTGGCAGCCGCGCGGCTGATCGCTGAGGTGGACCTGCGGCGGCGGTTCCGCAACCGGTCGTTCCTCATCCAGGCGATCGGGGGCCCGCTGGCGTTGGCGGCGATCATCAGCCTGGCGTTCGGGGGTGGCGACGACATCGACGCCACCATCGGGCTGGTCGACGAGGACGGATCGGCGGTGGCATCCCAGTTCGTGGAGGGCGTCACCGACGCCGACGCGGGTGACCTGGGGTTCGAGACCGTGGACAGCGCCGACCAGGCTCGGTCCCAGATCGACGACAGCGACCTCGATGCCGCCATCGTCGTCCCCGAGGGCTTCGGCGCGTCCCTCGGCGGCGACGATGCGGGCGAGATCGAGGTGATCACCGACCCGGGCAGCGAGATCTCCGCCGCCGTGGCCCGCTCGGTGGCCGAGGGGTTCACCGCCCGCGTCAACGCGGCCCGCCTGGCAGCGGCCACGACCGTCGCCGAAGGCGCCGGCGTCCCGCCCGAGGACGAGCTGGCGAGCCTCGAGCTGCCGATCGACATCGCCCAGACCGGCACCGGCGGCGACGTCTCACCGGGCGCCTACTTCGGGCCGGCCATGGCACTGCTGTTCCTGTTCCTGCTGGTGGGGACGCTGGCCCGCGACCTGCTGGCCGAGCAGCGGCTCCGGGTGCTCGACCGGGTGCGGGCCGCGCCCGTCCGGGACACCACGATCCTGGCGGGCAAGGCGGCCAGCGTGGTGGCGATCGCGCTCGTCACCCTCGGCGTTATCTGGATCGTCACCGGCGTGGCGCTGGACGCCGACTGGGGCGACCCGGCCGGCGTGGTGCTGTTGATCATCGCCGTCTCGCTCGCCATCGCCGGCCTATCCGGCCTGGTGGCGGCCCTGGCCCGGACCGAGACGGCCGCCGACACGCTGGCCACGTTCGTGGCCTTCGTGTTCGCTCTGATCGGCGGCAACTTCCTCCCGCCCGGCGAGCTGCCCGAGCCGCTGCGCCGCCTGTCGCTGTTCACCCCGAACGGCTGGGCCGTCCAGGGCTTCGCCGAGCTGTCGGTGGGCGGCGGCATGGCCGCCGACGTCATCCCCCATGTGCTGGTGCTGCTGGCGTGGGCGGCGGTGTCCGGAGCCGTGGCGGCGGTGCTGCTGCCCCGGCGCATCGGAGCACGGGGATGAGGGCCACGAGCGCGGTCGCCACCATCGCGGCCAACGAGCTGCGGCGCGTGGCCCGGGACCGGACAGCGCTGTTCTTCGCCTTTGCGCTCCCCATCGTCATCATCGTGATCATCGGGTCGACGTTCAGTGACGAGGACGCGCTCGCCGTCGGCGTCGTCGACCGGGACCGATCCGAGCGGTCGGACGCCCTGGTCGACGCCCTCGACACCACCGACAGCATCAACGTCGACCGCTACGACTCGCTCGACACCCTGCGCCGGGACATCCGCACCGGCACCGTGGCCGCCGGCGTGGTGGTGCCGGCCGGATTCGGGTCGGGCATCGAGGCGGGCGAGACCGTCACCGTCGACCTGGTCGCCGACCCCACGTCCGGCGCCGCGGCTGCGGTCCAGACCACCGTCCGTGCGGCGGTCGCCGACGAGGCCGGACGCACGGCCGCGGCCCGCTTCGCGTCCGACCACGGGGCCGGGAGCTACGACGAGGCCGCAGCCACGGCCGACCGGCTCGCCCCCGACCTGCCTGCGGCCACCGTGCGCACCGAGGCGCTCGGCGACGACGACGGCACGGACGTGGGACAGTTCGGCTTCGACTACACGGCGCCCGCCAACCTGGTGCTGTTCGTGTTCGTGAACACGCTGGTGGTGGGCGCCATCCTGGCCTCCGACCGCCAACAGGGCATCACCCGGCGGCTCCTGGCCACGCCCCACGGGACCGGCACGATCCTTGCCGGCCTGGGGGCCGCCAAGCTGCTGTTCGCGCTATCGCAGTCGGCGCTCATCGTGGTGATCGGGGCGGTGGTGTTCGGGGTCGACTGGGGCGACCCGGTGGGCGCGGTGCTGCTCATCGCGCTGTTCGCGATCGTTGCCACCGCCGTCGGGCTGTTGGTCGGGTCGATCGTCTCCGACGCCGATCAGGCCCAGTCAGTGGGGGCACCCATCGCCATCGCCATGGGGATGCTGGGCGGCTGCATGTGGCCGCTCGAGATCGTGCCCCGGACGATGCGGGTGCTCGGCCACGTCACGCCCCACGCCTGGGCCATGGATGCCTGGATCAAGCTCGTGTTCGACGGCGACGGCATGGGCGCGATCGTCCCCCAGCTGGCCGTGCTTGCCGGGTTCGCGGCATTGCTGGGCGTGAGCGCCGCCCGCCGGCTGCGGACGGCGCTCACCTCCTAGCAGCCGGTTTCGCTGGGCCCGGCCGCCAGGGAACTCGGGCCACCGGCCCCGGACCGCCGTCAATGGTCAGCCGTTACCGCAGCTGCGCACGGATGGCGCCACCGGGGAAGGGGGCGTTGTGGACGTTGACGTAGAAACCAGGTTCGTTGGCGATGATGGCGTCCAACTCGGACTGGAGCAATACCTCGGTGGTGTTCTCCACCGAACCGTCGGGCACCGCCTCGATGCAGTCGGCGGAGAATCCGTCCGTCGGGGCGATCAGGGCGATGACGATCGGGCCGTTGACCCCGGCGGGACCGACGTGGATGTGGGCCATGGTCGCGGGTTCGATCTTCTGTGCCGTCAGCACGTAGCAGATCCGGCTGTCGAAGGCGACGTAGGCGAACGTCCCGCGACCGTCGGGATCGGCGGGCGGGACCTCCTGCTGCCCGTCGAGCCGCACGACGCCGACGGCGATGCTGGCGGGCGTCCCCCCATCGACCCTTTCCGCCGCCGCCGTCCCGGCCGACGCCGGGCCTCCGGTCGCCCCCCACACCACCGCCAGAGCCACCACGCCCACAACCATCCTGACCAGCTGCTTGCGCATGTTCCCTCCCGGCATGACAAGCCCGCCCCGGGAACTACGGCCGCCGCCGGGAATCGGATCTCTCGTAATCGGAAACCCGCTCAGTGCTTATGGTTCGCTCGCACTTCGTGCTCGCTCACCCCACCTTGGGACGGGCGCGCTCGATGATCGTGCCCAGGTCGATCCCGGGTGGCAGAGTGCCCAGCGCCAGTCCCTCCTCCCCGGCGAGGCGTGAGGCGCAGAATGCGTCGGCCACCGCGGGATGCCCGTACCGCACCAGCAGGCTGCCCTGCAGCGCCAAGGCCATCGCCTCGACCACCCGCCGGGCGCGGGCCTCGATGCCCACGAGGTCGCCCAGCTCGCGGCGCACCCGGGCAACGGCTGCGTCCAGCCGGGTGTCGGCGCCACGGGCGGCGTCGATCTCGGTCCGGAAGGCCTCCAGGGCGACGGGCTCCCGGGCCATCGCCCGAAGCACGTCCAGGCAGATCACGTTGCCGGACCCCTCCCAGATGCCGTTGAGCGGGCTCTCCCGGAACAGCCGCGGCATGATCGACTCCTCGACGTAGCCGTTGCCGCCCAGGCACTCGAGCGCCTCGCCCACGTGGGTGGGCTGGCGCTTGCAGGTCCAGTACTTGCCCACGGCGGTGGCGATGCGCCTCAGGGCGTCGGCGCCCTCGTCGCCCCGGGCGGCGTCGTCGAACGCCCGGGCGAGGCGCAGCGCGGTGACCGTGGCCGCCTCGGACTCCACGGCCAGGTCGGCCAGCACCACCCGCATCAGCGGCTGGTCGACCAGCGTCGACCCGAACGCAGAGCGGTGGGCGGCGTGGTGCAGGGCCTGGGCGGTCGCCTGGCGCATGGTGGCGGCGGCGCCCAGTACGCAGTCGAGCCGGGTGTGGGCGACCATGTCGATGATGGTGCGGACGCCCCGGCCCTCCTCGCCCACCATCCAGGCGGCGGCGCCGTCGAGCTCGACCTCGCTGGAGGCGTTGGACCGGTTGCCGAGCTTGTCCTTGAGCCGCACGATCCGGAAGCCGGCGTTGCGCTCGCCGTCGGGCAGCCAGCGGGGCACCAGGAAGCAGCTGAGCCCGCCCGGGGCCTGCGCCAGCATCAGGAACAGGTCGCACATCGGCGCCGAGCAGAACCACTTGTGCCCGGTGAGCCGCCAGGCGCCGTCGCCCGCGTCGCCGTCGGCGGGTGGCTCGGCCCGGGTGGTGTTGGCGCGGACGTCGGAACCGCCCTGCTTCTCGGTCATGCCCATGCCGGCGAGGACGCCGGACTTCTCGCGAGCCGCCACGTTGCGCGGGTCGTAGGCCCGGGCCACCAGGCGAGGCTTCCACTCGGCGGCCAGGTCGGGCTGGTTCTGCAGCGCCGGGACGATCGAGTAGGTCATGGAGATGGGGCAGCCGTGGCCGGCGTCGACCTGGGACCAGACGAGGAACCCGGCCGCCCGGGCCACGTGGGCGCCCGGCTGGTCGACGGCCCACGGCGCGCCGTGGAGCCCGTGCGACACCGCGACCTGCATCAGCTCGTGGTACGCGGGGTGGTAGGCAACCTCGTCGATGCGGTGGCCGTAGCGGTCGTGGGTGCGCAGCTCGGGCGGATGGCGGTTGGCGTCGAATCCCCAGCCGATGGCCTCGGACGAGCCGGCCAGGCGCCCGAGCCCGTGCAGGTCGTCGGCCGCCCAGCCCGCGCCCTCCCGCTCGACGGCCTCGACCAAGGCGGCATCCGCCCCGAAGACGTCGTAGCCCTCAAGCGGCGGTGGCTGGTTGGTGACCTCGTGGGTGGCGGTCATGAGCGCAGCTCCTGACCGGCCGACCGTGCGATCGACCCAACTAGAGCCCGCTCGCCTTGTCGCCGCGAGACGGGCGGATAGTTGGGTCGACAAGCCAGGGAGCCGGGCGGCGATGGGGTGCGGGGGCGCAGCCCCCGTGGAAGCTCCGTCATGTTCACCATGCTGCCCGGCCGGGGGCCGAACCGCTCACTCACCTAGGACCGCTGTGGACGCCGGCCCAGGGCTCTCGCGAGGTCGGTGTAGGCGGTGTACAGCAGGGCCACCGCCAGCAGGCTCAGCCCGACGACCACCGCCCCCTCGCCGGGCTCGTCGAGGATGGCGTCGAGGGGCGAGCCCACGTCCCGGACCGCTGCCGCCATGGCGACGGCCGCCAACGCGACGTTCAGCACCACGTGGCCGGGGTGCGGAGGCGTGTCCTCGCGGCCGAAGCAGCCGCACGACCCCAGCATCGTCCCGGCCCGCAGGGCGGCCACCACGAACGCCGCGAAGGTCAGGTAGCTGGCGGCCACCAGCCACCACAGCACCTGCCAGCCCGCCGTCACGGCCAGCAGGCCAAGGACGAGCTCAGCGCCGGCGCCCGCCCGCACCAGCGGCTTCGAGGACGGCAGCCGCAGCGCCCGTAGGGCGCCCGCGGTCATCGCCGGATCGACCACCTTCATGGCACCCGCGAACACGAGCAGCAGGGCCGCGCACAGCGCAGGTCCCGTCAGCGCCGGCATCGCGCCAATCTAGGTGAGGCGGTGGAACGCGATCGCCGCCGCGGTCGCGACGTTGAGGGAGTCGACGCCGGGAGCCATGGGGATGCGGACCCGCCGGTCGGCCGCAGCCAGGGCGGCGCCGCTGAGCCCGGGCCCCTCGGCACCGAGCAGCAGCGCCAGCCGGACCGGGACGGCGGATACCCGGCGACGCTCCGCCACCTGCTCCGCCACCCTGTCGATCGGCTCGGCCTCCCCGTTGGGAGTCAGCGCCACCAGCTCGAGGTCCTGCGCCCGGAGCTGGTGGAGCCCCTCTGGCAGCGGATCGAGGCGCGCCCACGGCACCCGGAGGACGTGGCCCAGCGAGACCCGCACGCTGCGGCGGTACAACGGATCGGCGGTCGTGGGGTCGAGCAGCACGGCGTCGACGCCGAACGCCGCCGCGTTGCGGAACAGGGCTCCCACGTTCTCGTGGTCCCCGATGCCCTCAAGGACCACGACCGTGCGGGCGTGGGCCACGAGGTCGCGCAACAGCGGGGGACGTCGCCGCTCGGCCGCCGCCAGGACGCCGCGGTGGAACGGGAACCCGGTGATCGCCGCCAGGTCCGCCTCGGGCCGGACCACCACGGGTGCCCGATCGCCCACCAGCGCCGCGATGGGCTCGGCCTTACCGGCCGCGACCAGCACCGACCGGACGGGGTAGGGCGACTCGAGGAGGACCTCGAGCGCCAGCCGCCCCTCGACGACGAAGTAGTTGCCCCGCCGTTCGACGGCCCGCCGCAGCTCGGGGTCGTTGAGCGCGCGGTAGTCGTCGATCAGCCGCTCGTCGTCGGTAGGCGAGGTCATGGGTTTCACCGATCCACGCCCGAGGTCATGGGTTTCAGGTCTGAAACCTATGACCTCGCCCTCCCGGCGGTGGAACCTATGACCTCGGGCCCCCCGGCCCGCCCGGCCGCGGATCCAGCAGTCTCACGCAAGCCCTCGGATCACCGCGGCGACGGCCGCGGCCGCTGCCAACGCCAGCACCAGCGGGCGCAACCAGGCGCCGTCGAGCCGGCGGGACACGTGCCCGCTGACCCAGAGCCCTGCGACGGTCGCGGGCAACAGGGCCAGGGCCAGGCCCACGTGCCAGGCGGCCAGGGCGCCGGCCGCCGCCTGCCCCCCCAGCGACACCAGCGTCCCGATGGCGAACGTCACCGCCAGCGTGGCCCGCAGCACCGCCCCCTCCCGGTGCTGGTAGAGCAGGGCCAGCGGCGGGCCGCCGATCGACGTCGCCGTGCCCATCGCGCCCGACGCGACGCCCGCCGCCATGGTCGATCCCGGCGTGATCCGCACGGTCGCGGTCATGAGGCTGATGCCGACCGCCAGCAGGACGCCCGATCCCGCCAGCACCGAGATCGTGTCCCCGGCGACCGACGCCACCACCAGCGCCCCGAGCACGGTGCCCGGCAGCCGCCCGACCATGAACCAGCCCACGCCCGGCCAGTCGACGCCGTGGCGCTCGCGACGGGCCATGGCGGTCCCCAGCGGCAGTGCCAACAGTGTCAGGGTGGCGGGCAGCGCGTCCGGCTCCATCACCGCCAACACCGGGACCGCCAGCAGGTTGACCCCGAACCCCACCGATCCCTGCACCACCGTGCCCAGTGCCACCACCGCGAGGGCGACCGCGTACTCGATGGGCGTGAGGTGGAGGGCGGCTTCCACGGTGGCTGGGCAGTCTGGCCGACCGGCGTGGGCGGAGGCGAACGCCTTCTGACAGCCCGTCAGATCGTGTGTCACCATGCCCGCCATGACGGGGATCTGCGAGGGCCGGGTGGTGATCGTCACCGGCGCGGCGCGGGGCATCGGCCGGGCGCACGCGCTGGAGTTCGCCCGCCAGGGCGCCAAGGTCGTGGTCAACGACATCGGCGCCGAGCTCGACGGCACCGGCGGCTCCCCCACGCCGGCCCGGGAGGTGGCAGACGAAATCATGGCGGCCGGCGGCGAGGCCGTGGTCAACGGCGACGACGTAGCCGACTGGGAGGGCGCGCGGCGCCTGGTCCGCACCGCGGTCGATGCCTTCGGGGGGCTCGACGTCGTGGTCAACAACGCCGGGTTCGTGCGCGACCGCATGTTCGTGTCCTCCGGCGAGGACGAGTGGGACGCGGTGGTGCGGGTCCACCTCAAGGGCCACTTCGCGGTCGGCCGGTTCGCCGCCGAGCACTGGCGGGAGCGCTCCAAGGCGGGCGAGCCGGTGGACGCCCGCATCGTCAACACGTCGTCGGGCGCGGGGCTGCTCGGCTCGGTCGGGCAGTCGGCCTACAGCGCCGCCAAGGGCGGGATCGCCACGCTCACCCTGGTCCAGGCGGCCGAGCTGGGCCGCTACGGCGTGACCGCCAACGCCATCGCCCCGTCCGCGCGCACCCGCATGACGGAGACCACCTTCGCCGACATGATGGCCCCACCCGACGATCCCGAGGCGTTCGACGCGATGGCCCCTGACAACGTGGCGCCGCTGGTCGTGTGGCTCGGCTCGGCGCAGTCGGCGCACGTGACCGGCCGGGTCTTCGAGATCGAGGGCGGCAAGGTGTCGGTGGCCGACGGTTGGCAGCACGGCCCCGCCGTCGACAAGGGGGGCCGCTGGGATCCGGCGGAGCTGGGTCCCGTCGTCGACGAGCTGCTGGCCAAGGCACCCGCCCCCGCACCCGTCTACGGCACCCGGTTGGCCCCAACGCAGGGGGACTACCGTCCCGGCCCATGAGCGATCGCACGTTCACAACGCTGGCGGACGGGGGCGGGTTCTTCGAGGGACCGCGCTGGCGCGACGGCCGGTGGTGGGTGTCGGACTTCTACCGGCACACGGTGTTCGCCATCGATCCCGACGGCACCACCGGCGAGGTCCTCACCGTCGATGCGCAGCCGTCCGGCCTGGGGTGGATGCCGGACGGTTCGCTGCTGGTGGTCTCGATGAAGGACCGGCGGGTGCTGCGCCGCTGGCCCGACGGCGCCGTCAGCACCCACGCCGACATCGACGAGCACTGCGGCGGGCACGCCAACGACATCGTCGTCGACGCCCGCGGCCACGCCTACGTCGGCAACTTCGGCTTCGACATCATGGCCGGCGCTGCGCCCTGCACCGCCCGGCTGGTCCACGTCGCCCCCGATGGCGCCGTCGACGTCGCGGCCGACGACCTGGCCTTCCCCAACGGGTCGGTCATCACCCCCGACGGATCGACGCTGATCGTGGGCGAGACCATGGGCGCCCGCTACACCGCGTTCACGATCGGCGACGACGGTGGCCTCATCGACAGGCGCGTGTGGGCGGCGATCGACGGCGTGACCCCGGACGGCTGCGCCCTCGACGCCGAGGGCTGCATCTGGGCCGCCGACGCACTCGGCCACCGTTTGGTGCGGGTAGCCGAGGACACGGGCGTGGTGGAGGAGATCCCCGCCCCCGACGGCCTCGGCATCTACGCCTGCATGCTCGGCGGCGACGACGGTCAGACCCTGCTGGCGTGCGCCGCGCCGGACTTCTTCGAGTCCAACCGCGCCACCTCCCGCGAGGCCATGCTGCTCACGACCCGGGTGGACGCACCCCACGCCGGCCTCCCCTAGCGCGAACCGCTGCCTATTATCTGCCTTCGTCAAGTATTCACTTGTGGGAGGCAGAGATGCTGGTCGCCGACGAGCTCGCCACCGTCAGGGCCTTCAACCGGTTCTGGACCCGCCAGATCGGCGTCCTCCAGGCCGGGCTGCTCGACACGCCCTGGTCGCTGACCGAGGCCCGTGTCCTCTTCGAGGTGGCGCAGGCGGAGTCTCCGGCCCGACCCCCAGCCGCCACCCCCCATGGCGTCGGTCTGACGACCGATCCGCGGTCATTGGCCGACCTCCGCGCCGAGCTCGGGCTGGACGCCGGGTACCTCACCCGCATCGTCGCCCGGCTCAAGGACGCCGGCCTCGTCACCACCGAGCGGTCGCCCGACGACGGGCGGCGCCAGGTGATCCGGCTCACCGAGGCGGGGCGGGCCGAGTTCCGCCGGCTCGACGAGCGGGCGAACGCGGACACCGCCGCCATGCTCGCCGATGTCCCCGCCACCGAGCGGCGCCGGCTGGTGGCGGCGATGACGACCATCCAGGCCACGCTGGCGCCGCCGGCCGCCGAGCCGCCCCGCGCCTACCTGCTGCGTGAGCCCGGTCCCGGCGAACTGGGATGGATCGTCCAGCGCCACGGCGCGATCTATTCCGCCGAGTACGGCTGGGACCAGACGTTCGAGGCGATGGTGGCCCGCATCGTCGCCGACTACGGCGAGCACCGCGACCCGGCACGCGAGCGCGCCTGGATCGCGGAGGTCGACGGCGCGCCGGCCGGATGCGTGCTGTGCACCCGCTACGACGATGAGACCGCCCAGCTGCGGGTCCTCCTGGTCGAGCCCGCCGCCCGCGGCCTGGGCATCGGCGCCCGGCTGGTCGACGAGTGCCTCCGCTTCGCCCGGGGGGCCGGCTACCGCTCCATGGTGCTGTGGACCAACAGCGTGCTCGTGTCGGCACGCCGCATCTACGAGGCCGCCGGCTTCGAGTTGGTGGAGGAAGAGCCGCACCACAGCTTCGGCCACGACCTGGTCGGCCAGACGTGGCGCGTGGACCTGTGAGCCAGCCCGAGCTGACCGAGCATCGCTCGAGCCGTTCCTGGCGCGGAACTGGTTGGTGAGCAACCGAAACGGCGCCAGGAAACGCCGCCCCGCCTACTTCAGGCGCTCGATGATCATGGCCATGCCCTGACCGCCGCCGACGCACATGGTCTCGAGGCCGAAGGTCTTGTCCTCGTCCTGCAGGGCGTGGATGAGCGTGGTCATGATGCGGGCGCCGGTCATGCCGAACGGATGGCCGAGGGCGATGGCGCCGCCCTTGACGTTGAGCTTGTCCCAGGGGATGCCGAGGTGCCTGGCCGAGGGGATGACCTGGGCGGCGAACGCCTCGTTGATCTCGACGAGGTCGATGTCGTCGATGGTCATGCCCGCCCGCGCCAGCGCCTGGCGTGACGCCTCGATGGGGCCGAGGCCCATGATCTCCGGGTTGAGGCCGGTGACGCCGGACGACACGATCCGCGCCAGCGGCTGGATGCCCAGCTCGGCGGCCTTGGTGTCGCTCATGACGATCACGGCGGCCGCGCCGTCGTTGAGCGGACAGGCGTTGCCGGCCGTCACCTCGCCGTCGGGGCGGAACACGGGCTTGAGCTCGGCCAACCTCTCGGCGGTGGTGCCGGGGCGGGGGCCGTCGTCCTTGCTGACCACCGTGCCGGACGGCGTGGTGATGGGCGTGATCTCGCCGTCCCAGTAGCCGTTCTCCTGGTTGGCCACGGCCCGCTGCTGCGAAAGGGCGGCGAACTCGTCCATCTCCTTGCGGCCGACGCCCTCGGCCAGCCGCACGTTCTCGGCGGTCTGACCCATGGCGATGTAGATGTCGGGCAGCCCGTCCGGCGGCGCCCAGGCGTCGGCGCCGTTGGCGCGCTCGGCGGTGCGGGACTCGGCCTCGCCGAACAGCGGGTTGTGCGCGCCGCTGTCGGCCATGCCGTTGCCGAACCGGCTCACCGTCTCGACGCCGGCGCTGACGAACACGTCGCCCTCGCCGGCCTTGATCGCGTGGGCCGCCATGCGGATCGTCTGCAGCGACGACGAGCAGTAGCGGTTGACCGTCACGCCCGGCACGTCGGGCATCCCGGCCAGGATGCCCGCGACCCGGGCGACGTTGAAGCCCGACTCCCCCGCCGGTTGGCCGCATCCCATCAGCAGGTCGTCCACCGACTGGGGATCGAGCTGCGGCACCTTCTCCAGCGCCGCCTTGACGACGGTGGCGGCGAGGTCGTCGGGTCGACACTCGACCAACGATCCCTTCATGGCCCGGCCGACGGGGCTGCGGGCCGTGGAGACGATGACGGCGTCAGGCATGGGAGCTCCTTGGGTCGTGGGAGTGGGGATGAGGATGGGAGTGCGTGGCAGGGGCCGATGCGCGGGTCTCGAGCCATCGGCGGAAGCCGGCGGCGTTGGAGTGGATGCCGTTGAGGGTCTCGAGCTTCTCGCGCTGGGCGGGATCGCTGCCCTCGAGCTCCTTGCCGAACTGCTCTGACAGCGCCTCGGCGATGTCGCGGCCCTCCCGCCATGCCGCCTCGGCGACCTCGCCCCACCGGCGCAACGTCTGCTGAGCCTCTTCCAGGATCTCCACCGGGTCGGGCACCAGTCCGAAGTGGGCCAGGGCGATGCCCGCGGGCCGCCGTTCCGCGAACCGCTGGAGCGAGGTGAGCGCCTGGTCGAGGTCGAAGTCGGGCGGGGGGGTGGCCGGCCGCAGCACGCCGACCTCCGGCAGCCGCACGCCCACGGCGTCGCCGGCGAACAGGATCCCCGAGTCCGAGTCGTGGAGCGCCAGGTGGTGCTTGGCGTGGCCCGGCGAGTCGACCGTGGTGAGCGTGCGGTTGGACGACACGCTGATCTGTTCGCCGTCGGCCAGCACGTGCACCTGTTCGGCCGGCGTGGGGGTGAGCCGGCCGTAGAGCGAGTCGAGCAGGTCGCCGTAGACGATGGCGGCGCTGTTGACCAGCCGGGTGGGGTCGACCAGGTGGCGGGCGCCGCGTTCGTGGACGTAGATGGTGGCGTTCGGGAAGGCGGCGGCCACGTCGCCCACGCCGCCGGCGTGGTCGAGGTGGATGTGGGTCACGGCAACGCCGGCGAGCTCGGCGCCGTCGACTCCCAGCTCACCGAGGGCGGCCAGCAGCGAGGGGACCGACGTCTGGCTGCCGGTCTCGACCAACACGGGGGACTCGCCGGTGACGAGGTAGCCCGCCGTGACCTGCTGCCAGCCGCCGAGGAGCGTGTCGATCTGCAGGACTCCGGGGGCGATCTCGGTGTGCACTGCCTCCGACGCTAGAGGGGGTTGGCTTGGTTGTCACAGGCCGTCGCTAACGTCGGGCCCGTGCGACAGCGTGGTGCGACGCCCCAGACCCTCTGGGACGACCCCGACGAGCCGACCTGGTCGGTCACCGAGGTCGGCGAAGCGGTCGCGGTCGCGCTGCGGCGCACGTTCCCCGACGAGGTGTGGCTGCGGGGCGTGGTCCACAACCTGAGCCGGGGCCGCACCGGCATGGTTTGGTTCGATCTGATCGAGCCCGCACCGGGGGGCGACCTGTCCAAGCCGCCGCTGGCGACGCTGCCGGTGGTGCTGTTCGACGACGCCCGGCGCCGGGTCAACGCCCGCCTGGCCGCCGGTGGCAACGCCGTGCGGATGATCGACGGCACCGAGGTCCGCATCCGGGGACGGCTGGGCTACTGGCCGCGGGGTGGACGGCTGCAGCTCCAGATGTCCGACATCGACCCCGACTTCACGCTCGGTCGGCTGGCCGCCGAGCGCGAGCGGCTGCTCCGCCGGCTCGACGCCGAGGGGCTGCTGGGCCGCCAGGCCGCGCTGCCCCCGCCGCTGGTGCCGCTGCGACTGGGGCTGGTGACCAGCGCCGGCAGCGCGGCCGAGCACGACGTCCTCGACGAGCTCCGGCGCTCGGGCGTCGGCTTCCGTGTGGTCCGGGCCGACGTGCGGGTGCAGGGGGTGAACGCAGCGCGGTCGGTGGTGCGGGCCCTGACCGCCGTCGCGGCTCGCGGGGTCGACGCGGTGCTGCTGGTGCGGGGTGGCGGCGCGACGACCGACCTGGCCGCCTTCGACAGCGAGACCATCGCCCGCGCCATCGCCACGCTCGGCGTGCCGGTGCTCACGGGCATCGGCCACGACATCGACCGCACGATCGCCGACGAGGTGGCCCACGCCGCCTACAAGACACCCACCGCCTGCGCCCAGGCGGTGGTGGACGACGTGCGAGCGTTCGAGCGGCGGACCGTCGACGTGTGGCACGACATCGCCGCGACGGTGCGGCGAGAGCTGCGGGGCGAGGCGGAGCGGTTGCGTACGTGCGGACGCCACGTGGCCGTGGCCACGCGCCAGGGGCTGGCCGCCGCCGACCGCGACCTCGCGGCCTGCGCCCCGCGCGTGCGCCGGGCCGCGACGGGGGCGCTCGATCGGTCGGCCCGGGCGCTCGAGCGGTCGGCGGGCCGCGCTTCGTCCAGCGCCCGGGGCCACCTGCGTGGGCAGGAGTCGGCGCTGGCGGTCGGCGAGCAGCGGCTGGTGCACCGACCGCCCCGCCTGGTGGCGGCCGCCGCCCACGACCTCGACCGGCTGGAGGCGCAGGTGCGCGCCCTCGACCCCGCCCGCACGCTGGCCCGCGGCTGGTCGATCACGCGTGAGGCCGGCGGCCGGGTGCTCCGGTCCGTGTCCGAGGCGGCCGAGGGCGACGAGCTGACGACGACGCTGGCCGACGGCGAGGTGCGGAGCGCGGTGACGGGTTCGACCACGCGAGGAGCGGGCGATGACTGAGCCCGAGATCGGGTACGCGGAGGCGCTGGCCGAGCTGGAGGGCATCCTCGAAGAGCTCGACGGCGACGAGGTCGACGTCGACGTGCTCGGCAGCCGCGTGCGACGGGCGGCAGAGCTGCTGCGCTTGTGCCGCAACCGCATCGCCAGCGCCCGGTTCGACGTCGAGCAGGTGGTAGCCGAGCTCGAGTCCGAGACGGCGGGTCCCGGCCGCGACGATCACGACGCCGCTCCCGATGCTGAGGCCGAGGTCGAGTAGATGGCCCACGCCCAGCGTGCGCTATTTCCTCAACCTCCGGCTCACGGTGGGCTATTGCCTCCGGTCGGCTGAAGCCACGGCGGTCTCGCCTTCGCCGTCCTCCGGGCAGCGGGCCCGCAGCTCGCCCGTGACCCGGTCGGCGGACGCGCCGCGCGAGGGTTCGAGCTGGCCGTCCAGCGTCACCCACGTGCCCTCGACGATCAGCCGGTCGCCGTCGATCCGGACATCCTCGATCTCACCGGCGGGGCCGTGCTCCAGTTCGGCGCCGAAGGCGCCGAGGATGCCCGCGGCGCCGAGATCGGCCGTGACCCCGGTGCGGTCCGACCCGTCCTCGCCGAGGTCGGCCGCCGCCTGTATCACCACCGCGCCCCGCCGGCCCGCGAGCACCATCACGTCCTCGTCCTCGTCGAGCCCGCACGAGGTGAGCGGCACCTCGACCTGCCGGTCGCCATAGCTGAAGCGGGCGGTGTCGGGCTCGAGCCCGTCGCGTGGCTCCTCGCGCTCGCGCCCGCCGCAACCGCTCACAGCCAATCCGGTCGCGAGCAGCGCCGCCGCCACCGTTGTCACGCCCCGACCGCGATGCGGAACTGCCACTGTTCGGCACGGTATCCACGACGCCGTAACGTGGGGGCTGCACATGCGCTCCCGCTCGCCCGCCCCCTCGCCGCCGGGCCTGCGCGCCGTCGCGGCACGCGTCGACGAGCGGCTCGCCCGGCTGTTCGACGCCGAGATCAGCCGCTGGCGATCCGTCGACCCGGCCATCGTCGAGCCCCTCGAGGCCCTGCGCCATCTGGTCGACGCCGGGGGCAAGCGGCTGCGACCGGCGTTCTGCTACTGGGCGTTCGTGGGCGCGGGTGGCGACCCCGACGATCCCCGGATCGTGAGCGCCGGAGCGGCCTTCGAGCTGCTCCACGCCTTCGCCCTGGTCCACGACGACGTCATGGACGGGTCGGACACCCGTCGGGGCGCCAGCACCACCCACCTCACCTTCGCCGGTGAGCACCAGGCGTCGCGCTGGCGAGGCGAGGCCCGCCGCTACGGGGAAGGCGTCGCCATCCTCGTCGGCGACCTGTCCCACGTGTATGCCGACCTGCTGCTCGGCGACGTCCCCGCCGACGCCGCCGCCGTGTGGCACGAGCTGCGGCTCGAGCTCAACGTGGGCCAGTACCTCGACCTGATGGCCACTGCCCAGGCCAACCGCGACCGGGCCGCCGCCCACCGCATCGCCCGCTACAAGTCGGGCAAGTACACGATCGAGCGCCCGCTGCACGTGGGGGCGGCGCTGGCGGGCCGGCTCGGCGACCTACGGGCGCCGCTGTCGGCGTACGGCGATCCGCTGGGCGAGGCGTTCCAGCTCCGCGACGACGTGCTCGGCGCGTTCGGCGACCCGGCCGTGACCGGCAAGCCTGTCGGTCAGGACCTGCGGGAGGGCAAGCCGACGCCCCTGCTGGCCGTGGCCGCCGAGCGGGCCAACGACGGGCGCACCGGTCTGCTCGACAACGTCGGCCAGCCCGGGTTGTCGGACGGCGAGGTCGCCGCCATCCAGCAGCTGTTGGTGGACACCGGTGCCCTCGACGAGATCGAGCAGCTCATCGACCGGCTCACGATCCGGGCGATCGACGCCATCGGCGCCGCCGACATCGCCCCGCAGGCCCGCGACGAGCTGGTCGACCTCGCCCGCTTCGTCGCCTCCCGCGACGCCTGATCGTCGTTTCATTGTGACCAACGGCGGCTAGGTGGCAGCGAACAGCGCCACGGCCCCGGAGCGGTCGACTTCGCGGGCACCCGGCTCGGCGGCCACCGCCGCCAGCCACGGCGGCCGCACCCGGGCGCAGACGGCCAGCGCCACGTCGAGGCCCGACAGGGTGGCCGCCTGGCGGGCGTAGGTCGTGGCGTAGTCGGGCGGACGGACGTCCTGGCTGAGCTCGAGCAGCGCGTAGGGATCGGGCGGGCCGGGGGTGTCCAGCGGCTCGGGCAGCACGTAGGGCGTGGTCGGCTCACCGCCGCCGCCGGTGAGCCCCGGCCCGTCGTCGAGGATGGCGCCCCGCACCAGCTCCGGACGCGCGCCCGCGGTGAGCAGCGCCACGTAGGCGCCCAGGCCCCGCCCGTACAGGGTCGCGGGGCCGAAGTGGGCCAGGGCGGCGTCGACGTCGGCCATCAACAGCTCGCAGAAGTAGCCGCCGCCCACCGGCACGGTGGACCTCCCGTGGCCGGTGAAGTCGAGGGCCCAGATCGGTCCCGGCCAGGCGGCCAGGTGGCCGGGCACGGCCGCGGGCGAGCGTTCCCCCAGCCCGTGCAGGTGCAGCAGTGGCCGCACGTCACCCTCGGCCGTGGCCTCGCGCAGGCCGTGCAGCGCCAGCTCGATCCGGCTGTGGCGAACGGTCACCGAGGCGAACGTCACGCCGGCGCCCCGAGGAAGTCGAGCACCAGATCGGCGACCCGCTGCGGTTGTTCGATGTGGACGAAGTGGCCGGCGTCCTCCAACCCCACGACCCGGGCGCCGGGGGGCAGGTTGGGCTCGACGTCGGCCGGCTGCGTCCCCGATCCCATGGTCTCGGGCTGCAGCCCCAGCACGGCCAGCAGCGGCATGCCCATCCCGGGCAGCCGGGCCAGGGCCCACTGGGCCCGCCAGGGCCCGAAGCCGCCGAGCCGGAGCGCCGGGTCGATCTTCCAGCGCCACCCGTCGGCGTGCCGGCGGGCTCCCACCGTCACCAGGTAGCGCAGCCACTCGCGGGACAGGCGGGGGTTCATCCGGCCCCGCC
>DASQUK010000248.1:0-78937 GCA_035641315.1 Acidimicrobiales bacterium | reverse complement strand
GAGGGACCGCCCGTGGTGCTGCACCATCGGCCGTGCGGCCACGACCTCGAGGCCGAGGTGGTGTGCTCGCAGTGCGGAGAGCCGGTCGAGCTGCGGGACGTGACCGCCCGGCTCGGTCCCGGCTACCCCGAGCGCTGGCGGCCCGCCGGCCTCGCCACCGGCCGTTTCACGGGAGCGCCCGGTCAAACTGCACGCCGCGTGTAACTCGTGCGGTTGCAGGCGTAGCCTTCGCCTGCGCCGACCACCGGGAGGGAGATCGCCGTGGCCACTGCCTCGTCATCAGAGGGTCCCCGCGCGCTCGTCTCGGTCGCGGCATTGGCGTCGATCGGCGCGGGTGCCATCCACGCCACCGCCGCCGGCGCGCACAGCGAGCATCGCTCGGCGGTCGTGGCGTTCGCGCTCACGGCCGTGTTCCAGATCGCTTGGGGAGTGCTGGCCCTGGTGCGGCCGTCGCGCCCGGTGGCCCTCGTCGGCGTGGCCGGCAACGTCGCCGCGGTCGGCGGGTGGGTGTTGGCAAAGACCAGCGGCATCGGCTTCGTCACCGGGCTCGACGTCCAGGAGGATCCGCAGTTCGCCGACACGCTGGCGGCGGCGTTGGCGTTCGTCGCCGTCGCGGCCGCGCTGCTGGCGGCCCGGCCGGAGCGGGCTTCGCGCCCGCGCCGCCTCACCGGGCGGCAGCCCGCGCTGGTTGGTGTGTCGGCGCTGGTCGCTGTGGCGCTTGCCGGCCCCGGGATGGTGTGGGCGGGGACCCACAGCCACGCCGGCGGCCACGCTGACGGTGCCGAGACAGCGGGGCACGAGCACGGCGACGAGGCCGCGGCCGGGCACGACCACGCGAGCGAGACCGACGACACCCCGGCCGACGACGTCGCAGCCGGCGATACGGCCGACGAGGCCGCGGGTACCGATGCCCATGCCGGCCACGAGGCGGCGACCGTGGCTCCGACGCCCTACGACCCCACCAAGCCGATCGACCTGGGCGGGGTCGAGGGCGTCACTCCCGAGCAGCAGGCCGCGGCCGAGAACCTGATCGCCATCACGCTGTGGCGCCTGCCCCAGTGGTCGGATCCGGCCGTCGCCGAGGCGGCGGGCTACCGCTCGATCGGCGACGGGTTCACCGGCTACGAGCACTTCATCAAGTGGGATGCGATCAACGACCAGCACGTCCTCGACCCCGACCATCCCGAGTCGCTCGTCTATCGCGTGGCTGCCGACGGGAGCCGCACCCTGGAGGCGGCGATGTTCATGCTCCCCCAGGGCGAGACGCTCGATACCGTGCCCGAGCTGGGCGGCAAGCTCACCCAGTGGCACGTTCACAACGACCTGTGCTTCACCCAGGGCGACGCGCCCCAGGTCCGAGGCGTGACGGGCGCCGACCAGGGATGCCCGCCGGGGCTCGCCAAGCTGGTCCCGGTCCCCATGATCCATGTGTGGATCGTCCCGCACCGCTGCGGTCCCTTCGCCGCCCTCGAGGGCGTCGGTGGCGGCCAGATCAAGGAGGGCGAAGAGCGCCTGTGCGATCACGCGCACGGGGCCTGACATGACCTGACCGCCCGTGTGCGGTAGGAGTAGACGTCGGCTGGCGGGGTAAACGACACCACGCCTCATGGCCTCCTCGACCTCGACCGCGATCCGGCGCGCCACGACCCCGGCACCCGCTCGGCCGGCGTCCGCCCGGCTGATCGCGCTCGACCGGCTGCGTGGTCTGGCGCTGGTGGCGATGGTGGTGCACCACCTGACCGAATGGCTGACCGGCGACGCCCGGGCGGTGCTGCCCGGGTGGCGGTCCTTCACGGTGACCGACGTGGCGGCCCCGGCCTTCTTCGTGGCCGCCGGCGCGTCGGCGTCGCTGTTCGCGGCGGGCCGGCGGCGCCGCGGCGTGTCCCGGCCACGGGTGGCGGCGCAGATCCTCCGCCGCTACGGCCTCCTCGTGCCGATCGGCCTCGGCCTCGACTGGCTGCTGTGGCGGCACCCGGCGATGTTCGGGGTGCTGGAGGCGCTGGGCGCCACCGTCGTCGTCGGTGCCGCGCTCGCGGCCACGGTGCCGGCCCGATGGCTGCCGGGGCTGGCGGCGGGCACGTTGGCCGGGGGGATGCTGGCCGAGCGAGTGGTTGCCGACGACCACGCCTGGTGGGCGTCCGAGGTGCTCGCCGGGAAGTTCCCGGCGGTCACATACCTGGGTCTCGTCGTGGTGGGGATGGCGGCGGCGGGCACCGGACGGTTGGCCGACCGCCCGCTGGACCGCCACCGCGGCCGGAGTGGCGCTTGCCGGGGCGGTGTTGCTGCTGGCCGACGGGGTGACGCCCGACCGCTATCCCGGGGGGCTGTCGTTCGTGGTGCCCGGCCTCGCCGGCACCGCCCTGCTCTACGCGCTCGGGCAGAACCGCTGGCCCGCATGGTTGCACCCTGCCGACCGGCTGGTCCAGGGCGCGGCGGCCCACACCCTCGGCATCTTCCTGGCCCACTACGCCATCTACGCCGTGGTGGATCGCACCGGCGTCGCCGGCTCGGTTCCGGCGCCCGTGGCGGTGACGGGCGCGCTCCTGACCGCGGTGGCGCTGGCCGCGGTCGCGCCCCGGGTACCGCAGCCGTCATGGTCGCTGCGCACCGGGCGCCGCTCCGGCGAGCGCGCCCACCAGGCGCGAGGGACGCTCGACCGACACCCTCAGCTCGTCCACCCGCACCCGGAACAGCAGGACCTGGGCCCGCTCGGGCGGGGCGAGCCCGATGCGCACAGTCCGCTCGATGAGCCGCTGACGAGCCATCGGCCCCGCCAGCCATGGGCACCCCAGCCCCAGACCCGGCCGTGATCGGGCGGTTGTTGCCGAGGCCGCGGGGCGGTGGTTGGCTGGCGCCCGTGCACGACCTGGTCATCCGAGGGGGCCACGTGGTGGACGGCTCGGGTGGGCCCGGCCGCCCGGCCGACGTGGCGGTCGACGGCGAGCGCATCGTCGCCGTGGGCCGGATCGACGGCCGGGCCCGCCGCGAGATCGACGCGGGCGGCCTGGTGGTGACCCCCGGGTTCGTCGACATCCACACGCACTACGACGGCCAGGCCACCTGGGACCCGGAGGTCTCGCCGTCCAGCTGGCACGGCGTCACCACCGTGGTGATGGGCAACTGCGGGGTGGGGTTCGCCCCGGCGCACCCCGACCGCCACGACTGGCTGATCCAGCTCATGGAGGGCGTCGAGGACATTCCCGGCACGGCCCTGGCCGAGGGCATCACCTGGAACTGGGAGACGTTCCCCGAGTACCTGGACGAGCTCGACCGCCTGCCCCGGGTGCTGGACGTGAGCGCGCTGGTCCCGCACGGCGCGGTGCGCGCCTACGTGATGGGTGAGCGCGGTGGCGCCAACGCCGAGGCCACGCCCGACGAGATCGCCGCCATGGCCGCCGTCGTGGCCGAGGCGATGGCGGCCGGGGCCGTGGGCTTCTCCACGACGCGCACGATCATCCACCGGGCCAGGGACGGCGAGCTGGCGGCCGGTACGACGGCGTCGCCAGACGAGCTGATCGGCATCGGCCGGTCCCTGGCCGGGGGCGGGTCGAGACCGGCCGGCCTGTTCGAGCTGACCAGCGACATGGTCGATGCCGAGGCGGAGCTCGCATGGATGACCGAGGTGTCCCGGGAGACGGGATGTCGCATCACCTTCGCCATCGGGCAGGACCACATGCGCCCCGATCACTGGCGCACGGTCCTGGACCTGACCCGCCGGGCCAACGCCGCCGGCGCCCACGTCGTTCCCCAGGCGGGCGGCCGGTCGACGTCGGTGCTGTTGGGGCTCGAGGCCAGCGCCCACCCGTTCATGCTCCACGCCGCGTACGGGCCGCTGGCCGACCTGCCCCTGCGCGAGCGGGTGGCCCGCTTGCGCCGACCGGAGGTGCGGGCCGCGATCCTGGGCGAGACCCTGGATGACGCCGGCGCGGCGGCCTTCATCGCCGACGCCTGGGGCCACACCTTCCCTCTCGGCGACCCGCCGGACTACGAGCCGCCCCCCGATCGCAGCGTGGCCGCGCTGGCGGCGCAGCAGGGGCGGCCGCCCGCAGAGGTCGCATACGACCTGATGCTCGAGCGCGACGGGCGGGCGCTGCTCTACATGCCGCTGGGCGGGTACGCCGACGGCGACTTCCGGGCGCTGGCCGAGCTGCTCGGCCAGCCCGACGTCGTGGTGGGGCTGGGCGACGGTGGCGCCCACTGCGGCCTGCTGTGCGACGCCAGCATGCCCACCTACATGCTGAGCCACTGGGCCCGTGACCGGACCCGGGGCGAGCGCCTGCCGTTGGAGCTGGCGGTCGACCTGCAGACCCGGCGCACGGCGACGCTGTGCGGCTTCGGCGACCGCGGCCTGGTGGCGCCCGGGTACCTGGCCGACCTCAACGTGATCGACGCCGACCGCGTGGCGAGCGACGCCCCCGAGATGGTGTACGACCTGCCGGCGGGCGGGCGTCGGCTGATCCAGCGGGCCCGGGGTTACGTGGCGACGATCAAGCGGGGCGTGGTGGTGCGCGACCACGACGACGCGACGGGCGAGCGTCCCGGCCGGCTGGTCCGGGGCGCGCAGCGGCGGCCGCCTACGTAGTCAGGCTGTTGGCCGGCGGCGCTGCTGGTGAGGATCGACCAGCACGTGGACGGCCCGGTCGAGCTCGCGGGTGACCTGGTCGAAGTCGATGCGGCCGTTGGCCCAGGCCACCAGCGTCGAATACCAGACGTGGCCGAGCACGGCGAGGATGTCGGACCGGACCGCGGGCGTGACGTCGATGAGGATGCCGCTGGCCATCGCCTCGATCTGCTGCTGCACCGCCGCCGCGCTGTCGCGCACCCCCGCGTCGGACGACGACAGCGCGCGCACCAGCGCAGCGCTGAGCTTGGGCTGGCGGGCCATGGCCCGGCACGCCCGGTGGAGCACGTCGATGAGCCGGTCGGCGGCGGTGTCGCCCCGCGGCGGCGACTGCGCGACCCGGGCCTGCAGGCGGGCGGTCCACTCGGTCATGGCGGCCGCCAGCAGGTGGTCCTTGGAGCTGAAGTAGCGGTAGATGGTTGCAAGCGACACGTTGGCGATGGCGGACACGTCCCGCATCTGCACCGCCTCGTAGCCGCGCTCGGCGCCGAGCTCGAAGGCGGCGTCGATCACCCGCCGGCGACGGTCCTGCTGCTCGGCCGTCAGCGTCGCGGTGGGTGCCACGGTCGACATCGCAGCCTCAGGTCGCCGCCGGGGCCGCCGGCGCCTCGGCCGGGGCCTCGGCGGGGCGCAGGCGCATCGGCAGGTGCTTGATGCCGCCGATGAAGTTCGAGCGCAGGCGCTCCGGTTCTCCCAGGGCCTCGAGCCGCGGGACCCGGGCCGCCAGCTCCTCGAAGAGCAGCCGGATCTCCAGGCGGGCGAGCTGGGCGCCCAGGCAGAAGTGCGGTCCGCCGCCCCCGAAGGCGATGTGCGGGTTGGGGTCGCGGATGATGTCGAACGTGAACGGGTCGGTGAACACGTCCTCGTCGCGGTTGGCCGAGATGTACCAGAGGCTGATCTTCTCGCCCGCCTTGATCGTCTGCCCCCGCAGCTCGCAGTCCTGCCGGGCGTTACGGCGGAAGAACATGACCGGCGACGCCCAGCGCAGGATCTCCTCCGTGGCGCCGTGGATGTGCGCCGCCGGGTCGGACACCAGCAGGTCCCACTGATCGGGGTTCTCGAGGAAGGCGTTCATGCCGTGGGCGATGGCGTTGCGGGTCGTCTCGTTGCCGGCCACCGACAGCAGCATGAAGAACAGGTTGAAGTCCATCTCGGTGAGCCTGTCGCCGTCGACCTCGGCGTTGAGCAGCGTGGTCACGATGTCGTCGCGGGGCTCGGCCCGGCGCTGCTCGGCCAGCTGCTGGGCATACATGAACATCTCGACCTGCGCCTCGGTGACGTGGTCGTCGCTCACCTGGTACTCGGGGTCCTCGGAGCCGACCATGCGGTTGGACCAGTCGAACAGCTTGAACCGGTCCTCTCGGGGCACGCCCAGCAGCTCCGCGATCACCTCCAGCGGCAGCTCGGCGGCCACGTCGACGACGAAGTCGCACTGGCCGCCGTCCCGAGCGACGGCCTCCTCGATGATGCGGACGGTCAGCTCGCGCACGTGGGGTTCGAGGGCGGCGATCATCCGGGGCGTGAAGCCGCGGTTGACGAGCTTGCGGTAGCGGGTGTGGCCCGGCGGGTCCATGAACAGCATCATGTTCCCGGCCATCTCGGTGCCGGGCAGGGGCGCCATCGGGCCCTCGAGCGTGACCACGCCCCCCAGCTCCTGGGCCGAGGAGAAGGTGGCGGCGTCGCGGCTGCACGTCACGATGTCGTCGTAGCGGGTGATGACCCAGAAGCCGTCGCCGTCGGGCTCGTCGTGGTGGAAGACCGGCGCGTTGGCGCGCAGCCACGTGAACCACTCGTGGGGGATGCCCTGCGTGAAGCGGTCGCGGTCGAGCAGGTTGATCTGGTCGGTGTCCACGGCGGGCTCCCTCCGGCTCGCGTGCTACGGCGAAGTAGAACACATTCTCGCGGGGCCAACAACGAGCTGTGGGGCCTGCGCTCGGCGGGGCCGGATTCTGGCAGACGGTCAGGGCTTGGGCTGGTCGTCCCCGGTGGGCGGGTCGGTGCTCGCCGTGTCGGCCGTGGGACCGGCCGTGGTCCCGCCGCCGGCGGCCGGTGCTTCGGCGGGCGGTTCGTCCGGTGGCACGTCCATCCGCTTGCGCTTGGCGCCGAACAGCTCGCCGATCTTCCGCATGAAGCGGGTGATCGGCTCGGGGAAGATGCCCGGCTCACCCTCGACGATGTTGTGGCGCACGCCGCCATCCTCTCACGGCGGCGGCCACGTCGCCGGCGGCGCCGGCTGGCGTGAGAACAGGTTCTACATAGACTGGGGGCAGACGAGGAGGGAGGCGACTATGACGCCATCCAACGGGGCGACAACCGAGGGCATCGCGGGAACGGCGGGAGCCGTGGGCACGGAGCGGTACACGATCATCTCGGCCGACTGCCATGCCGGGGGCAGCCACAAGCAGTACCGCGAGTACCTCGACCCCAAGTTCCTCGACGACTTCGACGCCTGGCGCGGCAAGTACAAGAACCCCTTCCGCGACCTGGGCGACACCCGGCGCTATCGCAACTGGGACAACGACATGCGCAACGGCCAGCAGCTGGCCGACGGCATCGTGGGCGAGGTCATCTTCCCCAACACGGTGCCGCCGTTCTTCCCCAGCTTCGTGCTGTTCGCCCAGCCGCCCAAGCCCGAGGACTACGAGCACCGGCTCGCCGGCATCCGGGCCCACAACCGCTGGCTGGTCGACTGGTGCGGCGAGTTCCCCGAGCGGCGGGCCGGCATCGGGCAGATCTTCCTCAACGACGTCGACGATGCCATCGCCGACGTCCGCTGGATCAAGGAGCACAACCTGCGGGGCGGCATCCTGCTGCCCAACATCTCGCCTGACGTGCACTGGGTGAAGCCGCTGTACGACCCCGTCTACGACCCGCTGTGGGCGGTGATCGAGGACCTGGAGGTCCCGGTCAACGTGCACGGCGGCACCGGCGTGCCCGACTACGGGCCCTACCCGGTGTCGATGCTGCTGTACATCAACGAGGTGCCGTTCTACTCGCAGCGGCCGCTGGTGCAGTTCATCCTGTCGGGCATCTTCGAGCGCTTCCCCCGGCTGCGGTTCGTGGTCACCGAGAGCGGCTGCGCCTGGGCGCCGGGCCTGCTCGACCGGCTCGACAAGGTGCTGGCGCGCATCCGCAAGACCGGTGCCACGGGGGAGATCCGCTACGGCGCCGAGCACGTCCTGTCGCGCTCGGCGACGGAGTACTTCCACCAGAACGTGTGGATGGGCGTGAGCCAGCCAGGGCCGGCCGATGCCGCCGCCCGCGAGAAGATCGGGCTCGACCGGTTCATGTGGGGCAGCGACTACCCCCACGACGAGGGCACCTACCCGTACACGCGGGAGCACCTACGGGCGCTGTTCCACGACACCGACCCGGCCGAGCTGCGCCGGTTGCTGGCGGGCAACGTGGCCGAGCTGTACGAGTTCGACCTCGACGCGCTGGCCCCGCTCGCCGCCGAGTACGGCCCCACGATCGAGGAGATCGCCACCCCGCTCACCGAGCTGCCCCCCGAGCCCAACGAGGCATTGCTCAACTCAGTTGGTCAATGGCTGTGAGGGTAGGGCTCCCGACGTCATAGGTTTCGTTCGGTCCAGGATGAGGTCATACGTTTCAAATCTGAAACCCATGACCTCGGGCTCGGATCGGTGAAACCCATGACCTCGGGTTGGGCCCACCCGTAGGGTCGCCGGGCGGATGGCCCGGCTGCTGATCGTCCAGCAGCGCCCCCGGCGCTCCCTGACAACCACCCCCAGCCCACGTGCCCCCGGCCCCAGCGAGACCCGACAGGGACCCACCCGGCAGGGACCACCATCGGCCGCGCCGCTCGTGGTGGTGAGCACCATGCGACCGTGAGCCCAGACGTCCGAAACGGACAGGGCCAGCTCCGCCGCCAGCACCGGGGCGCAGGTGGGAAACTCCCCGCATGAGTGACGCCACCATCGGCACCGCGTTGACCGCTCTGCTCGCTTTTTCTAAGCGTCCTTAACCACACCCCGCGCGAAAACTGGATCTGTTACGGGATCGTCATGGGCGAGCGGGGGGCGGCTCGGTGTCGTCGTCGTCGAGCTCGCGGGGGTGGTCGGATGCAACGTGATCCTGGAGCTCGTTGCGCGACCCGAATCGCAGCTCGCAATAGGGGCATTGGCGCACGTCTGTCATGCCGTCCAGTGTCGCGCTGCTAGCGAGGGGGGTGCGGGGGGCTCAGCTTCCCCTCAGATTCCGACCGGGAGGCGTTACGGCCGGGCGGTCGCTATGCAACCGAAACGCTGGGGTGCATTGGCATGCGAAATACGATGCAAGGCGTGGCAGATCCCGCTGTCGCCGCTCTGCCGGCAGGGAAGTCGCCGAGGTGCGCGCCCGGGCTCCGGGCGAAAGGCCAGCGCCTCTGGCGTGACGTGGTGACCGTCTACACGTTCCGGCCCGACAAGCTGGCGGTTCTCGAGCGCGTGTGTCGGCTGATCGACACGATCTCGGCCATGGACGTCACGATCGCCGAGGAGGGGCTCCTGGCCGCCGGCTCTCGAGGCCAGACGGTGCCTCACCCGCTGGTGGCCGAACGGCGCCAGCACGAGGTCGTGCTCTCGCGCCTGGTGCGCCAGCTTCACCTGCCCGATTCGCCGTCGGAGGCTGAGCAGGTCGAGCGGTCGTGGCGGGCCCGTCGGGCGGCGCGTGCACGGTGGTCACCGGATCGTGGTTCAGTTCCGTCAGCCGGCGACTGAGCACCCCGATCCGCACGATCGGCAGGCCATGTTGGCGCTGCGCGAGGAGCACCTCGACAAGTGGCGGTACGGGCCACCGTGGGACGAGCGGCCGGCGGTCGATCCCGACGCCCCGATGATGGTGGGGCTCGGCCACGACGCCGAGGAGCGCTGCTGGATGATCTTCGCCGATGGGACCGCCCGGGAGGCCGTGAACTATCGGCCAGCGTGGACGCGCGACCGCCTCGACGGCGAGCGCGATTGGCGGTTCGTCGACGACGACACGCCCGTGCCCCCGGAGGCCAAGTTCTGGTGGCTGCCACCTGGGCGCCGGAGCGCTGCCCCCGCGAGGCACAGTTAGACCGCCATGTCGCCAAGCTCGCCGGAGTCGCGTTGCCGCTGGCGGAGGCGGGCGGTGACGCCCACGAGGCGGCCCGGGGATCTCATCGACGCCAGCGACGTCCCCGACCCTGACACCGGTCACCCGGGAGGAGTCGCAGCGACGCAACGGCAGGACCAAGGGCTCCACCGCTCGACCGCTGTCCGGGGAGGCACATAGCGATTTACCTGCCCTTTGGACCCCTCGGCGGTACAGTGTTGTCGGTTGCGGGAAGTGGAGGCGTCCGGGTTCGGACCGGATTCTCTGGTTCCCGAGACCAGTGTGCTAACCACATGCACTACGCCCCCGCGGTTGCCGGGCCGACCGTGCCAGCGGCCGACCCGGCGGGTGATCAGAAGGTCACTCACTTACGGGGGCATGGGAATCACCTCCTTCTTGTGGAGTAGGGAGGTGTGGCGATGGCCCTGCTTCGGTGGGGCCATCGACGTTCTCGTACACGTATTGGCCGTGGCCGACCCGCCGGACCTGGCGGTACGACTTGACCGCGCGGCCCACACTCGTGCGCGTCGCGTCGAGGGCATTGGCACCTTCGTCGATCCAGCCCCGCCGAACGATCTCGTCGGCGATCTCCGGCACGGTCATGACGGTGCCGGCACGCTCCTGGAGAACGGCCCGAACCGCTGCTTGGCCCCGGAGCGGCGCGAACGCCAACGAGTAGGTGTTGCCGCCTTCGTCGACGCCCACCATCTCGGGAGGCTCACGGTCCATCGCAAGGTAGGACTCGAGCCCCGCCTTGATTTGGCGCAGTGCGGTGACTCGGCGTTGCCACCGCTCCAGTTCGTTCTCAGCCTCGGCGAGTTCGAGTGCGGTGGTGCGGAACGCCTGTTGCGTCCAATCCGACATGAAACTCAGAGTACCAAACCGTCGGACACGACACCAGTTTTGTTTCGGGTTTGGCGAACTACGCATGTGGAAGTTGGCGATCCACGAGTACTGTTTCCAACACCACCCTGTGCGAGCGCCCGGAGCGAAGCACGCCGCAGGGTGGCCGTCGATCCCTCGCCACACGCGAGACCGCCCCCCAACCCGCAGGGGTCGAGAGGCGGCAGGTCGTGGGCTGGGACTAGTGGTCGTCGGTGTCCAGCGGCCGGGCATGGGCCCGCAGGCGGATCTCGTCGACCATCACGTCGGCCATCGTCAGAGCGTTCCGGCACGAGCGGGCCCGCTCGGGCTCGAGCTGCTCGGTCACCGCCCTGATCTCGGCCAGCAACGTGACGAGCTTGGCCACGAGCTCGTCGACCTTCGCCAGCAACATCTCGCGTACTGTCGGGTCTGGCATCGGAATCATCCTCCGGTGTCCGGCCCCGGGGTGTGTCAGCACCGCCGGGGCATCTGTTGAAGCGGCACCGTTGCTCACGCGGCTGCTCACCTTGGAGGCCGAAACCGCCTGTGACCAGGAGATCGCTGCTGATCGTCCACCACACGCCGTCGCCGGCGCTGCACTCGCTGTTCGAGGCGGTGCGGTCGGGGGCGACCGATCCCCAGATCGAAGGCGTGGACGTGGAGGTCCGGCCGGCGCTGGGGGCCACCGCGGTCGACGTGCTCGAGGCCGACGGCTACCTGCTCGGCACGCCGGCCAACCTCGGCTACATGTCCGGCGCCCTCAAGCACTTCTTCGACACGATCTACTACCCGTGCCTGGAGGCGACGATCGGCCGGCCCTACGGCGTCTACATCCACGGCAACAACGACACGACCGGTGCGCTGGCGGGGATCGAGAAGATCGTGACCGGGCTGCGCTGGCGGTCCGCCCAGGCGCCCGTTTCGATCATCGGCACGCCGGCCCAGTCCGACCTCGACGCCTGCTGGGAGCTGGGCGCAGCGCTCGCCGCCGGCTTGTCGCTGGACGCAGGTTGAGCCGCGGCGGGAGTCCTCGCCCGGCGACCGTCGCCGGGGCAAGCTGACGCCATGGCAACCAATGCAGGTGATGCGGTCGAGCGGACCGTGATCGCGTCCTACGGCGACTACCGCCAGGCGCAACGGGCGGTCGACTTCCTCGCCGACGAGAAGTTCCCGGTCGAGCACGTGACGATCGTCGGCTCCGGCCTCAAGCTCGTGGAGACCGTCACCGGCCGGCTCACCTGGGGCCGGGCCGCACTGGCGGGAGTGACCTCGGGCCTGTGGCTCGGTCTGCTCGTGGGGTGGTTCGTGGCGGTCTTCAGCGAGGGCAGCTCGACGTGGGTGATCGTGCTCTCGGGCGCCCTCTGGGGCATCGCCGCGGGTGTCGCCCTCAGCTTGGCGATGTACGCGTTGACCCGCGGCCAGCGTGATTTCGTCTCCCACCAGCAGCTGCGCGCCGACGCCTACGACGTCACGGTGGACAGCCGCCACGCCGACAACGCACGGAGCGTCCTCGGTCGGCTCGGCTGATCAGCCGCGGCGGATCACCAGCATCCTGCAGTCGACCGCCGGCCGGGGAGTGAACGCCGCTCGCGGGATGCGGCGGCCCAACCCCACGGCGTGATCCCGGCCCCAGCGGCCGGTGCCGGGGGCGCGGCCGGCCGCCCACCGGCGGGCGATGGCGGGCGGGAGCACCAGGTCGGCGGCGACCAGGCGGGAGCCGGGCGCGAGCAGGCGCCGCAGGATGGCGGTGGTGGCGGCGAACGGCGGGTTGGCCACGACCCGGAACGGGCGGCGGGGCAGCCGCAGGTCGGTGGCGTCGGCCCGCACGACCGTCACCGGCTGGCCGGCGAACCGCTGGCGCAGCACCGCGACCCGCTGCGGATGGAGCTCGACGGCGACGACCCGCGCGCCTCCGGCGACGAGGGAGGCGGTGAGGGCACCGGTCCCGGCGCCGATGTCGACGACGAGATCGCCGGGCCGGACCTGGGCGTCAGCGACGATCCGGTCGGCCCATTCGGGGGACAGGCGGTGCCATCCCCACCGCGCCTGCCCGGAGGCGGGCACGACGCACCATCACGAACGTGGTCACGTCCGGGACCGTATCGGCAACCCGGCGGCCACCAAACCGACTTTCTACCCGACGGGCGCCACTCCACACTGCCCAATGGCCGACGAGCGACCCCGCACTGGCGCAGGTGTGGCGGGTCCGCCTGCGTTCGCTCGACGACGACCAGCTCGACCGCCGCGACGGCGACACCTGGACGATCCGGGAGGTCGCCTTCCACCTCGCCGAGTCGACGTACTACGCCGACGCCGTCGGTGACCTGTCCTAACGAATGCGGAACGCGTCGGTCACCTCGGCGAAACCCGATACCACCTTCGGCGTCGCCACCGAGGGAAGGCTGACGATCGCCGTCTGGACCCCCGCTTCTGCAAGCTGGCGGTAGCGGCCGATGTGGTCATCGACGCTCGGCGCGTCGGCCGTGCCGAGGTGCGTGACCGTGACGTCGACGGGGTCGCGCCCGGCGGTGGCACAGTGACGGTGCAACACCTCGACCTTGTGGCGCACGGTGTCGGCGTCGCCCACCAGGTTGCACATGTCGGCGTGACGGGCGACAAGGCGCAGGATGCGATTCTCCCCCGAGCCGCCGACCAGGATGGGGATCCGCTCCTGCAGCGGCCGTGGGTAGCAGACCGCCTCGGTCACCTCGATCGTGCGCCCCGAGAACGCCGGCGTGCCCTTGCCCCACATGATCGGCAGCAGCTCCAGGGCGTCCTCGAGCAGGGCGAAGCGCTCGGGCAGCGGCGGGAAGCGCCAGCCGTAGGCGGTGTGCTCGCGCTTGAACCAGGCGGCGCCGATGCCGCAGATCGCCCGCCCGCCGGAGAGCACGTCCAGCGTGGCCAGGATCTTCGCCAGGTGGGCGAGGTTCCGGTACGTCACGCCCGTCACCAGCGTGCCCAGCCGCACCGTCTCGGTGCGCCCGGCCAGGTAAGACAGCGTCGTGTAGCTCTCGAGCATGTCCTCCCAGTGCGGGCCGATCTGCGGGATCTGCATGAAGTGATCCATCACCCACAGGCTGGTGAAGCCCGCATCCTCGGCGGCGGCCGCCACGTCGACCAGGCGGGCACGGGTCTCCGCCGCCCCGCCGGGCCAGCCGAAGCGGGGGATCTGCAGGCCGAAGTCGAGCGGCAGCGGATCCTCTCTCTGGCGATCGGTGGCGTCCGGTGCCACGACGAGGTCGGGGGCGACGACCGTGACCGGGCCGGGCGGATGGACGGCGGCGAACCCGTCGTCGGCCAGGCTGTCCCGCGCCGCCGGCCACGCCGCCAGCATCGAGGACAGGACGTTGGCGGGAACCGGGCGGGGACGCTCACGGTTGCGGCTCCGGCACACCGTGGGCTCGACATCGAACACCACCGCGACCGCCGGGACGCCCGCCCGTTCGGCGGCCGCCACCCAGACCCGGCGCCGCTCGGCGTCGGTGCCGAGGGAGTCGATCACGGTGGTCAGCCGCCGCCGGAGCCGTCGTTCGACCACCTGGTCGAGCATGTCGAAGGCGTCCCTCGCGGCCCGTTGGTCGTGTTCGCCCTCGCCGACCAGGGCCCGCAGCCGGTCCGACGACACCACCTGGTTTGGCGGGAACTCCTCGAACGCCCAGGTCGACTTGCCGGACGCCGGCGGGCCGACCAGCACCACCAGCGATCCCTCGGCCAAGCGGATGGTCATCACGGCCAGCTTGCCGCAGCGTCAGCCGGGAGCGAAGGCCTCGAGGGTGGCCGCCACGTCACCCAGGGGATAGAGGACCGGCGACGTGCACCCGGTGGCCACGTACTCGGCCACCTTGGCGCGGCACTCGTCGGCGGTCCCCGCGGCGCACAGCATCTGCACCACCTCGTCGGGGACCTGCTTGCTGGCCGCCACCACCTCGTCGTGGGTGGCGGGCCAGGTCAGCACCCGGCCGATGTCGGCGAGCAGCTCGGCCGGCACGCCCGACGCCGCCATGATGTGCGGCTGCTGCCCCAGGTACTGGGTGACCAGCAGGCGCGCGGCGTCGAGCGCCGCCTCCCGGTCGGCGTCGAGCGAGCACACGACGAGCTGGGGGCGGTCGACGTCGTCGAGCGTGCGGCCGGCCTTGTCCGCCCCGGCCGCCAGCGCCTCCAGCGCCCGCCGGTTGTAGTCGGGCGAGACCAGGTAGTTGAGCACGGCGCCGTCGGCGATCTCCCCGGCCAGCTCCATCATCCGCATGCCGGTGGCCCCGATGTAGATGGGCACCTGCTTGGCCCGCCGCTCCTGGTGGACGTAGTCGAGCTCGACCCCGTCGAGGTGCACGTAGGCACCGTCGTGAGTGACGGGGCCGTCGCCGCGCAGCAAAGCCCGCAGCGACTCCACCACCTCGCGCATGACTCCCAGCGGTCGCGTGCGGGCGATGCCCACCTTTGCCGCGAGCGGGTCCCACCAGGCGCCCAACCCGGCGAGGATGCGGCCGGGGGCGAGGTCGTCGAGCGTCGAGAACAGCGACGCCAGCCGGGCGGGGTTGCGGGTCCAGATGTCGATGACGCCCGAGCCGACGGCGATGCGCTCGGTGGTGGCCGCGAACGCCGCCATCGGCACCGTCGCCTCCCGCACCAGCCGGCTGTCGGCCTGCCACACGGCGGCGAACCCCAGCTCCTCGGCCCGCCGCACGAAGCCCATCGCCTCCCGGATCGGGTGGGCGTCCTGGACGTACAGCGCCATGGGGACGCCCGCCAGCGGGTTGCCGGCGTCACTCACAACTTGGACCACAGGCGCTGCGCCTCCTCCCAGGCCCGGGCCCGGATTCGCTCGGCGTCCACCCGGGTACACACGCCGCCGTCGACCACCACCTCGCCGTCCACCACCACCCGCTCGGCCCGCACCCCTGGCGTGAACGCCAGGTACCAGGGGTGGGCGCGGTCGGCGGTCCACGTCACCTCGTCGCCCAGCACCTCGGGCACCAGGTCAGCGCCGGCCTGCAGCCAGCCCCAGGCGTCCTCGGGCGTGGCGGTCACGTCGTCGGCCCGCTGGGCCACGTAGGCGAGCGCGAACTCGTCGAGCATGGCCGCCCCGATGCCGTCGCTGCCCAGCACCACCCGGTTGCCGGCGGCCGCCCACCGGGCGGGGCGGGCGTAGCCAACCCCGTTGTTGAGGTTGGACCGGGGGTTGTGGGCGATCGTGCCCGGCAACGGCGGATCGGCGTGGACGCAGTGGGCCAGCAGCCAGTCGTCGCGGGCGAGGGGGCGCAGCCGCTCGGCGGCCCCGGCGTCGACCCGGTCCTCGCCCACGTGGATGTGCACGCCCACCCCCAGGTCGGCCGCCAGGCCCGCCACCGCCTCCAGCGTCTCGTCGCCCAGCGTCAGCCAGGCGTGGGCGCCGACCATACCCCGGCCCCCCGCCCTGACGAACCGCTCGTTCTCCGCCAGCCCGGCCTTGGCGCCGGCAGGACCGTGCCGGTCGGTGACCTCGTACGCGCACACCACCCGCACGCCCACCTCGGCGCAGGCGGTCGCGATCACGTCGAGGCTGCCGTCGATGGCGGAGGGGGATGCGTGGTGGTCGACGATCGCGGTGGTGCCGGCCTCCAGCGCCTCGACGGCGCCCAGCAGCGCCGACCAGCGGACCAACTCGAGGTTGAGGGCGGCGTCGAGCCGCCACCACACCTGGTCCAGGATCTCGCTGAAGTTGGTGGGGGTGGCCGGGGGCGGCGGCATGCCCCGAGCCAGCGTCGAATACAGGTGGTGGTGGGCGCAGACCAGCCCCGGCGTGGTGGCGGTCACGAGCGCAGCTCGTGATCGGACGGCCGTGCGGTCGACCCAACTAGAGCCCGCTCGCCTTGTCGCTGCGAGACGGGCGGATAGTTGGGTCGACAGGCCAGGGAGCCGGACGTCGATGGGGTGCGGGGGCGCAGCCCCCGAGACAGCACGGCCGTGCGACCGCCAGGGAGCCGGACGTCGATGGGGCACGGGGGCGCAGCCCCCGAGCGGGCACCGTCATGAGCCGAGCCTAAACGCCGTCGGAACGGGGCCGTGGTGGTGCGGGTCGTCGATCACGACCGCGCCCTCGGCCAGCACCAGCACCCGCCCGCCGTAGGCGGCCGCGAGGTGGCGGTCGGTCAGCACCGCGTCCGGCGGACCGCAGGCCACCAGCCGGTTGGCCAGCAGCATCACCAGCTCGGCCTGCCGGGCGTCGGCGAGGTCGTGGGTCGACATCACCACAGTGCGGCGGGCCTCCCGCTCGGCGGCCACCGCTTCGAGGATCAGCCGGCGCGACACCACGTCGAGCGCCGTCACCGGCTCGTCGAGCAGCAGCAGATCCGCCTCCTGGGCCAGCCCCTGGGCCACGAGCACCCGCTGGCGCTGGCCGCCGGACAGCTCGTGGAGCTGACGCCGGGCCAGGTCGGCGATCGCGAGCCGCTCGAGCGCCCCGTCCACGGCGGCGCGGTCGGTGTCGTCGAGGCGGCGCACGGGGCCGCGGCGGGCGTAGCGGGCCATGGTCACCGTCTCGCGCACGGTGATGGGGAGCGACCGGTCGACGTCGGTGGTCTGCAGCACGAGGGCGACTGCCGAGGGCGCGCCGCGGGCCGGGACGTCGAGGCGGCCCGCCCGGGGCGGGAGCAGGCCAGCCATGGCGCGCAGCAGGGTCGACTTGCCCGATCCGTTGGGGCCGATCAGAGCGACCGACGTGCCCGGCGGGATGGCGAACGAGCTGGCTCCCAGTGCGACATGGTGCCCGTGGGCGAGCACGAGATCTGCGGCGAGGACGGCGGGGGCAGGGAGTGGCATGTCCAAACGATCTTGCTGATCAGGAATGAGTCTCGTTACAGTCACGGGCGGTTTCAAGAGCGATTCTCAGTCCCGTCCGAGCTTACACACCGAACGAGGAATCCCATGCGCCGCATCACTGCCGCCGTCGCCACCCTTCCCCTCGTCGCGCTCGCGCTCGGCGCCTGTGGCGACGACGGAGACAGCGCCAGCGCCTCCGGCGGACATCCCCGTGTCGTCGTCACCACCAACGTGCTGGGCGACGTGGTGTCCGAGCTGGTCGGTGACGAGGCGGACGTCGAGGTCATCATGCCGTCGGGGTCCGATCCCCACGAGTTCCAGCCGTCCGTTGAGCAGGCCGCGGCGATCCGTGAGGCCGACGCGCTGATCGCCAACGGCGCCGGGTTCGAGGAAGGGCTGACGTCATCGATCGAGGCCGCCGAGGAGGAGGGCGTGCCGACCCTCGCGGCCATCGACACCGTCGAGACCCTGCCGCTCGACGAGTCGACCGACCACGAGGGCGCCGATCCCCACTTCTTCACCGACCCGGCCCGCATGGCCACCGCCGCCCAGGCCATCGGCGACTTCCTGGCCGCCGAGGTGCCCGCCCTCGACAGTCCGGCCTTCGACGACCAGGTCGCGGCCACGATCGACGACCTGCGGGCGCTCGACGGCGAGGTCGAGCAGGTCCTGTCGGCGGTCCCGGCCGGGCGGCGCACGCTCGTCACCAACCACGAGGTGTTCGGCTACCTCGCCGACCGCTACGGCTTCGACGTCGTCGGGGCGGTGATCCCCTCCGGCACCACCCAGGCCGAGCCCAGCGCCGCCGAGCTCGACGAGCTGGCGCACACGATCGAAGACCGGAGCGTGCCCGCCATCTTCGTCGAGACGTCGTCGCCCACCCGACTGGCCGACGCGCTGGCCAGCGAGGTCGGCGACGTCGACGTGGTGGAGCTGTTCACCGAGTCGCTCGGCCCCGAGGGGTCGGGCGGCGAGACCTACGCTGGCATGATGCGCACCAACGCCGAGCGGATCGCCGAGGCGCTCGCCTCCTGAGGCGGGCGCGGCCGCACCGCCGTGGACTGGCTGACCGACGCCTTCGAGCCCACCTTCATGCAGCGGGCGCTGGCGGCGGGGCTGTTGGCGGCCGTGGCGACGGCGGTGGTCGGCACCTGGGTGGTTCTCCGGGGGCTCACCTTCCTGGGTGATGCCCTGGCCCACGGCGTGATCCCGGGGCTGGCCCTGGCGGTGCTGTGGGGGTTCAGTCCGACGGTGGGCGCCCTGGGGGCGGCGCTGGTGATGGGCGGGGCGGTGACGCTGGTGTCCCACCGCACGAGCGTGCGCGAGGACACCGGCATCGGGCTGCTGTTCGTGGGGATGTTGGCCCTCGGCGTAGTGATCATCTCCCGGTCGCAGAGCTTCGCCACCGACGTCACGTCGCTTCTGTTCGGCGACGTGCTCGGGGTGACGGTCGGCGACCTCCGGGGACAGGCAATCGCCGCTGCGATCGTCGTGGCCGTGTCGCTCGCCCTCTACCGGCCGCTCATCGCGCTCGCGTTCAACGCCGACAAGGCGGCCACGCTCGGCATGCGCCCGCTGGTCACGCACGCGGTGCTCATGGCGCTGTTGGCGACCTCCATCGTGGCGTCGTTCGACGCCATCGGCACGCTGCTGGTGTTCGGGCTGTTGATCGGCCCGCCGGCCACCGCCGGGCTGCTGGTCCGACGGGTCCCGCTCATCATGCTGACGGCGGTCGGACTGGGCTCGCTGGCGGTGGTGCTGGGCCTGGTCATCAGCTACCACCACGGCACCGCCGGCGGTGCCACGATCGCCGGGCTGGCGGTCGGCCAGTTCTTCGTGGTCCTGGCGGCGCAGGAGGTCCGCCAGGCGCTGCGCCGCCGGGTGAGCCGCCTGGCCACCTGATCGTCAGTCGGTGCCGTCCTCGGCGAGGATGTGGCGGTCGATCGTGGCACCCGTCTCCCCCAGCCCCTTCACGCTGACGCGGTCGTAGGCCAGCAGCTCGCGGGTGTCGGGATCGAAGTACAGCACCGAGGCCTGCAGGGGCTTGGGGTCGTCGCCCTGCAGGCCGCGCAGCCCGGCGCCGCCGGTGGATCCCTCAACCAGCAGCCGGGTGTCGGGCGGCGGCTCGCCGGTGGTGTCGGCGCCCTCGTCCCCGTCGTCCTCCGGCTCGGCCGGCTCGATCGTCTCGTCGCTGGGCTCGTGGGTGTGTCCCGCCAGCACCAGCGGCACGTCGCCGCCGATGTCGGCGGCGATCCGTTCGTCGTGGACCAGCACCAGGTCCACCTCGGGCGGCTCCGCCGCCGCCAGCTCGTCGGCCACCCCGGGTGCGAAGGCCTCGGCCCGCTCCTGCTCCGACGGCCCGGCGCCCGCCTGGTCCTTGTCGGGCGTGTAGCGGGGATCGCCGATGCCCCAGAAGCGCAGCCCCGCCACCTCGGCGGCGTCGCCGTCGAGCACCACGGCGTTGGGCTGGTCGGCCACCGACCGCTGGGTGCTGCGGGAGTCGTGGTTCCCCCGGACGAAGACGTACGGGACGTCGAGGTCGCCGATCTGCCCCAGGAGCTGGCTCTCGGGCTCGGTTCCCCAGTCGACGATGTCGCCGGTGTCGGCGATGACGTCGACGTCGAACTGCTCGGTGATCTGCTCGATGAGGTCGAACGCCTGGGGGTTGAGGTGGATGTCGCTGACGTGCAGCACCCGGATGGTCTCGTCGCCGGGCTGGAACGTTGGCAGGTCCTCGGCGGCCAGGTACAGGGTGACCACGTTGCCCACGAGGTCGCTGAGCTGCGCCCGGTACTCGCCGAAGCGGTCGATGATGCTCTGGACGTCGCCCACCGCCGTGGGCGCCCGGGTGAGCAGGCCGGTGTAGCGCGGCTCGGCGACGGCGCCGGTGTCGAACGTGGCCGCCGCACCGGCGCCGGCGCCCGCGACCACCACCGCCCCGGTGGCCAGACCGACCGCCGCCGATCGCCAGTGGAGCCGGGCCGCTAGCGCGCCGACGATCCCGCCGACCACGGCCACCAGCACGCAGCGCACGACCAGCCGCACCAGCGCCGCCCGGACGTCGTCGGCCACGTCGTCGCCCAGGTCGTCGATGACCTGGGGGTTGTCGGCGATCCGCTCGGCTTCGTCGAGGCCCAGCTCCTCCACCCGGAGGTCGAGGCCGATGGGCCAATCGTGGGTGTCGAGCTCGATGGTGCCGAGGGGCGCCAAGTGGATGACCGTGGCGCCGGCCAGCGACGGCCGCGCCGCGACCGTGGTGTCGAAGGGACCGACCTGGGCGGGGACCCGCCCCGCGAGGACCAGGGCACTCCCGGCTCCGACCAGGGCGAACAGCACCACGCGAGCCATCGGAGCCCAGCGGCGCAGTCGCTGGGACCAGGGTTCCGGCGGTGCGGCGGGCGCCGCAGTCTCGACCGGTTCGACGGGTTCGGCCGGCTCGACCGCCGCCTCGTCCACCGCCCGGGACGCGAGCCCGTCGCCGTCCGAACCGAGGCGCGGCGTAGCGCTGGGGCGGTCGTCCACGCAGAGATGATTCCGCCGTGGCCCCGGAATCGCACCCCCGGGCCCACGGCGGGACGGGGCGGCGGCTAGTGCGCCGCGCCGCTCTTGGTGGCGTCCTTGGTGGCTTGCGCGCCGTGGGGCCGGGAGGCCTCACCGCCGGAAGGTCCCGGTTCGACCGTGCCGGCGACGCTCTCGGCGACCGTGTCGGCCGTCTTTGCCAACCGCTCCTCGACCGCGTCACCGAGCCGCTTGGCGTCGCGCGACACGACGTCGCTCACGTGGCGCACCCGCGGGTTCTCCGTGACACGGTGGATGGCATCGTCGACCTGCCGACGACGTTCGTCGCCTGCCTTGACGGCCGCCAGGTACCCGGCGGCGAATCCGATGGCTGCTCCGAGCTTGAACCTCATGCCCCGCCACTACCCGTTCGGCACCAGGTTATTCAGGCGTGCGGTCACGGGTGCTGATCAGGCGTAGTCCGGATTGGCGACGGCCAGCTTGTCGGCCACCGTCGCCCGCACCGCGGCCGCCACCTCGTCCCAGCGGTCGTCGCAGGCGCCCGAGCGGATCGCGGCCGCCAGCTCCGCCTCCGAGTCGAAGCCCAACGCCGCCAGGCGCCGGGCATGGGCCGCGGCCATCGCGTCGGCCGACGACAGTTCGCGCTCGATGATGGCTAGCGCCCGGGCCGCCACCCGCGCGTGGAAGCGCACCCGGCCCTCGGTGGAGTCCATCACGTCGCGTTCGAGGAACTCGCGCACGGCCTCCAGCAGCTCGCCGGCGCTCGGCGCGTCGTGGGGCGGCGTCCGATCCGTCATGGCAGCAGGAGGAGCAGGTCGTGCTCCACCTCGCACACGCGCCGGCCGATGGCGGCCAGCTCGACCGAGCGGACGGTGCCCGACAGGTGCGTCGCCGCCTGGAGCATGCACATCACCCCCCACTTGAGCGTTCCCATCGCCTCCCACCAAGCGAGGGCGTCACGATCGACCGGGCTGCCGGACGCCGCCTCGTAGGCCGCCACCAGCTCGTCGACGTCGCCGAAGCCGCCGACCCGGGGCTCCGCGCCAAACCGCCAGGCCCGGACGCAGAGCCAGCCCAGGTCCTCCAGCGGATCGCCGAGGTGTGCCAGCTCCCAGTCGAGCACCGCCCGCAGCCCGTCCGGGCCCACCACCAGGTTCCCGTTGCGGAAGTCGCCGTGGACCACGGTGTCCGCCCGGCGGGGCCGCCGATTGCGGTCGAGCCACCGGAACCCCAGCTCGAACGCCGGGTGGGGCTCGCCCAGGTCGTCGAGCAGCTGGCGGAACAGGTCGAACTGGTCGGTTGGGTCGAGGCCGGGCACGTCCCCGGGATCGACGGCGTGGATCGCAGCCAGGGCCCGGCCGCACTGCGCCGCGAGCCGCGGGCGGGCAGGCGCGAGCTCGTCGTCGCGCAGGATCCGCCGGGGGATCGTCTCCCCCTCGATCCGCTCGACCACCACCCACGACCGCCCGAGCTCGGCTGCGCCCGTACCGGCCGCGACGACCGCCGGCACGGGCACCCCGGCGGACCGGGCCGCCCGCAACAGCCGCACCTCGCTAGCCATGTCCAGTCCGCCGGCGTTGCCCGGTCGCGCCCGCTGCAGGATCAGGGGACGGCCGTCTGCGTCGAACGCCCACGTCTCCCGCGACGCCCCGCCCGACAGCCGGCGCAGGCCCTCGACCTCCCGGACGCCAAGGGCCGCCGCCAGCTCCTCGGCCCAGCCGGGCGCGTCGGGTCGGTCGGATCGGCGTGCGGTCACTAATGAGGGTCGATTCCGCCGGTCACCCGCGTTCGGCATGATTGTGTACTCCCGGTATGCGTGGTCCGCGGAATCGACCCTCACTCGATCCGCACGAGGGGCCGCCCGGCGTCGTCGAGCTGGTGCAGGTACTCGCTGATCCCGTAGCCGGTGCGGCCCTCGTAGGTCCAGCGGGCCAGGCCCTCGTTCACCACCGTGTAGCGGTCGCCGGTCTTGTGCGGCACCCCGTACACCCGCAGCACGTCGCCTCGCAGCTCGTGGACCCGGCCGCGCTTGTCGGTGGCCCGCACGCGGCTGACGCGGTGGGTCACGCCGTCGTCGGCCAGCTCGCTGGCGACGTGCCAGTCGCGGATCGACGTGGCCTCGCCGTCCTTCCACACCCAGCCCCGGTGCAGGTCACCGGCCGGCGTGCCGATGCGGATCCCGCCGAAGTGCACGTCGTCGCCGACGTTGACGGAGAACCAGCGCCACATCTGCGGTCCGCCCCAGCGGCGCGGCCCCCACGACTTGTCGCGGTTGCCGCGGGCCGACGCCGGGTCGAGCCGCCACGAGTCGGCGTCGCAGCTGATCGTCCCCGACCAGCGGCCGGCCTGCTCCAGGTGGCCCTTGCCCACGGTGGCAGCGGTGGACGTGGCGCTGTCGCCCGAACGGCCGGTCCGGCCCTGCCCGTCGGCGCCGATCGCCGGTGTGAGCGCCTCGAAGGTCGCGTCCAGCCTCACCCGTACGCGCCGTCCCGCCCCCGCCTCGGCCCCGGGCGCCGCCGATCCGGGCGACGCACCAAGGTCGAGCACGTGAGCGTCGGCGTCGGCCGTCAACCGCCAGGTCCGCATCGGCTCGATCCGCTGGTAGCGCACGCCGCCCACGGCCAGGTCGTCGTCGGTCATGACTTGCTGCTCGCGGACGCCCCGGACGTTGGCGATGCGGTTGCCGGGCAGCCACACCGACAACCCGACGTCCATCGTCCCCTCGTTGGGCCGCACGCCGATGCGGGTGAAGAACCCGGCGTCGCTGGCAGGGTCGTAGGCGCTGAAGTAGTACGACTCGCTCCACGCCGGGTCGCCCTCGACCTCGTGGGCGAAGTCGTGGCTGGCGTCCAGGATCGGCATGGCATCCCTCCCCCGTCGGGCGATTGGCAACTGTCTACCCGAAGGGCAGGCGGCCCACGGGGCGGGGCCAATCGAAGGCGACCACCTGGCCGATGCCCGACAGCGTGGCGAAGGCGGTACGGCCGTCGGGCCCGAAGCAGATGTTGGTGGTGAGCGGATCGGGCAGCGGAGTGTGCTCCGCCTCGCCGCCGTCGGGCGAGAACGCCGTGATGCCGGCGCGGCCGCCGGGCGTGGCCACGCAGATCCAACCGTCCCCGTCGACCGCGAGGGAGTCGAAGAACGTCGCGTCACCGGGGTCGGCGAGCAGCTCGGCGCCCCGCGGCCCCAGCGGAGCGGAGCCGCTGACCTGGCCGGGGCCGGTGACGTCCCAGGCCCAGAGGCGGCCCGTGTGCGTCTCGGCGACATAGAGCCGGTCACCCTCCGGCGACAGCCCGATGCCGTTGGGGGCGTCCAACGGGAAGGCCACCTCGCGGGCGTCGCTGCCGTCGGCCCGGCAATAGTAGGCGCCGGTGCGGTCGCTGGTGCGCTCCTCCCGCACCCCGTGGTCGGTGAACCAGATGCCGCCGTCGGCGTCGAACACCAGGTCGTTGGGGGCTCGCAGGGCGTGCCCGTCGCACTCGGTGAGGACGGTCGTGACCTCGCCGCTGGCCAGGTCGACCCGCTGCAGCGACCCGTGCCCGGGCCAGCTCGGTGGCGGCGGCGAGCCGGGGAAGGTGAGGCCCATGCGCTCCTGCCAGTCGAAGCAGCCGCCGTTGTTGCAGACGTAGACGGCACCGTCCGGGCCGATCGCCGCGCCGTTGGGGCCACCGCCGCACTCTGCCACCACCTCGGCGGCGCCGTCGGCGCGCTCGGGATCCAGGTGGGTCAGCGTCCCCCGGGCGATCTCGACGACCAGCAGCGAGCCGTCGGCCAGGGCGACCGGGCCTTCGGGGAAGCGGAGCCCGGTGGCGACGACACGCAGGTTGGCCGGTTCCACGATGCGGGTCTTGTGCATGGCGGCGGAGTCTGCCAGCGTTCCGGCGGCGGTGCCGGGGCTCCGACCATTGGGGATCGACCTCCGCCGGACGGAGGACCCATCGTCGCGTGCGGCGAGGGGCGACCCGACCTCCCGGGCCGCCGACGGAGGGACCGTGCCAAAGACCGTGCGACGTCAACTGGCGGCCAGCGCACTCGCTGCCGCGCTGCTGGTGGCGCTGGTGTCCGCCTGTGGCGGCGACGACGACTCCGACGCCGCCGGGGCCGGGGACGCGACCACGACCACGGCGGCGGCCGACGCCGCGGCCGGAGCGACGACGACCACCGCCGCCGGCGCGACGACCACGGCCGCCGAGGAGCCGGCCGACGAAGGCGTGCCGGACCCGTGCGCGCTCATCGCAGGGCCGGACCTGGCGGCCCTGGTGGGCAGCGACCCCGGGGTGGGGACACCGTCGGCCTACGACCCGGAGCAGCGCAAGATCTGCAGCTACGCCTCGGGCATGATCCTGGCCGTCGAGATATCCGAGAACTACGAGACGGCCCTCGACATCATCCGGGACGAGACGGGCGAGGACTCGGTCAGCGAGGTATCCGGCGTGGGCAACGCCGCCGTGTGGCAGGACGTCGGGGGCGGCGTCGGCCAGTTCATCGCTCAGGGCGACGACTACTTCGTGGGGGTGACGCTGCCGGCCGGCGGACCGGAGGTCGGTCAGGCGGTGGCCGAGGCGATGCTCGCGGCACTGTGATCCGGGGCCGGGTACGGCTCTGACATGGCCGGATCGCACATCGTCATCGTCGGCGCCATGGCCGTGGGCAAGTCGACCGTCGGCCGCCTCCTGGCGGCGCGGTTGCATCGGCCGTTCCGCGACAGCGACGACGACCTGGCGGCGACCCGGGGCGTCACCGGCCGCGAGCTGGCCGAGCGGGAGGGCGTGGAGGCGCTCCACCGTTGGGAGGCCGAGCACCTGCTCCGCACCCTGGGTGATCCGCAACCGATGGTCGTGGCCGCGGCCGCCAGCGTGGTGGACGACGCCGCGTGCCGGGCGGCGCTCCGAGGGCAGTTCGTGGTGTGGCTGCGGGCTCCCGCGCCGGTGCTGGCGAGGCGCCTGGCGGCCGAGGGCCACCGCGACGACCACCGCCGCCGCTTGGCGGGAACCGACGCCGAGCAGCTCGCCGCCGGGCGCGCCGACCGCTTCGCAGCCGTGGCCGACCTTCCACTCGACACCGTGACGGACGGGACCACGAGGAGCCCGGACGAGATCGTGACCACGATCGTGACCGCGCTGCCACGTCCCCTGAAGCGGCGGTGACTCCTCGCGAGCACCGGCAGGAATCACCGCCGGAACCGGAGCCGGGCCCAGCGGCATCGGCCCAACCCGGCCTGCCGGGCATCGGCTACTACGGACGTCCGTGAGTACCCAGGCAGCCCCCGAGCGTCTGGCGATGGCGGTCGACGCCCTCGACCCTCGGCCGTCCGATCACGTGCTCGAGGTGGGATGCGGGCACGGCGTCGCCGTGTCCCTGGTCTGTGCCCGCCTGGTCGACGGCCGCATGACCGCCATCGACCGCTCGTCGGCAATGATCCGGGCGGCCGGGCAACGCAATCGGTCCCACATCGAGGCCGGACGGTTGCGGCTCGAGACGGTGGCGCTTGCCGACGCCGACTTCGGCGACGAGCGCTTCGATCGCGTGCTGGCCGTGCGGGTTGGGGCACTCTCCCGGCCGCCCGCCGAGGAGCTGGCAGTGCTGCGCCGTCACCTGGCACCGGGCGGGACGGTCGGCGTGTTCGGCGACCAGCCCACGCCCGACCGGACGGCCGCCAGCCAGCGGGACCTGCTCGACAACCTCGAGCGCCACGGGTTCAGCGTGGTGGAGGTGGTCAACCGCCCAGGAGCGACCACCACGCTGGTGGGCGTGCTGGCCACGGCCTGATCGCCGAGGTGGGGGTCGCCCGGCGGTTACGTCTGGGTGTCGGTCCCGCCGATGACCGCCCGCACCTCCATGGCGCCACCGAAGCGGATGTCGGGCCAGCGCGCCGCGATCTCCTCGGCGCGCTCCGCGCTCTCGCAGTCGACGATGCAGTAGCCGGCCAGGTGCTCCTTGGCCTCGAGGAACGGCCCGTCGGTGATGGCCGGCAGGCCCTCCCGCTGCCGGACGGTCCGGGTCTGGGACGGGTCGGCCAGGGCAACCCCGCTGACCAGCTCGCCGGACTCGGTCAGCTCGGCCATGATCCCGTCGACCTCGCCGAACAGTTCGTTGCGCTCCTCCTCGGATAGATCGTCGAGGAAGCCGGGGCGATTGAAGATGAGCAGGATGTACTTCACGCTCCGACCTTACGGGCGGCGGCGTCCGTCAGGGACGAGATCCGCTCTTGCCCGATAAACATAGGATTCCTATGGTTGTTGTTCTGGTGACCGAGAGGGGAATCTGGTGACCACTGCACCCGCCGGCTACACGTACGACGACCCCCAACTGCCCCGCTCGCCGGTGTCGCTCGAGGAGCTCGAGCTGATCCAGAAATCCCTGCTGTGGACGGACGCCGACAAGCAGGCATTCCGCAGGGCAGGTGAGATCCTGACCGCCCAGACCGACGCGATCCTCGACGTCTGGTACGGGTTCGTCGCCTCCAACCCCCACCTCGTGGCCGCCTTCGCGGGCGCCGACGGCCAACCCGACGCGTCGTACCTCGACGCCGTGCGCGGCCGCTTCGGCCGCTGGATCGAGGACCTGTGCACGCGGGACTTCGACGAGACCTGGCTCGCCTACCAGGAAGAGATCGGGCTGCGGCACACCGCGAAGAAGAACCAGACGGACGGCGTGGCTTCGCCCGCCGGACACGTCGAGCTCCGCCACCTCATCGCCTTGGCCGTACCCATCACCGTGACGATCCGGGACTTCCTGGCCCGCGACGGCGCCGACCCGGGCGCTGTGGACGAGATGTACGACGCCTGGTTCAAGGCGGTGATGCTCTCGGTCGTGCTCTGGGCACGCCCCTACAGTCCCCAGCTGTGGTGACGCAGCGTCCGGACGACCCGGCCGATTCGCTTGCAGCCAAGGTCGTCGCCGCCCTCGACCGCCTGGCGCGTGGCCAACGGTCGTTCCGCCAGGCGGTCGCCTCCCGCCACGGGCTTACGCCCCTCCAGGCCGAGATCCTGTCCACCCTGGCGCAGGGGCCACCTCCCGAGCCGCTCGTCGGGCGCCTCGCCACCGAGCTGGGCGTCGCGCAACCGACCGTCACGGACTCGCTGCAATCGCTCGAAGCGAAACGCCTGCTCCGGCGAGCCGTCGACCCCGCCGACCGGCGCCGCACCGTGGTTGCCCTCACCCGGCGGGGTGCGGCCCTGGCCCACGAGCTGGCTGCCAGCGACCGCACGCTGACCGGAGCCGTCTGCGCCATGCGGACCCCCACGCAGGAGACGACCCTCGAGGTCCTGCTCGGCCTCATCGCCCAGCTCGTCGCCGCCGGCGTCATCGACGTCGCCCGCACGTGCACCACCTGCCGGTTCCACCGGTTCCACGCCGGTCGCCACCGCTGCGCTCTCCTGGACATCGACCTGCCACCCGCCGACCTCCGGGTCAACTGCCCCGACCACCAACCTCGGACCGCGGCATGAGGGATTCAAACGCTCGTGCACCATTGGACGGGGTGCTCGGGCCGGTAGGAGCAGTAGGTGCCGGTGCGGATCGAGGCGGTGAGGGGGCCGGCCGGGCTCGGGGTGGATGTCGTTGAGTGCGCCCACCCCACCCACTTCGCCGGCGTCCTCGACCCCGGGCAAGCCTGGACCAGGCGCATCGCCGGGATCCGCGCCAACGCCTCCCGGCTCAGCCACGCCGAGCTCGACGCCGCCGACGAGCTCGACAGCGGCGACGCCGACGAGCCGGCGGAGAGCTACGCAGAGCTGCGCCGGCGCCTCCCGCAGCTCAACGTGCTCGGCGGCTGCTGCGGCACCAACCACCGCCACATCGACGCCATCAGCCGCACCTGCGCCGTCACGCCGAACGGCAGCTGAACGCGCGTCGCGCGGCTCATGCACCGCACCCCGGAAGCTCCATGTCATCTCCAGGCTGTCTCCGAGCTTCCGGCGACGGAAGCGTGGACGCTGGCGTGAACCGCCTGTCGTCCAGTTGGAACTCGCCGAACTGGAACCGCACTGAAGCAGCGTCCCACAGGCTGCAGGCTGTCGATCGGCGAAGGCCGCGCCGGGGCGTTCGGGACGGGCATCCGTCCGCGGTTCGGTGCTGCCTCACGTGCCCTTGTAGTTGAGGACCTGACGCAGCGTGTGGAGGACCTCGACCAGGTCGGTCTGATCGGCCATGACCTGGTCGATGTCCTTGTAGGCCGACGGGATCTCGTCCACGAGTGCCTTGGCCCGCGTGGCGAGCCACACCTTGCCCTCCATCTGGCGGGCCAAGTCGGCGCTGGTGAACAGCTTCTTGGCCCGGGTGCGGCTGTGCCGGCGGCCGGCGCCATGCGAGCACGACTTCCAGCTGGCGGCGGCGCCCTTGCCCCGGACGATGTAGCTGCGGGTGCCCATCGACCCCGGGATCACACCCAGGTCATCGGTGTCGGCCTTGATCGCGCCCTTGCGGGTGATCCACAGCTCGGTGCCGCTATGGACCTCGCGTTGCGTGAAGTTGTGATGGCAATTGATGCGCTGCGTCTCGCGGCCGAAGCCGAGGAACGCAAACACCTCGCGCATCGCGTTGTCCATCATCTGGTCCCGGTTGGCCCGGGCGTAGTCCTGGGCCCAGAGCATGTCGCCGATGTAGGCCTCGAACTCCGGCGTCCCTTCGACGAAGTAGGCCAGGTCAGGGTCCTCGAGCCGGAGCTCGAGGTCCTTGGCCAGCCGCTTGGCCGTGGCGATGTGAGCCTGGGCGAGCTGATTGCCGATGCCTCGGCTGCCCGAGTGCAGCACCACCCACACCCGGCTGCGCTCGTCGACACAGAGCTCGAAGAAGTGGTTCCCGGAGCCGAGCGTGCCGAACTGCTTGGCCGCCTTGGCCATCCGGTCGGCCGCCAGATCGGTGGCCGGCCGGTGGGCGCCGAGCCACCGCTGCGCGTTGCGGGCGGCGGTGTCGTGCCCCTTGCCGACCCCAGCCGGTATCGCCCGCTCGATGCGACCGAGCAGCGGCTCGAGCGTGTCGGGAAGCCGGGCCTCGGTGACGTCGAGCTCGGCGGCGATCATCCCGCAGCCGATGTCGACGCCAACCGCCGCGGGAATCACTGCCCCCTTGGTGGGGATCACCGACCCGACCGTGGCCCCGAGGCCGACGTGCGCGTCGGGCATGAGGGCGACGTGGCCCTCGACGACTGGCAGCCGAGCGGTCTTCTCGGCCTGGCGGATGGTCCCCGGGTCGATGTCGCTCGCCCAGGAGATGAGGTTGTCGTTGACGTTGGTGGGCATGTCACCCCCCGCGGCTCTCGACGTCGTCCGAGCGGTCCTCGCGGAGCGCGCCGACGACGCCGGTCTACCTCGTGGCGGCCATCTGTATCACCACCGCCCGGAGAACCCACCGGCACGACGTTCCCGTCCGAAAGCAGCGACGCCACGAGGGCGCCAGATCAAGTTATCTCTTGAATTCTTGATGAAGGTGCTATCGTCGCGAGTCATGGGTGATCGGCCGGCAAAGACGGCGTTGTACGACGCCTTCGCAGTGGTGGCGCAGGCCCTGGCGAGCGGGCGGCGCGCCGAGCTGGTCGAGGTGCTGGCCCAGGGTGAGCGGTCGGTGGAGAACGCGGCCGCCGAGATCGGCCAGAGCGTCGCCAACACCTCCCAGCATCTGCGCGTGCTGGCACGGGCCGGCCTGGCGACGTCTCGCCGGGACGGCAACCGAGTGCTCTACCGGCTGGCCGGCGAAGAGGTCGAGAGCCTGTGGGCGGCGCTGCGGGCGGTGGCGGCCGAGCGTGTGGCTGGCCTCGATCGCCTGGCGGCTGACTACCTGGGCGACCGGCACGGCCTGGAGCAGATCAGCCGGGACGAGCTGGCCCGCCGGATGGACGAGGACGGCCTGGTGGTGTGGGACGTGCGCCCACCCGCGGAGTTCGCGGCCGGTCACGTCCCCGGGGCCGTGTCGGTGCCGCCGAGCGAGGTCCGCCGCCGTCTGCGGGACCTGCGCGATGGCGCCGAGGTGGTCGCCTACTGCCGAGGACCGTTCTGCGTGTTCGCCGATGACGCGGTACGGGAGCTGACCCGCCACGGGCGGGCGGCGCGGCGGTTGGAGGATGGGTTCCCCGAGTGGCGGCGCGCCGGCCTGCCGGTCGCCGCCGGCGGCGAGCGAGGAGGCAGGACATGACGCTGCTCGACGATCACCCCTTCACGGCGACCCGCGTCGGCGACGACACCGACTTGGCGGTCGTGGCGGTGACCGACGATGGGCTGGGGAACACGTCGTGGTTGGTCGACCTGGGCGACGGCGAGGCGTTGGTGGTCGACCCCGAGCGTGACCCCGCGCCCTACACGAGGGTGGCCGAGCGGCTCGGCAGCCAGGTCACGCTGGCCGCGGAGACGCATCTGCACGCGGACTTCGTGACCGGCAGCCGGGAGCTGGCGGCCGGGGGCGCCGAGGTGGTGGCCTCAGCAGCGGGCGAGCTGGCCTGGCCGCACCGAGCGTTGAGGGACGGCGACGAGGTCGACCTCGGCCACTGGCGGCTGCGGGCGCTGGTCACACCGGGCCACACGCCCGAGCACCTCGCCTACCTGCTCTCCGAGCGCGGGCGGCCCCGGGCGGTGTTCACCGGCGGGTCCCTGCTGGTCGGGTCGGTTGCCCGTACCGACCTGATCGACCCTGCCGACACCGAGGCCCTGACCCGGTCGCTGTGGCACTCGATCCACCACCAGCTGCTCGCCCTGCCCGACGACGTCGCCGTGTTCCCCACGCACGGGGCGGGGTCGTTCTGCTCCACCCCCGGGCATGACCGCCGCTGGACGACCATCGGCGACGAGCGGCGCACCAACCCCCTGCTCGGCGCGCCGGACGAGGACGCCTTCGTCCACCGGGTCCTCGACAGCCTCGGGACGTACCCGCCCTACTTCCTTCGGTTGCGGGCGGTGAACCAGCGCGGGCCCCGGGTGCTCGGCGAGCCCCGAGGCCTCGCCCCACTCGGCGCGGACGACGTGGCCGCCCTCCGCGACGGGGGCGCAGCGATCGTCGACGTCCGCCCGGTCGCCGAGTTCGGGGCCGGGCACGTGGCCGGTTCGCTGGCCAACACGCTGCGGCCCCAGTTCGCCTCGTGGCTCGGCTGGCTGGTCCCCGACCCGGCCACCCCGCTGGTGTTCGTGGCCGGCGACTACCAGGACCGCCGGGAGATCGTCCGCCAGTGCCTCAACATCGGTTACGAGAACCTGGCAGGCGAGCTGGCCGGCGGCGTGGCGGCGTGGCGCGCGGCCGGCGGTGAGGCCGGCACGGTCCCGGTGGTAGACGCCTCCCAGCTCGACGGCCGAGCGGTCCTCGACGTGCGCCAAGCGAGCGAGCATGCCGCCGGCCACGTCCCCGGCGCCGTCCACGTCGAGCTCGGCGCCCTCCCCCACCGGCTGGCAGACGTGCCGGCCGGGCCGCTCGTGGTCATGTGCGGTCACGGCGAGCGCGCCGCCACCGCGACCAGCCTCCTGGCCGCAGCCGGTCACCGGGACGTCGCAGTGCTGGCCGGGGGCCCGGACGACTGGGCGTCGGTGACCGGCGAACCCCTCGCCTGGCGATGACCAGCGCGGTCGAACCCGCCACCGACCGCCCCCACGGCCGGCCGGTGCGGTTGGGCCTACGGGAGAACCTTCCCCAGTTCGTCCTGCTGGTCGCGGTCAACGCCCTGGTCGGCGGGATGGTCGGCCAGGAGCGAACGGTGCTGCCCCTGCTGGCCCAGGATGAGTTCGGGCTGACCGACCTGACCTTCACCGTGTCGTTCGTGGCGGCCTTCGGTGTCGTCAAGGCCGCCACCAACTTCTTCGCCGGCATGCTGTCGGATCGCTACGGCCGGAAACCGGTGCTGGTCGCCGGCTGGCTCGTCGGGCTGCCCGTGCCTCTGATCATCATCTGGGCACCCACCTGGGGCTGGGTCGTGGCCGCCAATGTGCTGCTCGGCATCAACCAGGGCCTCACCTGGTCGACCACCGTGATCATGAAGATCGACCTCGCCGGCCCCGCCCGCCGCGGCCTCGCCATGGGCCTCAACGAGGCCGCCGGCTACGGCGCCGTGGCCATCACCGCGGTCGCGACGGGGGTCATCGCCGCGGAGTGGGGTCTGCGCCCCGGGCCGTTCCTACTCGGCCTCGCCTACGCAGGCCTGGCCCTTGGCCTCTCCACGCTGGCCGTGCACGAGACCCGGGGGCATGCCCACCACGAGGCCCGCAACCACCTCCCCCGCCCGGCGGGCCTCGACTCTGCGATGCCCACCCGGCAGGTGTTCCTGCTGACCAGCTTCCGGGAGCGGGCGCTGTCGGCCTCGTCGCAGGCCGGGCTGGTCAACAACCTCAACGACGGGCTGGCTTGGGCCCTTTTCCCGCTCTACTTCGCCGCCGGCGGGCTCTCGGTCCGAGCCATCGGCGTGCTCGCCGCCACCTACCCGGCGGTGTGGGGGCTGGGCCAGATCGCCACCGGGCCGCTGTCGGACCGCTGGGGCCGGAAGTCGCTCATCACCGCCGGGATGTGGACCCAGGCCGCCGCCCTCGCCCTGGTTGCAATCTCCACGGGATTCGCCCCCTGGGCCGGTGCCCTCGTGCTGCTCGGCGTGGGCACAGCGATGGTCTATCCGACGCTCCTCGCTGCCATCGGCGACGTGGCCCATCCCCAGTGGCGGGCCTCCGCCGTCGGTGTCTACCGGCTCTGGCGCGACGGCGGCTACGCCGTCGGCGCTCTGCTCGCCGGCGTGATCGCCGACGCCATCAGCATCGAGGCCGCCATCTGGGTCGTCGCCGCCCTTACCGCCGCCTCCGGCGCCGTGGTCGCCGTTCGCATGTATGAAACCCACCCCCGTACTTAGCGTCCGCGACCGACCGCCGCTCGTCGCTCGGCCTCGACGCGGATGCGCTCCAACGACCCGGTCACCGTCGAAACCCATCGACGCGCCACCACCTCGCCCCACCTGGCGCCTGGTGACCCGAAGTCGGTCGCGAGCTCACCCGTGTAGTCCAGCCGGGTCCCACCGGAGACCTCGGCGAGGGCGAACTGCTCGACGACATGGGGTACCGGCCCGCGCAAGAGCCGGAACGACACGGCCGCCGGCCTGACGAAGCGAACGGACTCGACCGTGGTCGTGACCATCCCCCACCCGATGGGCGTCCGGTGCGCGGCGACAACCATGTCACCGCCACGCTCGAGCACCTCGAGCTCGGCGGCCATGGCGCGCGGCGTCCGGTCAAGGTAGGGCGCGGCGATCACATCGAAGACCGTGTCACGGGGAGCGGCGATGGTGACCGACAGCGGCCCGAGCGGCCGGACTCGCCGCCCGATGCCCGTGTCCAACGTCAGCTCACCCGTCGCCACGAGGCGATATCCCAGGACGCCAAGCGCCGCCGCGGCCGCGGCGCATGAGAGTCGTCGCATGACATCTACTGTCTCAGACGGTCGCTCGTCGCCGCCCGAACAGCAACCGATCTGTCCCGGCGCGCTCCGCCACTGCACCCCAGTGCTGACCGGGTGCCGCTCCGTGAGGAGCCGGGGACGCCTGCCCTCACCCCAGCCGTTCGCCTACCCCCCGGCTCCCCTAGACGGCTCAGCGGCGGTCGAGCCGTCACACAGAGACCGCGTCGGCGGGCCGTTGCGCTACCGGTCATCTGCCCGTCCCGCCCGACGCCCGAACATCCGAGGCCAACCGGATCATCGAGGCGGAGGCACCCCTCTACCACCTGGTTGCCCGGGATCGAGTTGCTGGGTCCCGATGACTTGGCGGCCGCGCACTGCTCGTTCCCGCGGTCAGCGAACTGGCGACGGCGCCGGGTCGGTGACCGGCGAGGGGAGGAACCCGAGCCCCGCCGATCGAGACGTGGTCCAACCGAGGGCGGAGACCTTTGGTCAGGGCCGTCCTGCGGCGGCCCCGGCGTCGTGGCTGGCCCGGGTCATGTCCGAGCGGCGAGGGCTGAGCCCGATGTCGGGTCAGCCTTCGTGGTAGAAGCCGAAGGGCGTCTGTTCGGTGGTGCCTCCCGGACCTGATCCCTCGACCAGTAGGTGGGCGAGCATGGCCTCGTCGGGATAGCTCCAGTCGTAGACCCACCAGGTGCGACCGTCGGCCTCGCTGCGGGTGGCCTCACCTATCTGCTCGGCCAGGTCCCGGGTGCCCGTGCCCGTGGGCACGAGGAAGTAGCGGACCCGGTCAGCGTTGTCGGCGGCGGTCATGAAGCGAACCTGCCCAGCTCCCGCCGGCAGCGTGTAGAAGGCGCCTTCCTGCGGGAGTGCGGGGTCGATCCTGACCTCGGTGATCGTCGGGGCCGGAGACGGGACGGTCGTCGTGGACCCGTCGTCGCCCAACGGCGTGACGCTGGTGACCACCCAAATGGTGCCGGGACCAAGGGGTTGTGCCAGGTCGACGATGACGCGCTGACCGGTACTGGGTTGGCTCACCTGGAAGCGGTTGGTGCCGAACGGCTCGACCTGCGCGTCCGGGGCGCCGAAGGTGCATGCGACGGCCACGTCCGGGGCGGAGAGCCGCCAGGGTTGGTGCCCCTCGTCGACCGCCTGCTGCAGGGCGATGACGTCGTCCAGCTCGCCTTCTGGGCAGGCGAAGTGCGCGTCGTCGTACGTGTCGGCCTGGGGGGCCTGCGCGGTGCCGGCCCGTGTGGTCGCTGTGGGTGCGCCCGTGCTGGGCGATGCACCGGTCGCCGACCTGTCCGACTGTGCCCGGGCCTCTGCGGGTGCCCGGGCAGCGGTGTCGGTGGCACCGTCCGTACCGCCGCAAGCGGCGAGAACGGTCACAGCCAGGATTACCGGGAGCGCCGCTGCCAGCGAGATGGTGAGGAACTTCCGCATGAGGGCGCCTTCCGCCGATTGCCTCGTCTCCCGTACAGACGCCGGACCGCCCGGATCGGTGGACAAAGGCTTCTGCGGGCACCGGAGAACGGAGGGTCAGCTACGGTCCCACCGGTGGGTCATCGGTTGCCTCGGCGATGAGCTCGGGCCCGTTGTTGCGCACGCTGTTCACCGCCGGCGAGACCCGGTAGGCGGTCACGAGTTCGGCGGGCGCCGGGACGAGCAGGCGGGCGAGCGTGGTGGTGTCAGTGCTGGCGGGGTCCAGCCAGGCGTCCCACGCCGACGGCGGCAGGATCACGGGCATCCGGTCGTGGAGGGCGGCGACCGTGTCGTTGGCCTTGGTCGTGACGATCGAGCACGTGCGTAGGCGTCGGTCGTCAGGTGTGCGCCACACGGCGCCGACGCCGGCGAACGCCATGGGGTCGCCGTCGGTGCGGCGGATGAAGTACGGCTGCTTGGTCTTGCCGTCGAGACGCTGCCATTCGTAGAACCCGTCTGCCGGGATGATGCACCGGCGCTTCTCGAACGCCTCCCGGAACGCCGGCTTGGTCGCCAGGGTCTCGGCCCGGGCGTTGATCATCCTGGCCGCACCCCGCGCGTCCTTCGACCACCAGGGCACCAGGCCCCAGCGAAGCACGTCGAGGCGCCGCTCGCCGTCGGCCTCCAGGACGGCGTGCACCGGGTCGGTCGGCGCAGTGTTCCAGGAGGGCTCGGCCAGGGTCTCCCGGATCGTGGCATCGAAGTAGGCGGCGAGCCGGGGCGGGGGCGAGGTGGAGGCGTACCGGCCGCACATTCCGCGGCACGCTATCGCCCTTGAAACACTCGCAAGGTCGAACGTACGTTCGCACTGTGGGTCTGACCTGGACGCCTAAGGCATTCCGGGACGGCTGGGAGGGAAGCGACGCCACCGGCTACGTGTTCGCCCACGTGGTCCCCGGCTGGGACGGCCGCTGGGGTGCGTTCATCCCAACCGAGGCGTCCGGGTACCCCGACGGCTTGTGGCTCGGCGGCCACCCGGCACCTGACGAGGCGATGGACGCCGCGGACCGGGTCGTCATCGCCCACGTCGACGCCGTCGGGCTCGATGTCGTGCGAGAGGCGCTGCGCAAGGCTCGCCTTCGTGGGTGGCAGGACCGAGACCGCTGAGAAGCTCCGCGTCTGGGGGGTCAGTTCATCGCCGACGTCCTTTCGGCAGGGAGTCAGTGGCGAGCTGAAGGGTTTCATGCCCGGTCATCCAGATCGTCTGTGCCTCCGTAGGTTGGCCGTCTCGGTCGAGCATCCACACACGGCCAGGGTGGGGCCCGTCGGTCGCTGGGGATTCACCAGGGTGAACCTGCGGGCGGGCGGCCGCTCTCACCCCTCGTCGACGTACGGTCGCGACCGTCGGACCCACGCGAGCTGAGGGGGCCCAGCATGACGGCGATCGACAAGCCCGAGATGCCGCCGACATCACCGGACGACCGCGCCCGCGAGATCGAAGAGCAGATGAGCGACGACGAGCGGTTCTCGCTGATCATCAGCGTCATCGGCGCCATTCTCGGCTACCCCCGCGACCCCGCATCCCGGAGGGCGTCGCGATGAGCGCCGGCTACACCCCCAAGCCGATGTCGACCTGACGGGCCGGCACTTCGGCCGCGGAAGTCAGCTGCCGTGGCCACGCTGCGCACCGGGCGGCTCGAAGCCTTCAGCGATGGCGTCTTCGCGATCGCGATCACGCTGCTCGTGCTCGAGATCTCCGTGCCGTCCGATGCCGGCGACGACCTCCTCGACGCGTTCGTGGATCAGTGGCCCTCGTACCTCGCGTACCTCGTCAGCTTCGCCACCATCGGTGTGACGTGGGTCCGGCACACCGCCATCACCCACTACCTGCACGGCGTCGACACCGTGTTCGTGCGACTCAACCTGTTGCTCCTCATGCTCGTGTCGTTCCTCCCTTTCCCCACGGGACTGGTCGCCGAGCACATCAACGAACAGGACGCAGAGCGCGTCGCCGCGACGATCCTCGGGATCAACCTTCTGCTCGTGGCCGTGCTCGTGTCGACGATGTGGCGCTACGCCGTCCGGCGTCGATTGGTCCGACCCGACGCCGACGACCAAGAAGTGCAGCTCCTCGCCCAGCGTCTGACGCCAAGCCTCGCTGCCTACGTCGTCCTGATCCTGCTCGCCCTCGCGCTGCCCGTGGTCGCCGTCTGCGGCTACCTCGCGATCGCGCTCGCGCTCCTCCTCCCCCTCGGCCTCCGGAACGAGTCCGACAAGGGCAACAGCGCCGATCGATCGCGAGGTCTCGACGCGTCGTGACGTCCAACGCCACGTGATCTAGATCGCGGGACCACGTGGCCGCTCACCCGGGTGAACGTGCGGGGGGCCTGCCGCTCACCCGGGTGCAACGTAGGTCGGCACGAGTTGCAAGCCGGCCCGACCTTCGGCCAGCACGCGACGCTAGAGGCGGCCCTTGGGTGAGGTGCCTTCGGGCAGCATCGTGAAGACCTGCACCTCGGGTGGCGCGCTCAGGATCGGACCGGTTTCGGCGATCACGGTCTTGATGTGCGGGGTGGCGAAGTGGGCATCGAGCGCTTCCTGTGAGGTCCAACGCTCGATGCCGACGACGACATCGGGGTCCTCTACCGAGCGGTGGAGGCTGTAGTGCAGGTTGCCGGGCTCGTCGTGCGTCGCAGCTACGCACCCCCGCAGGATCTGCTCGAGCTTGTCGCCCATCCCGGGCTTGGCCTTGCCGGTGGCGATGACGGTCAGCTCGGACATCGGGCCTCCCACGAGGACGCGCCTCGAAGAGCCGCAGGTTTCTTTAGTGAAGCCTGAAGTTAGGGAGGCGGTGGCCGGTCGTCAAGCTTCAGTGCGAGCTAAAGTTATGCCATGGACGCGGTGCGAGCGGTGGCCGAGCCGCGGCGGCGGGAGATCTTGCGGCTGTGCTGGGATCGTGAGCGCACGGCCGGCGACATCGCCGGTCATTTCGATGTGACCTTCGGTGCCGTGTCCCAGCATCTGGCGGTTCTGCGGGAGATCGGCCTGGTCGCTGTCCGCCGGGAGGGCACCCGCCGCTACTACCGGGCTGACCGCCACGCGCTCGGTCCGCTCGCCGCGTACCTCGAATCGTTATGGGCCGGTGAGCTCGACACCCTCGCGGCCCTGGCCCAGCAGGCCGAGCGCATCAAGGACGAGGAGGTCCGCCGTGAGCCACGACGCAGGCTGCGGTGATCACGGTGACGTTGTGACCGTGGAGCGGTGGATCGATGCCGCCCCGGAGACGGTGTTCTCGTTCTTTTGCGACCGGAGTCGGTGGCTCTCGTGGCAGGGGGTCATGGCCGAGATCGACCCGCGACCGGGCGGGACATTCCGTATGAACGTGCGCGGCGACGGCTATGCCACCGGCCGGTTCGTCGTCGTCGAGCCTCACCGGCGGATCGTCCTCACCTGGGGCTGGGAGAACGAGGCCCTCGGGGTTCCGCCGGGGAGCAGCACCGTCGAGGTGACCTTCGAGGCTGACCGGGGCGGCACCCTGGTCCGGCTCACCCACGCCGGCCTGCCCCCCATGGCGCTCGATCCCCATCGCGAGGGCTGGGGCCACTACCTCGACCGCCTCGCCGTTCGGGCTGCTGGCGGCGACCCCGGGCCCGACCCGACCCTGGTGAGCACGTCGTTCGCGTTTCCGTCCGACACGCTCGCCTTCCTCGGCGAGGTGGGCCGTGACAACACCAAGGTTTGGTTCGAGGCCAACCGCGCCCGCTACCAGCGCGCGTACGTGGAGGCGGCCAAGGCGTTCGTGGACGCCGTCGCCCCTTCCCTTGCCGCCATCGTCCCGGGCATCCAAGCGGAGCCCCGGGTGTCGGGGTCGATCTTCCGCATCAACCGCGACATCCGCTTCAGCGCCGACAAGCGCCCCTACAAGGACCACCTCGACTTCTGGTTCTGGGAAGGCGACCGCAAGGCCGCGGTCTCGGGGCTGTTCGTGCGCGTCGCCCCCGACCTGGTCGGTGTCGGGGCCGGCAGCCATGGCTTCGACAAGACCGTGCTGGGCCGCTTCCGTGCCGCGGTCACCGACGACGAGACCAGAGCCGAGCTGGTCGGCGCCGTCGACAGCATCGAAAAGGCCGGCCACCGGATCGAGGGCCAGACCTACAAACGGGTGCCGACCGGCTATCCGGCCGAGGGACCCGGAGCCCGTTTCCTGCGCCACAGCGCGCTGTTCGTCCACCACGACGAACCCGCCGACCTGGCCCTGGACCCCGAGCGCCTGCTGCCCACGCTCGGCCAGCACTGGAGCGCGCTCGCGCCGCTGCACCGCTGGCTCGTTACTCACGTGCAGGAGCGTTGACCCATCCACCGGAGGTGCAATTGTGGAGATGCCCAAGCCCACCGACGCGGACAAGGAGTTCTTCCACTCGTTGGTGCCCGATGATCCCCGGGTCGAGGTCAAGCCGATGTTCGGCAATCTCGGCGCGTTCGTGAACGGCAACATGTTCATGGGCCTCTTCGGCGCAGACGTCGGCATCAAGCTCCCTGACCCCGAGCGAGAGGCACTGCTCAGCGAAGAGGGCGCCGGGCCTTTCGGACCGGAGGAGCGGCCCATGGGTGGCTATGTCGCACTGCCGCCCTCGTGGCGTACGGCACCAGCGAACGCCGAGCCCTGGATCACCAAGGCGCTCGAACACATCAGCTCGCTGCCCCCCAAAGCGAAGAAGTCGAAGACCACGCGTTAGACGTGGCAGCTCAGAGACCGTCGACGTCTGCCTCGTGGCGGACGGCATGACCTGGCCTGCTGGTGAGCCAGCCGTTCCCCGCTCCGTAGTCTCGCGACGAGTTTCGCCGGGCGCCCTCAGGAGGTCGGCGGCGTGTCCGGTCGAGGCGGCACCGGCGAGATGCTCCGTCACAACGCCCGCGACCCCTCGTCCAACCAAGCATGACCACCAACGACATCGACACGTCCACTCCCGAGGCGCTGATGCGCACGTTCACCGACCTCGTGCACGCCCGCGATTTGGACGGCCTCGTCGCCCTGTACGAGCCCTCCGCAGTGTTCGAGCCGCAGCCCGGTATCGTCGCCCGAGGTCACGCCGCCATCGCAGCGGCGTTGGCCGACCTGCTCGCCCTTCGACCTCGCATGATCACCGACACGGTCCAGGTGCTCGACGCCGGCGACGTCGCCCTCGTCGTGAACGAGTGGACGATGACCGGAACGACGCCCGAGGGCGCGGAGGTGCGACAGGGCGGGCGCAGTGCCGACGTCCTGCGCCGACAGCCCGACGGGCGCTGGCTCGTCGTCGTGGACAAGCCGTGACCCCCGACCCCCTTCCCGGGCTCGTGCGTCGCGCACAGGAGGGCGACCGGGACGCTGTCGAGGCGCTGCTCCTCGCGGTGCGGGACAACATCCATCGCCTCGCCGTGCGCATGACTGGCGGTGCCGACGATGCTCTGGACGCGACCCAGGAGATCCTGGTCAAGGTGCTCACCCGCCTGTCGACGTTCAACGGCGAGGCCGCCTTCACCACCTGGGTCCACCGCGTCGCCGTGAACCACCTGCTCGACCGGAAACGCAGCGCCGTCGAGCGGTTCGAGTTGACGTTCGGTGCTTTCGCGGACGATCTCCTCGACGGCCTCGCGCCCGTCGCGCCGGACGCCGCGCCGGAGCTCGACCTCCTCGCCCGGGAGGTGAAGCACGGGTGCACGCTCGCGCTGCTGACCTGCCTCGACCGGCAGCTGCGGGTCGCCTACGTGCTCGGCGAGGTGTTCGGCGTGTCGTCGACCGAGGGTGCGTGGATCTGCAACACCACCGAGACGGCGTACCGCAAGCGCCTCTCGCGGGCTCGGGCCGCCGTGCGAACGTTCGTCGCCGAGCACTGTGGGCTCGTCGCCGCTGATCGAGCACGGTGTCATTGCCGGAAGCGGGTGCCGGCGGCGATTGCCCTCGGTCGGGTCGATCCTGCCGATGCCGACGAACCTTCCCCCGACGACATCGCCGCTGCGGTCGCGGAGATGGAAGCACTCTACGATGCAGCCGGGCTGCTACAGAGCGTGCCCGACGCTCCCGCACCCGCTGCGGTCGCCGCCCACATCCGGTCACTGCTCGACTCGGGCGGCTACCGACTCGTCGAACCTCCGCCCTGAGATCGACGACCCGGCCGCCCCGATCAATCGCCGACCAGCAGTCGTCCAGACCCGGGCGTGGCTCGGTGACTGGCGAAGGAGATCTGATCACCGGCCGTGACCCCCATCCGATTGCACGACCTCCGGCCGCCAGAGGAGGTTCTCTTGGTCAGGTCTTGTCGGCGAACGGGGTCCACAGCGCGAGGAGGGCCCCGCCAGGGTCGGCGATGGTGACCGCGGTGCCGGCGGGCCCGTCGGCCTTGCCGGCGACGACGGTCGCGCCGAGCGCCGTGGCCTTGTCGACCGCAGTGTCGAGGTCCTCGACCTGGACGTAGGGGACCCAGCGTCCCGCGGTGGCGCCGCCGGCTTCGATGACCGATGCCCAAGGTTGGTCGCCGTCGGTGATCCAGCCGTTGTAGGGGCCGGGGTTGGTGTCGGGGCCGATGGTCCAGCCGAGCAGCGCGACGTAGAACTCGCAGACGGTGTCGGCGTCGTCGGCTGTGGCGGTGACGTCGTACCAGACGAATGGTGAACCCGTGTGTGTCCTCTCGTATTGGTGGTCGGTGTCGTGGGCTGGTCAGTCGGCGGTGGTAGCGGTGGCGTAGTGGCGGCCGGCGAGGCCGTAGGTCACGACTGCGAGGGCGGCGAGCGCGCTCAGCCCGACGCCGAGGGCGCCCCAATCGGCGGTGCCGAGCAGGATCGACCGCGCGGCGTCGAGGGTAGGGGTGAAGGGGTTCCAGGTCGCGGCCGCCTCGTACCAGCCCGGCATGAACCTGGCAGGCACCCAGAAGGTGGAGAACATGATCACCGGCATGAACAGGGGTTGGAGCCCGAGCACGGCGGCGTGGTTCCTGGTGGCGAGGGCGGATAGGTAGAAGATGCCGTTCCAGGCGACCGACAGCGCGACGGCAATGGCGACGACGCCGAGCGCTCCGGGGATGCCGTTGCGGTTGTCGGCGCCCAAGGCCAGGGCGACGAGCAGCACCCCGGTGGCGGGCACGACGGCGCGGGCGGCTTCGAAGGCGACCTTGCCGGCGAGCACGGCGGCGGGGTTGGCGGGGAGTAGCCGGATTCGGTCGAGGTAGCCGCTCTCGGCGTCACGCAGCAGGCCGCCCGCGGTGTAGCCGGCACCGACGAACACGCTCAGCAGCACGCCGCCCGGGGCGACCCAGTCGATGAACTGGTCGGCGGGCCAGCCGGTCGTGTCCGCGATCTTCCCGTATACGCCCTGGAAGAGGACGATCAGGAACACGGCGAGGAGGGTCGGGGCCACGAAGGCCAGGCCGGCGTTGCCGATGGCCTCCTTGGCGGTGCGGGTGAAGACGAGACCCATGTCTCGGACAAAACGGCGCGGGGCGGGCATCGTCAGCTCCCGGCGAGGTGCGAGTGCAGCGCCCGCCACGCGAGCGCCTGGGTCACGACGATGACGCCGGCCAGCACCGCGAGTGCTACCAGCAGCTCGTGTGACCACAGGTCACCGAGCAGGGCTCCGCGGCTGGCGTCGACGACCGGTGTGACCGGGTTGTAGCGGGCCAGTGTCTCGGCCCACGTCGGCATCACCGCCAAGGGCACCAGGGCGGTGGACAGGAACGCGAGCGGCAGCCCGAGGGGCTGGAGCTGGAACGGGGTCTGCGGATCCTGGGTCCTGATGGCGACCGCGTAGAACACCCCGCTGTAGGCGACGCCGAGGAGGCACACGAGCACCACCACCGCCGCCAGGCCGGCCATACCGTTGCGGTTCTGGCCGCCGAACAGGAACCCGAGGGCCAGCACCGCGACCGTGCCGGGCAGCAGCCGCACGGCCTCGAACAGCAGCCGCCCGATCAACTGCGTCACCGGCGGCGGCGGCAGGAGACGGAGCCGGTCGAAGTAACCCGAGCGGAGATCGGCCGCGACGCTCGTGGAGGTGGCGCCCGCACCGAGCAGGGCGACCAGGACGACGACACCGGGGATCAGGAAGGCGTCGTAGTCGCCGCCGTCGTAGCCCGGTACCTCGCTGATCCGGTCGAACAGCGCAGTGAAGACGACGGTCATCAACAACGCCGGCATCGCCGGCAATACGAAGAACGGGCCGGGGTCGCGGCCCGCGGCCGCTGCTTGGCGGCGGAACACGAGTGACAGCGCCGCACCCTGACCGCCGCGTCCAGTCGACGCCGAGGAGCTCATCGTCCGTCTTCGCTGGATGTTGCGCCGGTCGGGGTGTTGATGCCGGTGCCGGTCAGCCGAACGAACACATCCTCGAGGTTCGTCTCGGTCACGGCCAGGTGCCTTGGCGAGACGCCAGCGGCCCTGATCCGATCCAGTGCTCGCAGCGCGCTGTCGTCGCCGCTCGTGGCCGTGTCGAGGCACGCGACCGTGCGCCCATCGGCGTTGAGCTCGATCTCGATCCCATCGGTGCCACCGAGGACCTGGCTGATCGCGTTGGCGTCGCCGTCGTGTTCGAAGGCGATCGTGGTTCGTCCGTGGGCCGCTTTCAGCTCCCCCGGGGTGCCCTGGGCGATGATCGCGCCGGCATCGACGATGGCGATCCGGCCGGCGAGCCGGTCGGCCTCCTCGATGTACTGGGTGGTCAGGAACACCGTGACACCGGACGCCTGGAGTGAGCGGATCTCGTCCCACACTGCTCGGCGGCTCTGGGGATCGAGCCCGGTCGTGGGTTCGTCGAGGAACAACACCGATGGCTGGCCCACCAGCGCCGAGGCGATGTCGAGGCGGCGCTTCATGCCACCCGAGTAGGTGCCGATCCGCTCGCCGGCGACCTGGCCCAAGCCCACCAACTCGAGGAGCTCGCCAGCCCGGGCCCGCGCCGCACTACGGGTTGCGCCCGAGAGACCAGCGACGAAGCGGAGGTGCTCGGCGCCGGTCATCGCGTCGTCGAGCGCCGCGTCCTGCATGGTGACACCGATGTGCTCGCGCACGAGGCGGGCGTGGGCGATGTCGACGCCCGCAACGCGCGCGGCCCCTGAGGAGGGGCGGGTCAACGTGGTGAGCATCCGCACCGTGGTCGTCTTGCCCGACCCGTTGCGGCCCAGGTACCCGAAGATCTCCCCCGGAGCGACTCCGAAGCTCACGTCCGCGACGGCGACCGTCTCGCCGTAGCGCTTGGCAAGATGATCGGCTTCGATCGAAGGCTCCGCGGACGGCGAGTCGGCGATCCCGACGGCCGCAACTACACTATCGATAGTGGACACCATCAGTTGTGTAGTTGGCCTTGCTATCGATCGTCAAGAGCCAACTATCGATGGTGAAGTACGGAGGGTGGGCTGATGAGCGACAGCTACGAGCAGGGCTGCCCGGTCGCCGTCGCTCTCGATCTCATCGGCGACCGCTGGACCCTGCTGCTGCTCCGTGATCTCGCCCACGCGCCGATGCGGTTCAGCGACCTGCAGAACATCAACCCCAAGGTCTCGCCCAACCTGCTCACGAAACGGCTCCGCACCCTCCAGGCCGCCGGCATCCTGGCCCGGCGCGAGCTGCCGCCACCCGCGCCCGCTGTCGTGTACGAGCTCGACCCCCGGGCTTGCGAGATGCTCCTCCCGGTCCTCAACGGCCTCGGCCGCTTCGGCGCCTACCTCTTCGAGAACGCACCCGCCGGCCCGACCGACGCCGTCCTCGAGCAGATGCGCCGCAACGGCCACTGGGTCCTCGCCAAGGGCGTCGACTTCGAGGCCACCTACCGCTTCCGGATCGACCCCCACGACATCGGGCTGACCATCGGACCCACCGTCTTCGAACCCAGCGCCACACCCCCCGGCCACCCCGATGCCACCATCAGCTCCGACGCGGTCACCTTCACCAACCTCTTCAACGCCGGCCTCACCCTCCACGACGCTGAAACATCCGGCCGCCTCCATATCGACGGCGATCGCCCACTCGCTCTCGCCCTACTGGAGAAGTTGACCCTCGGCACCTGGCAGGGCTGACCAACCGAACGGAGACCACACGATGCAACCGCCAGCGCCGACGCCCGAGACCGCCTTCTTCTGGGACATCGCCGAGCCCTTCCTCACCGAACCATCCACGAGCATCGGCACCCTCATGAAGTTCCCTTGCCTCAGGATCAACGGCACGTTCTTCGCCACCTGCGACCACCGCACCGGCGACCTCATCGTCAAGCTGCCCCGCGAACGCGTCGCTCAACTCATCGACGGCGGCGACGCCCAGCCGTTCGCGCCCGCCGGCCGAACGTTCAAGGAATGGGCGTCGATCCCCGAGCGCGACGAAGTCACCTGGCAGGCACTGCTCACCGAAGCCCGCGCCTACGCCGTAGACGGGTGACACCGCCCAGACCGGTGGGCGGAACAGCCGACTGGGCGGGTCGGTCAATTCTGATCGACGATCACCTGGCGGACATGGAAGGGGCCGCAGCCCGGGCGCCTGAGGCCATCGATTTGGTGAACCGGTGTCACACTCCCGGGGTGCGATGTCTCTCATCTTCCTGGGCGGCGGCGAGATCCGCCGCGGCTGGAGCCCAGACGACATCCGCTAGCAGGTACGCAACCCGCTGGGGCCGAGATTCTCGAGTGCACCCGTGAGGCGTTCCGCCAGCGCGTCGCCCGCGCCCGCCGGACGCTACGACAGGTGATCGACAACCGCTGCGGTCTGGTCGATCCGGCCAACCCGTGCCGCTGCGGCCGCAAGGTCGCGGCGAGCGAGGCCGCCGGGCATCCTGCGCCGCGATCACCTGCCGCTGGCCGAGCATCGGCGGGAGCAGGTGCGGGTGTGGATCGAGCCGGTCGCCAAGCAGCTCGACGAGGTGGTCGCCATCGGCGACCTCCATCGGTTCGACCGCTTCGCCGCGCCGGCAAGCCTGTGGGAGGACCTCCAGCGCCGGTACCCGGAGCTGCTCACCGCCGGGTGACGCGGTAGAACTCCCGCGTGACACAGCCGCGGCGCCCACGGGTGGTGGCCTTCGATGTGGTCGAGACGATGTTCTCGCTCGAGATGGTGGGTCGCGCTCTGGCGGAGGAGAGTGCCGGGCCGCGGGCGCTCGAGGTGTTCTTCGGGCGGCTCTTGCGCGATGGCTTCGCGCTGGCAGCAAGCGGGACGTACGCCCCCTTCGGTCAGGTTGCCCACGAGGCGCTGACGGCGGCGGCCCCTGGCCTTGACGCCCGCGCGCGGGGCCGGGTGCTGGATGCGTTCTCGTCGCTCATACCCCACGCGGACGTCCGCCCCGCGCTCGAGCGGCTGGCTGCGGAGTCCATCGGGGCGGCGGCGCTGACCAACGGGTCGGCCGAGACCACCGGGCGCCTACTTCGGGCGGCGGGGCTCGAAGGGCTGGTCGGCCGTGTTATCAGTGTGGACGAGGTCGGCGTGTGGAAGCCCGCGCCTGCCCCCTACCGTCACGCGGCCGCGGTCCTGGGCGTGGAGCCGCAGCAGCTCGGGATGGTGGCGGTCCACGCGTGGGATGTCCACGGCGCCGTTCGTGCGGGATTGGTCGGGGGCTGGGCGTCGCGCCTCGAGGGCAGCTATCCGCCGACGTTCGACCCGCCGCACGTCAGGGGTGTCGACCTCGTGGAGGTCGTGGGCGGGCTGTTGGCGCTGCCCCACTGCTGAGCTGGGGCGCGCTACGGGCCGAACCGCCGCCCGATGGCGGCGGCGATCTGGTCGGGTGCGTCTTCCTGGATGTAGTGCTTGGCCCGGGGCAGCTCGACGACATCATGGTCGGCAAACGTCGAGCGAACCCTCGGCAGGAACGACTTGGGCCGGAACCCGAGGTCCTTCATCCCCCACACCAGGAGGGCCGGCTTGTCGCCGAGGCGCTCGGGCACCTGTCGGGCGAGCCGCTCCAACAGCGGCCGGGCCGCGAGGATCTGGCGGGGCATCTCCGCGACACCTCGGCGGGCCTCGGGGCTGGGCTGGGCCTTGCGGTAGTGGTCCATCTCCTCGGGTGTCAGCTTGCGGGCCATCGCGGCCGGCATGAGCCGCTCGACGAACAGGTTGCGCTCGAGGATCATCCGCTGGAGCGGCCCGCTCGACATGACCCGGCTGAAGGCCTTCATGCTGAGCGACTCGGTGGGCCAGAACCAGGTGTTGCCGAGCACCAGCCCCCTGATCCGGTCCGCCCGGTCGACCGCGACCGTGGTGCCGATGGGCCCGCCCCAGTCCTGGCCCATGACGACGAAGCCCTCGAGGGCGAGGTCGTCGACGAGCTCGCCCACGACGCCGGCATGTTCTTCGACCGTGTAGCCGTAGCCCTCGGGGCGGTCCGACAACCCGAACCCCAGGTAGTCGATCGCCACGCACCGGAACCTGTCGCGCAGCGCGTGCACGATGTGCCGGTACAGGAAGCTCCAGGTCGGGTTCCCGTGGCAGAGCAGCAGCGGCGCCCCCGCACCTTCGTCGATGTAGTGCATGCGCCCCTTGGACGATGCGAACCAGCGGGACTCGAACGGGTACAGCGACCGATCCGGCGAGAAGTCGATCTCCATACCCCGGCCGTCTACCCGGCGGGGGTGATGGTGATCCGGGCCGCGGGCTCGGGCCAGCCGTAGACGGCGGGGTCGAGGTCCCCGACGCCGGTGATGCCGTCGTGGGGGCGGATCAGGGCGCCTTCGGGGTCACGCACGAACGGGTTGTTGCAGCACGGCCCCGGGATGAACCCGGCCAGCTCGTTGTTGCGCTCGCTGCCGGCGTCGTAGGCGATGGTGTCGATGACCGCGCCCTTGCCGTGGACCCGCAGCGAGTCCAGGCCTGTGAATGCGTCGTTGGTGTTGACCAGCATGGTGAGCAGTGTCAGCCGCTCGAAGCGGCCCCGGGTCTCCATCTCGAAGCTGCGGACCTGGCCCGGGGGGATGGGTCCGCCGGGCACGGTGAAGACGGTCTCGACGCCGGGGACCTGGGGCAGGGCGGCCTCCAGCGGGGCGTTGTTGGCGTCTTCGGCGATGGCGGCCACCCCATGGTTGGCGATGGCGCCCACGCTCCAGACGTCCGCCCGTTGCGAGTGGACGGCCACCAGCGGTGGCGACAGGGGCTGGGACCCGGCGGGCGTCAGGTTCTCGACGGTGACCTGCCAGCGTCGCGTCCCACCATCCCGGGGCGCGGCGCCGGCGGGGACAGCGACCACACCGACGAGGAGGACAACGGTCAAACCGAACAGGAAGCGCTTCATCGCCCCTCCTTGGACAACTCGGGTGGGACCCGGACAAAGGTCCGTGCCGCGGCGAGCGTGCACCCGATCCGGGAACCGGTCCATGGCGGCGGGCCGGAGTTCACCGAGTCCTAAGAACCCGGAGACCTGTCCGGGGAACACGACGGGGCGCGAGGCGGGTTCCCGGGTGGTGACCCGGTTCGCAGACGAAGGAGCGCCGGTGGGTGAGACGTTGAGCGCAGACGCGGTGGTGATCGGGATGGGCCCGGGTGGCGAGGACGTCGCCGGCCGGCTGGCCGAGGCGGGCCTGGACGTGGTGGGCGTCGAGCGCCAGTTGGTGGGGGGCGAGTGCCCGTACTGGGGCTGCGTGCCGTCGAAGATGATGATCCGGGCGGCCAACCTGCTGGCCGAGGGTCGCCGCATCCCGGGCATGGCCGGCGACGCGACGGTGCGGCCCGACTGGGCCCCCTTGGCCCAACGCATCCGTGACGAAGCGACCGACGATTGGGACGACCGGGTGGCGGTCGAGCGGTTCGAGGCCAAGGGCGGCCGGTTCTTGCGCGGCGAGGGGCGGATCCTGGCACCGGGCCGGGTCGCCGTCGGTGAGCGTGAGATCGAGGCCCACCGGGGCATCGTGGTGGCCACCGGCACCCATGCCGTCATCCCGCCCATCCCCGGCCTAGGCCACGAGTCGGGCGGAGGCCGACGCCGCCACGGAGCGGCGGGTGGGGATCGGGCCGGAGTGCCGTACTGGACCAATCGCGAGGCGATCGAGGCCAAGGAGCTGCCCTCGTCGCTGATCGTGCTGGGCGGGGGCCCGGTCGGTGTCGAGCTCGCCCAGGTGTTCGCCCGCTTCGGGGTCGCGGTGACCGTGGTGGAGATGCTGGACCGGCTGGTACCCGGCGAGGAGCCGGAGACCGGGCGGCTGCTGGCCGACGTGTTCGAAGCCGAGGGCGTCGCGGTGCGCACCTCGGCCCGGGTCAGGGGGGTCCACCGCGACGGCGCCCGCCTCGCCGTGGGCCTCGAGGACGGCACCCGCCTGGCCGCCGCCCAGCTGCTGGTGGCCACCGGGCGCCGAGCCGACCTGCCCGCGGTCGGGCTGGGCGCGGTCGGCGTCGACGAAACCCGTCGCTGGGTGCCGGTCGACGAGCACCTGCGGGTCACCGACGGCGTGTGGGCCGTGGGCGACGTCACCGGCAAGGGCGCCTTCACCCACGTGGCCATGTACCAGTCGGCGATCGCCGCGGCCGACATCCTTGGCCGGCCGCACACGCCCGCCGACTACCAGGCGCTGCCCCGGGTCACCTTCACCGACCCCGAGATCGGGGCGGTCGGCTGGACCGAGGCCCAGGCCCGCGAGGCCGAACTGGCGGTGCGGACCGGCACGAGCGCGGTGCCCCGCACCGCTCGGGGCTGGATCCACGGGGCCGGCAACGAGGGCGTCATCAAGCTGGTCGAGGACGCCGAGCGGGGCGTGCTGGTCGGCGCTACGGCCATGGGCCCCGCGGGCGGCGAGGTCCTCGGCGCCCTGACCTTGGCCGTGCACGCCCAGGTCCCGACCGAGGGGCTCCGCCAGATGATCTACGCCTATCCCACCTTCCACCGGGGCATCGAGGACGCCCTGCGCGACCTCGCTGGCTGACCGCGGCCGGGAATCGCCCCGACGTGCTATGGGCTCAGGCGGGCTTGACGGCGACCAGGCGGCACAGCGGTAGCCCGATGCTCGAGCCGGTCCAGCGCTGCGCGACCTGCTGCACGGCATGCCACCGGCGGCCGCCGAGGCCGGGCAGGTACAGGGAGCGCATCCACAGCACGGCGGCGTCGGTGTCGCCGAGCCGGTACGCGAAGCGCCGCCGTTCCATGCTCACCAGGTCGAGCCCGGCCGGAGCCAGCAACGACCGGGGTTCGTCGAGCACACCGGGGTGGCGGAAGGGCATGCGCCGGAGCCGGAGCGCCGCCAGCAGCCGGGCGTACCGGACCCGATCCCGGATCGTCAGCGGCCGGGTCGCCGGGACCAGGGCCACGAACAGGCCCCCCACCCGCAGCAGGCGGGCCATCTCGCCGACGGCGGCGGTCGGATCGGCGAAGAGCATCAGCGCCATCGAGCAGATCACGACATCGGCGCCGCCGGCACGCACGGGGGCGGCGGCGGCATCGGCGCGGACCACCCGGCCGGGTGCGGCCCGTGCGGCCCGGCCCAGCTCGGCCGGGTTGCGATCGAGCCCGATCCAGCGGCGGGGCGTCCGGGCGGCGAGGGGCCCGCTGCCGCAGCCGACGTCGACGATCACGCCGTCACCGGGGAGGGCCTGGACCAACCAGTCGTACGGTTCGCGGCCATCGTCACCCGGGGCGGCACCGAGGACGGCCTCGGTGATCCCCGTCCGTTCGGTGTGGAACGCCGCCAGGTAGTCGTCCCAGCCCTCGTTCGTGTTGCGCGAGCGCACGCGCCGACCATCTATACCAGCAACCCACGGCGACCGGGTTGAGCGCCCGAGATCAGGGGACGATGCGGGTGTCGGGCTGGAAGGCCCCCCAGGCGAACCAGAACGTGTCCACGTGGACCACCGGTTCCAGGGCGCGGCCCGTGAGGGGGCCCTCCACGGCGTCTCCGAGCGCGTTCCAGCGGCTGCCGGTCTGGTCGTCCAGGAAGCCGTCGTCGGCTCGCTCGAAGGTCAACGCCCGGCCGTCGACCACCGGGGCGAACACCCCGGTGGCGCCGACATCGCGTCCTTCGGCGAGGGCCGGGGAGTCGAGGGCCGACGCGGTGCCCGGATCGAGCCACACGATCAGCGTGTCGCCGCCGACCTCGACCTCGATCACGCCGGCCTCGGCGAGCTCATCGGCCCGCACGGCCACGGCGTCGCCGTCGCGCTCGATGCCGATGACCCGTTCCTTGGCGGCGAGCCGGCCGTCGACCTCGCCCTCGAACAGGAAGGCGGGCGAGTCGATGTCGTCGTAGCCCGGGTAGGGATTCCGGCCATAGTCACGGTCGTGGCCCGTGTCGCGACTGAGCACCAGCCCGTCGGGGTGGGCGTCCCGCCAGTCGGCCCACGCCACGATGGCCACCGGGTAGACGTCGAGCTCCTGGCCGGCGAGGTGCCCGACGATGGCCTGGGCCGTGAAGTGGCTCCACAGCGACTCAGTCTGGCGGTCGTACATGACCAGTGCCGAGTTGTACAGCATCCCCGAGGTGCCGAAGTCGAGGACCCGGTCGCCGAGCCGGCGGTCGTAGGCGATCGCGGTGTTGCACAGCGGGCAGTAGGTGACCGCCACCGGCACGCCGTCGACGGTGTCGTTGACGATCTCGTGCCAGGTCATGACCTGCAGCGGGTAGGCGCGGGCGTCGTCGCCGATCTCGAGGGCCATCACCGGCTCTTGGTCCTCGACGAAGTCGACCTGGTCGGGGGCCAGGAACTTCGGCTTGTCGATGGCAGGGATGCCGTCCGGCGGCGGCCCACCCGACAGCAAGTCTGCGGTGTTGATCAGCGGCTCGGGAAAGCTGTCGTCGTCGGGGTCGTCCAGCGCGGACGGCACGTCCTCGGCCGGGCTGGGCGCCGCCTGGTCGACGGTGATGGCGGTCCCGCCGGCCGCCGACTCGCGTGCCTCCGTGGACGCCGGTGCCGTGGACGCGTCGTCGTCGTCGCCGCCACCGCACGCCGCAGCCAACAATCCCAGCCCGACGACGCCAGCAATCCATCGCGCTCTCATGGGCAGCCCCTGGTGACAGCTTGCGCCCTGGTAACCCGGCGCGTGACGTGGCCATTCCCAGTCTCGACGGGTCGCGCCCGGGGTCGGGTGTTCAGTGGACGGTCCGGAGCGCGAACCAGGCGAAGGTCAGCGTGGCGAGCCCGCCCACGAACCACATCAGGTCCCGGTTACGGCGCACGGCGATCAACGCCCCGGTGTAGGCGACGGCGGCGCCCACCGCTTGGGCCAGGGCCCCGGCGTCGGTGCGGGGCAACAGCAGGTCACCCACGTCGGCTCGGGTCGCCGTGGCCGTCGCCGGAGGGATCCTCCGGGGGCCCGTCGGTGGCGAGCTGGTCGCCGAAACGGCGGAGCCGGGCGAGGGTGGTCTCGGGCAACACCGGAGCTCGGCGCGCGAGGGCAGCCTTGATCTCGCGGTAGATCGCGGCTTCGAGGCCGCAGCGCCGGCAGTCCTCTAGGTGCTCGGCGACCTTGGCGGTGGCGTCCTCGTCGGTGTGGCCGTCGAGGTAGTACTGGAGGAGCTTGCCCACCTCGCGGCAGGTGAGGGGCCGGTCGGCGACGCTGTGTCGGCGCCAGGGATTCATCGGTTGTGACTCCGGGGGGCGAGGCCGGCTGCGATGAGCCGGGTGCGGATGCGACGGCGGGCACGGTGAAGGCGACTCATGACCGTGCCGATCGGCACGCCGAGCACGTCGGCGGCCTCCTGGTAGCTGAGGCCGTCGATGTCGACGAGCTCGACGATGTGACGGAACCGGGTCGGGAGCCGGACGACGGCGTCGGCGACGGTGGCGTCGAACGCCGCGCCCACGACGATGGACTCGGCGCTGAGTTGCGTCTCGCGTTCGTCCTGGAGGCGTTGGCCGGCGTCGGGGTCGCGCAACAGCGCGGGGCGACGCCGGCGGAACCGGTTGGCTTGGGCGTTGCGCATGATGGTCAGCAGCCAGGCCCGCGGATGGGCCCCGTCGAAGCGGCCGATCGCCCGGTAGGCGCGTAGCAACGTGTCCTGCACCAAGTCCTCGGCGTCGGCCGGGTTGCGGGTGCGCGACAGCGCGACCCGTAGCAGGACGTCGAGCTCGGGGAGCACGTAGCGCCGAAATGCCTCGTGGTCCGAGCGGGCGCGCTGGTCGGGGGACGGTCCCACCGCTGGGGAACCCTGTCCGCCCCGGCGACATTCCACAAGCCTCGGCTGGGAACAGATCGGGCGTGACGCCGGGTTCCCGGGGGCGATGTTGTCGGCCGGGCACCGCCGGATGCGGCAAGACGTCGACGCCTATATCGACGGCGAGCTGCCACGTGTCCGGGTGGCGGCGGTCGAGGCGCACCTCGAGGACTGCTGGGGGTGCAGCGGTGAGGCCGACACGCTGCGGTTGATCAAGCGGTCGCTGCAGAGGCTGGCGGCGCGGCGGCCGAGCGACCTTGCGCTCGCCCGGTTGCGGCGCTGGGTCGAGGGGTTCCTGCCGTGAACGAGCCGGTGACGCTCGTGGCCGCGTTCGGCGGTGGGCTGATCTCGTTCCTGTCGCCGTGCGTGCTGCCGATCGTGCCCGCCTACCTGTCGATCGTCACCGGGCTCGAGGTGGGCCAGATCCACGAGGGCCGGGGCCACCTGGCCGGGATCGCCCGCGACACCGGACTGTTCGTCGCCGGGTTCTCGGCGGTGTTCATCCTGCTCGGGCTGTCCGCCACGGCGGTCGGCCAGGCGCTGTTCGACAACCAGGGCACCATCACCCGCATCTCCGGCCTGGTCGTACTGGCCATGGCCCCTCTTCGTGCTCGGGTCGCTGGTGCTGCGCTCGCCGTGGCTCTACCAGGAGCGGCGCTTCCACCCCGACCTGTCCCGCTTCGGTCCCCTCGCCGCCACCGTCGCGGGGGTCGCCTTCGGGTTCGGGTGGACGCCGTGCATCGGGCCCGTGCTCACGTCGATCCTGGCCGTCGCCGCCGCCCAACAAGGTGTGGGGCGCGGCGCCCTGCTGCTCGCCGTCTACTCGGCGGGGCTCGGCGTGCCGTTCCTGGCCGCCGGCCTCGCGCTCGGCCGTCTGGCCGGTGCGCTGGGCTGGGTCAAGCGCCACTTCACGGGTCTCACCGCCGCCTCGGCGGCCTCGCTGGCCACCTTCGGCCTGATCCTCGCGCTCGACCGTCTCGTTTGGGTCACCACCCGGCTCCAGGACGGCTTCGAGGCGGTCGGCCTTGACCGCCTCGTCTCGCTGGGATGAAGGAGAAGGACCGTGGGCACCGAGACGCCATCGCACCGCCGCAAGCGGACGGCGCCAGCGCCGGCCCGTGCCCCGCACCGCGGTCCGTCTCGGGCCGCGCTGCGGTGGACGCTGGTCGTCCTGGGCGCCGTGGCCGTGGTTGGGGTGGGGCTGGTTGCCACCGGCCTCGACGGCGGCGGCGGCGACGGCGAGGGTTCCACGGACCCCGAGGCCTTCGACCTGCCCGCGCTCCAGGGCGACGGCCGCATCCGCCTGGCGGACTTCGAGGGCACGCCGGTCGTCGTCAACTTCTTCGCCTCCTGGTGCACCGCCTGCGATGCCGAGCTCCCCGGCTATGCCAAGGTCGCCCGCGAGCTCGACGGCGAGGTCGCCTTCATCGGCGTCAACGCCCAGGAGACCGGCGATCCCCTGTTCATGCCCGAGCGCCACGGCATCACCGACTGGCCCCTGGCCCGGGACATCGGCGGCCGCAACGGCAGCGGCCTCCACGAAGCCCTCGGCGGCAGGGGGATGCCCATCAGCGCCTTCTACGACGCCGACGGCAGCCTCCTCCACGTCGACCTGGGTGCCCTCCCCGAACCGGCACTGCGCCAACGCCTCCACGACCTCTATGGCAGCCCCACGGTCGCCTGACGGTTCCTCACCTGGCGTCGTCCTCGGCGTCGGGTACGGCGCGTTCGTCCGTTGAGCTCGGTGGGCGACGGGTGGCGACGAGCACCCCGGCGCACGACACACAGAAGGGCACGACGTAGGTGACCGCGGACTTGACCCACACGACCGTGCCGGCGTCACCGCGCAGGACCACGTCGAGCTGGTTGATGCAGAACAGGACGGTTCCCACCACGACGGCGATGGCGCCCGTACGGCGGAGGTGGGGTCCGTAGGCGAGCACCGCGAGGGCTTCGCGCCACGTGGCCCATGCTGCCGGTGCGCCGATCGGGCCGGTCCGGCGAGGGGGTCGGTTGCGCTGCCGTTGTGGCTTCACGGCGGTCCCACACCGCGAACCGGCATGGACTCAGGACGGTCGGCAGGCCGTCGGGCGGGACGGGCGGTGAGGCCGCCGAGCTCGAGGCAGAGCTGGGCGGCCGCCTGTTGGATGGCGGTCGACCAGGTGGGACAGGCGTGGGCCGGGGCGCGCCCGGGATCGGCGTGGGACCGAACCGCTGGCGACAACGCCCCCGGGGGGCCAGGGCGTTGCGGGCTGGCGCGCTGCGGTGATCCCCGCGGCACCTCCGCCGATCACGACGAGCTCACGGCACACGGGTCGCCGTGGCTGGCCGGGTGGCGACCATGAGCATGTAGCCGGCGTCCCCGCATCGGACCACGTGAGCGGCTCGGCGGGCGAGCTCGATGCCTCGGTGCAGGTCGAGCCCGCGTAGCGGTGGCAGGTCGGCGAGGCGAAGGGCGCGCAGGCGCGTCTCTACCTGGTCGATGGTCTCGAGGAGGACGTCGTCGTGGCGCTCGACGCGGGTGACGGTGAGTCCCGCCTGCGAGACGGTGTCGGTGATCTCGGCGATGGGGCGGGCGTCGGCCAGGCACGCGACCCGTCCGGCCAGGCCGCGCAGCTCGGGGTCGAGGCGTTCGGGCTCGAGCCAGACGTCGGTGATGCCGAGGCGGCCGCCCGGCCGTAGGGCGCGGGCGAGCTCCGCGGCGGCCGCGGCCTTGTCGGGAAACGTGCACAAGGCGCACTCGCAGACGATGGCATCGACGCTGCCGTCGCCGAGCGGGAGCCGTTCGGCGTCGCCCACCTCGAAGGCGACCCGGTCGGCGAGCCCGAACCGGCGGGCGCGGTCTCGGGCGCGGGCCACCTGGACCTCGCCCAGGTCCACGCCGGTCACGTCCACGCCGCGCTCTTGGGCCAGCAGGAGTGCGGTGGTGCCCACCCCGGCGGCGACGTCGAGCACCCGGTCCCCTGGCCGCAGCTCCATCGCGTCGGCCAGGCGGCGGGTCAGGACGGCGCCGCCGGGGTGGTAGCTCTCGCCGAGGAACAGTGCCACCAGGTCGAGGCCGTAGGCGGCGGCGCAGCACGCCTTGACCGCCTCCGCGTCGTCCCCGTCGACCGCTTGGAACCGCTGCGCGAGCTGGACGAGTGAGGGCATCGCATCGGTCGTGGTCACCGGAGCGTCCTCCCCAGGTTCACCCGCACGCGGGCCGGCGGCGCGCCCGCGTCCGGGTCGCCGACGGTGCGCGAGCCGTGACGGGTGGGCACCAGCACATCGGCCAGCTCGACGGCGTTCGGTACCACCGGCGCCACGGGCGTGCCCGAGAGCTGCTCGCGGACCTGCTCCCGGTAGCCCACCGAGTTGTAGGCGCAGAAGGGGATCAGCCGGCCATCGGGTGTGATCTCCTCGACGCAGCACTTCATGAGCTGGCGGACGTTGAGCGTGTAGGGGCCCTGGAAGTCCTGGATCACGATCATGAACGCCTTGGCCGCAAGCTCCGTGAACGCGTCGGGAACGTCGACGCCGCAGGCGGCGCAAAACGACAGGGTGCTGCCGGCCAGCTCGCCGAGGTCGTCCGGGAGGCCCACCGCGCGCAGCGCGGCGGCGACCCGCTCGGCCATGGCCTCCGTGCCGGGCACCGACGAGGCACTCCACAGGCCCTCCAGAACGCCCCGTAGGCTCGTGTCGGGCAGGACCCGGTTGGCCAGGTAGTCGAGGTAGCGCTCCATCGGCAACAGCCGAGGGATCGGCAAGACGTCCTCGCCGTCGGCCAGCACGTACGTGATCGACCGACACGTCGGCGCACAACACGGGACCGGGAAGAAGTCGGAGACCCGGAACCATTTGGGGCACTGGGCGGTGAGCCCGTGGATCACGTCGGCGTTGGTCAATCGGGTGCGGGGATCGAACGTCGCGTGTCGCCCGGCGTGGGTCACCGGCTGGAACACCACGCCGCGCACCGCCGGGTGCGCAATGCCGTGGCGGACCAGCGCTCCCAGCTCGTGGTCGTTGACGCCGGCCTCGACCGCGGCAACCAGCATGGTCGGGAGGCCGGCGGCCGCGCAGCGCTCGAGCGCCTGGGCCTTGGCCTTGCGCAGGTCCCGGCCCCGCAGGGCCAGATGCGTGGCCTCCTCCAAGCCGTCGAACTGGAGGTAGATCTTGACCCCGAGATCCGCGAGCCGCCCGGCGAAGCTCGGGTCATGCGCCAAGCGGATCCCGTTGGTGTTGAGCACAACCGTGCCCACGCCCTTGCCCGCCGCCATGGCCAGGAACTCGAGGATCTCGGGATGGATCGAAGGCTCTCCCCCGGAGAACATCACCACCTCGGGCTCGCCCTCGGCCGCTACGAAGGCGTCGAGACCGGCCTCGACCTGCTCCCGGGTGAGGGAGAACCCGTCCGGTTGGTGCCCCGAGTCCGCAAAACACAGCGGGCAGTCCAAGTTGCACGCGGTGTTGACCTCGATGATCCCCAAACAGGCGTGCTGCTTGTGGTCCGGGCACAGCCCGCAGTCCAGCGGGCAGCCGTCACGCACCTCGGTCTGGGTCGCCAGCGGCAGCGTGCCGGGCTTGTTGAACCGCTGCGAGTCCAGGTACATCTGCGCATCGGAGTAGACCAACGCCTCGAAGCTGCCGTGCTCGGTGCAGCGCTTGCGCAGGTACACCCGGCCATCCCGGACGTTCACCTCCGCGTCGACCACCGCCTTGCACACCGGGCAGATGCTCTTCGTGTACTCCAGGAACACCTCGTCCCGGTCCACCCTGGCGCCCGGGGTCGATGTCGGCATGGTGACCTCCAGCTCGATCGGATGGGCGGGGAACCCGGCCACCGCCATCGGCTATTCCTCTGTCGTGGGTCGGCCGTACCGGCGTGGCCTCGGCCAGTCTGGTCCACAGGGCCGCGGGTGTGGACCCGAACGCCGGGTCGGCGAACAGCCCGGCAGCCGAGTCGTCCGTGCCGATGCGGCCGAGGCGGGCCTGACGCGTCTGGCCCGAGGTGACCCTGCCGCGTTCACCCGTCGCTGCGACCTCCTGAGTGTCGCTGCGAAACGAGCGGGGCCGCCGCTTCCGTGGGCGTAAGCGTTGGGGCCCTCGGCGCGGCCACTGGCTCGTCGGCCGCGGGCATGCCTGTCCGCAACAGCGCCAGCGAGACGATCGGGAAGACGATCACGGAGAGCAGACCTGCCGACACAAGGGCGGCGCCTGTTTCCGGTGTGAGCTCACCCAGCTCGAGGCCGATCGCCGCGGCGGTCACGAGGAACGGGAGCGAGGTCGCCTGCAGCAGGCCGGCTGCGACGGCGCCGCGGCCCTCGATCGTCGATCGGTACAGCGCGGCCGGCAGAGCACGCACCACGAGCAGTGCCAGCAGGAACAGGGGCACTCGTGCGATGGCCGAGGGACTGTCGACGAGCGCCTGGAGGTCGAAGCGAAGTCCGCTGGTGACGAAGAACACGGGAATGAGGAACCCGTAACCGATGGCCTCGAGCTTGATCCGGAAGTGCGGGTGCGTGCTCATGGCGTCGCGGTCGACCATGTTGAGGATGGCGCCGGCCAGGAAGGCGCCCAGGATCGTCTCGATGCCGAGCTGTTCGGCAAGCGCCACGAACGCGATCAGGATGAGCACCGCGATGCGGATCCGGATCTCTGCGGTGGTGTCCTGGAGGCGCACGAGGACGCCCTCCAGCCGCATCGAGCGGCCCAGTCGCGAGAGCCCGAGAGCGGCGGCGACGACTAGGAGGCCGAAGCCTCCGAGGAGCACGAGCTTGGCCCCGGCGCCGCTGTCTTCACCCGAGAAGAACAAGGTCAGCAGCACCACTGCGCCGAAGTCCGCGACCGACGAGCTGGCGATGACGAGCTGGCCCAGCGGTGTCTCTGCTTGGCCGGCGTCCTTGAGCACGGGCACGACCAGCCCCAACGAGGTGGCCATCAGCGCGATGCCCACGAGCAGGGGAGACTCCACGAAGCCGCCGGCGTCGAGCGCCGCGCCGGTGCCCACACCCAGCACGACGGTGAGGAGGAACCCGAAGCCTGCGAGGCGGAGCAGGTGGCCTCGCAGGCGTGTGGCGTCGATCTCCAGCCCAGCGAGGAACAGGAGAAAGGCCAGTCCCATCAGCGCCAGGATCTCTATGGGCTCGTCGATCTCGACCCATCCCAGGCCGCTGGGTCCGACGACGATGCCGGCGATGATCTCGAGCACGACCGCCGGCACCCGGATGCGGGGGAAGATCCCTACGAGCATGGGCGCCCCCACGGCGATCGCGGCGACGACCACCAGGTTCGTGAACGAGACTTCGGGCATCGATCCGCTCCTTCTCCCTAGAGGCCGTAGGCCTCGAGGAGGTGCAGCCACACCTCGCTGACGGTGGGGAACGCCGGAACCGCGTGCCAGAGTTCGTCGAGAGTGACCGCGCCGGCGATGGCGATCGTCGCCGAGTGCAGAAGTTCCTGGACGCCGGGCCCGGTGAAGGTCGCGCCCACGATGACCCGCCGTCGCCCGTCGACCACGAGCTGGCTCGTTCCGGACACGCCGGTCCCGAGCGTGTAGGCGCCGGGTACGTCACCCGTGCCGTACGCCACCGTTCGGACATCGAGGCCCTGGTCACGCGCCTGCTGCTCGGTCAGGCCCACCGCGCACACCTGGGGGTCGGTGAACGTGACCCGGGGAACGATGCCGTGGTCGGCGACATCGGCGACGTCCTTGCCGAGGACGACGTCGCCACACAGGCGCCCCTGGTACTTGCCCATGTGGGTGAGCAGGGCGCGGCCGTTGCAGTCGCCCACGGCGTAGAGCCAGTCACCCTCGGCGCCCTTGACGCGCAGCTGGTCATCGACGTCGAGGTAGCGACCCGACTTGTCGGCCAGACCGACCCGGTCCAACCCGAGATCGCCCGTGTTCGGGCGCCGGCCGACGGCGACGAGGATCTCGTCGGCGGTGAGCTCGCGGCCGTCCTCCAGTGTGGCCACGACGGGACCGTCGGCGCCGTCACGCCGCGCCGCGGTCATGCGGGCGCCGACGACGACCGAGATCCCCTCGGTTTCGAACGCGGCGCGCACCTGCTCTCCGGCGAATGGCTCCTCGTTGGCCAGCAGCCGATCGAGGGCCTCGACGATCGTGACGTCCTCACAGCCCAGCCGCCTGAACGCCTGTGCCATCTCGGCACCGATCGCACCGCCGCCGAGCACGAGCAGGCGACCGGGCAGCTCCTTGGCCGAGGTAACCACGCGGTTGTCCCAAGGTGCCAGGTCGCGCAGGCCGTCGATGGGCGGGATCGCCGGGCCGGTGCCGGTGGCGAGCACGACGGCCTTTCGGGCCCGAAGCGTCCGCATCGAACCGTCGTCCGCTTCCGCGTCGACGACGTGATCGCCGGCCAGCCTGCCCCGGCCACGAACCAGCGCGATCGACTTGCTCTCCAGCCAGCGAGCTTGGCCGGTGTCGGTCCAGTCGCTCACCATGTAGTCCCGCTGGGCGAACGCCGCCGCCACGTCGATGCGACCGGTGACGGCCTCGGCCGCGCCGGGAACGCGTCGGGCGGCGGCCAGTGCGTCACCGGGGCGGATGAGCGTCTTGGACGGGATGCAGCCCCAGTACGAGCACTCACCGCCGACGAGCTCGCGCTCGACAAGCGCGACCTCGAGCCCCCCGTCGGCGCAGCGGCCGGCGACGTTCTCACCCGCGGGCCCACCGCCGATGACGATGACGTCGAACTCGTCGTTCATGCTGGCTCGGTGTCCTTTCCTGCTGGGGTGTTACGCGAGCGTGATCGAGAAGCGCGCCGTGAACGCCTCGCCGGCAGGGACGACTGGACATGTCCCGGTACTCAGAGAGTTGGTGGGCGCGGTCATGGGTTCGAGACAGACGAAGTCGGCGCCCGGGGGCGCGAACACCTGGGCGTACGGGTAACCCTCGCCGTACCGCACGGTGAGCCGGTGATCGGTGCTCTCGAGCGCGAGCTCGCGGTCCGAGCCGAGCGCGTAGAGGTCGTCGAACGTGCGGTCACCGATCGGATCGGCCTCGGCGCTTACTGGTGTCGCGTCACCCGTGGGGATGCCACGGGCGTCGAGGGCGAGGTGGTCGCGTGCGGGAAGTAGGAGCCGCCACTCCGAGCGCTCGCCCGTCGGCACGCGCAGGTAGGGATGCCAGCCGAAGGCCACGGGCACGACTTGATCGGCGGTCGGCCGCAGGGTGGTCGTCATATCGAGCGCGTCGCCGTCGATCCGGGCTTCGACCTCGATCTCGTGGGGGAACGGGAAGGCCGCGAGCAGGTCGGGCCGGGCGCCGTAGTCGAAGCGTGCCCGCAGGTGGGCGGCGTCGCGCTCGACCAGCGTCCAGCCCGACGCCGCCGTCATCGTGCCGTGGATCGGGAGCTGGTTCTCGGTCTGGAGGGGGAGCCCCGTCAGGTCGACGTCGATCCCCGCGGCGCAGTAGGACCAGCTGTCGAGGCGATTGGCCCACGGCGCCAGCAGCGGCAGGCCCGTCTGGTGGCCTTCCCGATAGGCCGCCACCCCGCCGGGAAGCGCGACGAACTCCTCGCCCCGGCGGCGCAACGACGTGCCGAGCATCCCGAGCTCGGCGAGGAAGGTGGCTTCGAGCCCGCCGGCGGCGAGGGTCACGCTCACCCCAGGCGTGTCCTGAGATGGTCTGCGACGCGCAGGGCGTTGGCGATGATGGTGAGCGTCGGGTTCACCGACGAGCTGGAGACGAAGAAGCTCGAGTCGGCCACGTACACGTTGTCGAGGTCGTGGAGCTTGCAGTTCACGTCCAGCACCGAGGCGGCGGGGTCGGTGCCGAACCGGGCGGTCCCGTTCTGGTGGGCGACGCCCGAGATCCCGAGCCTGCCGCCCAGGTAGGTGGCGCGGTCGATGACCTCCTCCCGGCAGCGCATGGCGTCGAGCAGCGACCGGAACTTGGCGGTGAGGCGATCGTGGGCCTCGAGGTTGGTCGGCGTGTACGACACCTTGATGCGGCCGTCCGCCATGACCTCGACCCGGTTCTCGGGCCTGGGCAGGTCCTCGGTGGTCAGCCAGAAGTCGAGGGAGTGAGCGGCCAGATCGGCCGGATCGTCGGCGTCGGGCGCGTCGAGCGACATCGTGAACGCGTCGCTGCGTCCGAGCATCTGCATGGCACCGAGCGGGAAGTCCCACTCGCCGTCGCCGTAGTAGAAGTCGTTGATCCCGAGCGTCTTCTGGAACAGGGTCGGGTTCGGGGTCTTCGAGATCGCGATCAGCGACGAGTTGTTGTGGAGCATCAGGTTCCGGCCGAGCATCCGCGAGCTGTTGCCGAGACCATGGGGGTGGTGCTCGTTGGCCGACGCGAGTAGCAGCGCGGCCGAGTTGATGGCACCGCAGGCGACCGCGACGACGGCGGCCGAGTACTCCTCACGCTGCCCATCGCGCTCGACAACGACGCTGGTCACCGCACCGCCGTGGCCGTCGGTCTCGAGACGCGTGACCCGGGCGTTCGTGCGCAGCGTCACGTTCGGGTGCAACAGGGCGGGCTCGACGCACACCACCTGCGCGTCGGCCTTCGCTCTCACGAGGCACGCGAACCCGTCGCAGGTCGCGCAGCGGATGCACGGGCTCCGCTCCGGCGTCTCCTCGTCGATCATGATCCCCATCGGGAGCGAGAACGGCGCGAGACCGGCACCCTTGAGGTCGTGGGCGAGCTCCTCGATCCGGGGCTCGTGGCTCATCGCCGGATAGGGGTACGGGGCGCTGCCGGGCGGGTCGAGCGGGTCGATCCCGCGGTCGCCGTGCACGGTGTAGAGCTGCTCCGCCTGCGTGTACCAGGGCTCGAGGTCGCCATAGTCGAGCGGCCACGCGGGAGAGACCCCGTCGACGTGGTGAACCGGCCCGAAATCGCGCTCGCGCATGCGGAACAGCACGGCCCCGTAGACCTTGGTGTTGCCGCCGACGTAGTAGTGCTGCTTGGGGTTGAACTCCTTGCCGTTCTGGTCCACCCAGTGGCCGGCGTTGCGGTAGCGGAGGTCTCCCCACACTGCCCTGGAGTCCCAGTTCTCCTTCTCCCTCGGGTACCAGCCACCCCGCTCGAGCAGCAGGATCCGCTTGCCGGTGGGGGCCAAGGCGTGCGTGAGGGTGCCCCCGCCCGCTCCTGAGCCGATGACGATCACGTCGTAGTGCTCAGCCATGGGTCCTCCTAGACGACCGCGAGCGGGGCGACCCATGCGCCGGTGGCGCCCCGCAACTTGGCGTGGGAGACGACGAACATGAACTCGCCCACCTGCGCGTCGGCGAGCTCGGCGAGGTACAGGTTCTCGAGCACCACGACGCCGTGCTTGGCGTTCAGGGTTTGGGGCACGACGAAGGGCTCGGCGGGGTCCTCCGCGGGCACCGGTCCGAAGCTCCAGGTGTCACAACCGGTGAGCGCGACGTGGTGGTCGACGAGCCATTCCCCGAGCGCCATGCCGGGCCCGGGTTCGCCGTCGACGTAGGCCTCGTTGTCGACGCCCCACCAGCGGCCCCACCCGGTGTGGAACAGCACGGCGTCGCCGGACGCGACGGTCCTGCGCTGGCGCGCCAGCGCCGCCTCGGCGTCGTCGGGGGTGATGACGTAGCCCCGTTCCAGGCGCTCGACACGGCGCGCCGCGGCGATGTCGAGGAGGACACCTCGCGTCACGACCTGCGGCAGCGTGTCGATCCCTAGCCGGTTCGTGCCGTAGTCCTCGACGATGTCCACGAGCCGGTGCCCGTTGTAGGTGCGGTCGCCGATCTGGAGATGGTTCAACGCATCGATGTGGGTGCCCATCTGCGACGGCGCCGAGACGTACTCCACGACCCAGTTCACGTTGTTGCGGCCCAGTCCTTCCGGCCCGGCCGCGGCGGCACGCCGGTTGAGCTGGTGCGCCGACGTCGTCAGGTACTGACGGAACGTGCGGCCCGGGAACGCGGGCACGCTGTCGTCGAGCACGTGCGCGAGGTCGTAGACGCCGCCCTCCCGCACGAGACCGGCCGCGCGCACGCGGCTCGCCGGGGTGATCTCGTTGAGCGCGCCCGCCTGGTCGTGAGGGCCGTAGCGCGACGGCCACCACGCCTTGCGCGTCGTGGGCGGTGCCGTCGTCGCGGCACTCACTCCGACGACCACGTGGTCTCGAACGACGGGTAGAGCGTCAGTCCGCCGTCGACGAACAGGGTCTGACCGGTGATGTAGGCGGCGTCGTCGGAGAGCAGGAAAGCAGTGACGGCGGCCATCTCCTCCGCATCACCCGCCCGCCGCATCGGGATGTGCTGCTCGACCATGGCCCGCTTGACAGGGTCGTCGACCCAGGCCCGGTTGATGGGAGTGATCGTGGCGCCGGGGCCGACCCCATTGACGCGGATGTTCCGGCCGGCGTACTCGAGCGCCAGGGTGCGCGTCAGGTTCTGCATCCCACCCTTGCTCACCGAGTAGCCGAGGAACTTCGGCTTGGGGATGACCTGGTGCACCGACGACACGTTCACGATCGCGCCGGGTCGCTCCCCGGCCAGCAGTTGGCGGATCGCCCGCTGCGCGCACAGGAACGAGCCGCGCAGGTTCACCGCGAGCACGCGGTCGAAGGCCGCAGGGTCGAGGGCATGGGAATCCTCGGAGATCTGGATGCCGGCGTTGTTGACGAGGAAGTCGGGGCCCCCGAGCTCCCCCGCGACCTGGTCGAACATGGCGTCGACCTCATCCTCCTTGGATACGTCGGCCTCGACGAGGAGGGCGCGCGCACCGGCTGCCTCCACCTCCTTCATGCACACCTGGACGCCGCGCTCGATCGCGTCCTTGGTGGCCTCGGCACCCTCGGGCTGACCGACATAGTTGACAGCCACGTTCACGCCTTCCTGGCCGAGCCGGATGGCGATGGCCTGTCCGATGCCGGAGCTGCCCCCAGTCACGAGTGCGGTCTTGCCGTCGAGGCCTCTCATCGTTGCCCTCCCTCTCGAACGAGCGGTTGTGGTCTCTACTGTGCGGTGGCGACCGCGGGCGTTACGCGTAACGTCGGGCCTCCTGCAGGCACTGCACCTCCGTGAGCGCACACCCCGACCTTCGAGATCAGATGGACGAGACGGCGGGCTTCAGTGCCCGCAACGCGCTGATGGAAGCGCAGGGCGTCGTCGGCGAAGGCTTCGCGGCCCGGGTGCTGGAGCCGTCTCCGCCCGCGGTGCTCGACGGCGACTGGTTCGCCGATGATCCCGTCGCCCAGGCCGCACCCGCGGCGGCGCCCGTCGTGAGCCCGGTCCCCGGCGCCGACCTGACGTGGGACTCGTGGCTGCGCGACCGGCCCCAGCACGCGACCTGGGCAGCCGCCCGGTGGCTGGGTGCTTACCGCCGCCTGCCCCCACCTCCGGAGAGCCTGCCGGAGACACGACTCGCGCTCCACCGCCTGGCGGTGTATGTCGTATCGCCGGCGCGGCGCCGCGCCAACGGCAAGATCGCGCTCCGCTGGACGTTCGGCGGGATCGGTACTCCGTTCTTCGGGGCCGACGAGCAGGTCCGCATCGTGGGAACCCGTCTCGTCCGCCAGCAAGACGGTCACGCCCGCGTGGAGCCGCTGACCACGCTGACCGCCGCGGCCGCGCTCGTGCTCGATGGGCCGCCCGACGTCACCTGGGCCGAGCCCTTCGACGTCCCGCCCCTGGGTGACCCCGACGAGCACCTCGCGGTGGACGCTGCGGGGGCAGCGTTCCTTGGCGACTGGTACGGCTTTGCCACCTCGGTACTCGAGGAGCTCCGGTCCGATCCGGAGTCGACCGACAAGAGCCGGGTGCAGGTGTGGCCGGAGCACTTCGATGCCGCGTTCGACTCTCTGGCCGGGGAACGGCGGGCCGGGTTCGGCGCGTCGCCCGGGGATGCCGCCGTGGGAGAGCCGTACCTCTACGTGGCACCGTTCGACTTCGACGCCGTCCCTGCGAGTGATGTCTGGAACGCCGAGACGTTCCGCGGCGCCGTCCATCCGTTCAGCGAGTTCGTCGACAGCGCCGATCAGCGAGCCGACGCCCTCGCCTTCTTCCGCCGGTGCCGCGACGTGCTCCGCGCGGACGGGTCGTAGCGCGATGCGCCAGCTCTTCCCGGTCGTCGTCGACCCTGTCGACCCCTACGACGTGTACGCCGACGTCCCCGTCGTCACGGGCCGGCCGGGCGTGCGACTCAACATGATCGCAAGCTTGGACGGGGCGACGTCGGTCGACGGACTCTCCGGCGCCCTCGGTGGTCCCGCCGACCACCGCGTGTTCTCGGTGCTGCGCTCGGTGACCGACATTGTGCTGGTGGCGGCGGGCACGATGCGGGCCGAGGGCTACGGCCCCGCCGAGCTACCGGCCGACACGCAACAGGCGCGCCGCCGCGCGGCGCAGACCCCGGTGCCGGCCATCGCCGTCCTGTCGCGCACATGCAACCTGGACTGGCAGGCCCCGTTCTTTACTGCCGCGACCGTCCGTCCCGTGGTCGTGACCGTCGCCGACGCGTCCCAGGTCCATCGCGCTCGAGCCGCCGAGGTCGCCGAGGTCGTGATCGCCGGAGAGCGGGACGTCGACCTGCACGAGGCGTTGGTCGCCCTGGCCGAGCGCGGGGCACGCTCGGTCCTTGCCGAGGGCGGCCCGGGCCTCAATGCCCAGCTTGCGGGCGCCGGTCTGCTGGACGAGCTCTGCCTTACGCTGTCGCCGTCCATTGTCGGCGGTGACGCCAAGCGCATCGTCAGCGGACCGTCACTCGACCCGCCCCGCCCCGTGGATCTGTCGTCGATCTGCGAGGAGGGCGGCTTCCTCTTCCTCCGCTGCCGGGCGCAACCGGCTGCGGCTCGCCGTAACGCCTCGGCCTCCCAGCGCACTGTGGTGTCATGAGCCACCTTCCCATCGCAGAATACGCATTGCTGTCGGACTGCCGGTCGGCAGCGCTGGTCAGCCGGGTGGGGTCGGTCGACTGGTTGTGCTTCCCACGCTTCGACAGCCCGTCGGTGTTCGGCCGCCTGCTCGATGCGCGGGCCGGGCACTGGTCGATCCGTCCGGCCGGTGACGCCGAGGTGAGCCGCCGCTACGTCGAAGACACCATGTTGCTGGAGACGACGTTCCGCACGTCCACGGGCACCGTGGTTCTTGTCGATGCGCTGGCGGTCGGGCCCAACGAGCGGGGTCACGAGCTCGGGGCCGGTACGCCATCGGTGCTGATGCGGCAGGTGACGGGTGTGAACGGCGACGTCGAGCTCGAGCTCGAGTACGCACCCCGGCCCGAGTACGGCCTGATCTACCCGGTCCCGAACCCGGTCGACGGCGGCGTCACCGCTCGGGGCGGCGCCGACGTGCTCGCGCTCTCGTCGCCGGTCCCGGTCGAGATCGACGACCTCGTCACCCGGGCTCGGTTCACGGTGCGCAGCGGCGACACCATCGCGTTCGCGCTCGCGCACGCGACCAGCTCCGAGAAACGGCCCCGCCTCTGGTCCCAGGACGAGATCGCCGCACGCCTCGACGACACCAAGCGGGCGTGGCACACCTGGTCGGAGCATCACCAGAGCTACGACGGCCCGTGGGAGGACCTCGTGCACCACAGCGGTCGCGTGCTGTACGCGCTCACGTACTTCCCCACCGGGGCCATCTGCGCCGCCCCGACCACGTCGCTCCCGGAGACACCCGGTGGCTCTCGCAACTGGGACTACCGCTTCTCCTGGGTGCGCGACGCCAGCTTCACGCTCCAGGCCCTCTGGGTGGCCGCCTGCCCCGACGAAGCCGACAAGTTCTTCGACTTCATGTCGAGCGCCGCCGCCTCCCAGGTGCGCCGGGGCACCGACCTCCAGATCATGTTCGGCATCGGCGGCGAGCGCGATCTGACGGAGCGCGAGCTGCCGCACTTGACCGGCTGGCGTGGCAGCGCACCCGTGCGCGTAGGCAACGGTGCCTGGAGTCAGCGCCAGCTCGATGTGTACGGCGAGCTGCTGGACGCGGCCTTTCGCCTGCCCGAGCAGCTCGGCCGCCTCGAAGCGCCAGCCAAGCAGTTTCTCGCCGACCTCGCCGACACCGCCGCCGCTCGCTGGCAGGAGAAGGACCAGGGGATCTGGGAGATCCGGGGCGAACCCCGCGACTTCCTGTACTCCAAGCTCATGTGCTGGGTGGCGCTCGACCGGGCGATCGCCCTCGCCGACCACCTCGACGCCCAGGACCGGGTCGACCACTGGAAGGCCACCCGCGAGCAGATCGCCGACGCCATCCTCACCCACGGCTGGAATGAGGAGGCGGGTGCGTTCACCCAGTCGTTCGGTTCCCAGGATCTCGATGCCTCCAATCTGATGATGCCGATCGTCGGGTTCCTTCCCGCCGACGACCCCCGGATGCTGGCGACCATCGACGCCACCGCCGAGCGGCTCACCGATGACCGAGGCCTCGTCTACCGCTATCTCACCCACGACGGCCTCGAGGGCGAGGAAGGCACGTTCCTGCTGTGCACCTTCTGGCTCGCGCACGCACTGGCCCTGGCCGGAGAGCTCGACCGGGCACGCGAGACCTTCGAGCGGGCCATCGCCTACGCGAACGATGTGGGGCTGTTGGCCGAGGAAGTCGACGCCGAGACCGGCGAGCTACTCGGGAACTTCCCGCAGGCGTTCAGCCACATCGGCCTCGTCAACGCCGCCTGGGCAATCCACCAAGGAACCGCTGCGAAGGCGTGATGTGAGCACGGACCCTCCGACGCCGCCACCCGTAGACGACGTCCCGTGTGCCGTCTTCGTGGACATGATCACCGACTACCTCGACGGCACGATCCCTCCCGACCTGCGCGCTCGCGTCGACGCCCATCTCGCCCTCTGCCCCGGGTGCACCAGCGTTCTCGAGCAGATTCGCCGAGTCATCCGACTCGCGGGTCGCCTCACCGACGACGACGTCGAGGCGCTCCCGGCCGCCGACCGTGACCGGCTCCTCGCCGCCTTTCGCTCCGCCCGGCACGCGGACTGACCGCCGGATCCCGGAGACGTCACGGAAAACTTCCCGCGCGGGTGATGCCAACTCACCCACTTTCAACGATGCTCGGACCGTGGAACCGAGCCGCTACCGAATCGTCGTACGAGGGCAGCTCAGCGAGCGATTCACCGACGCCTTCGACGGCATGGTCGTCCAGCGTGGCGTGGGCGTGACCGCATTCGAGGGCGAGCTCGCGGACCAAGCGATGTTGCACGGGCTGCTGGGGCGCATCGGGGGCCTCGGTCTCGAGCTGGTCAGCGTGATGGAACTGCGTGACGACGGTGATGGCTGAGCAAACCGTCGATGACGCCGAACTTGCTGCCCGGTTACGCGCCGGCGACGAGACGGCGTTCGCCGGCCTGATCGACGCCTACGGCCCCGCGCTCCGCAGGCTTGCCCGCTGCTACGTGCCGAACGAGGCGGTGGCCGACGAAGTAGTCCAGGAGACCTGGCTCGCGGTGATCGAGGGCATCGACCGCTTCGAAGGCCGATCGACCGTCAAGACGTGGGTCTTTCGCATACTCCGGAACATCGCACGCAGGCAAGGCGGACGCGAGCGCCGCAGCATCGCCTACGGCTCGGCGACCGCCACCGAGGACGACGACGGGAGATCGTTCGATCCGGCCCGCTTCCTTCCCTTCGATCACCCACACGCGCCTGGTCACTGGAGATCGTTCCCGCAGACCTGGGAGCGTCGGCCCGAAGACGAACTCGCCCGCCGCGAGACGATGGGCATCGTTGCCGCTGCCATCGCGGCGCTCTGCCCCAGCCAACGCGAGGTCATCACCCTGCGCGACGTCGAGGGTTGGAGCGGAGCCGAGGTGTGCGAGACGCTGTCGCTCAGCCAAGTGCACCAACGAGTTCTCCTCCACCGGGCGCGCATGCGGGTACGCGCCGCTCTGGAGCACCACTTCGACAGCGAACCGTGACGGTGTGTCCCGGCGTGCCTATCGTCACGGTTTCAGCCCCGGAGAACAGGCGATGGACGACACGGCGGATCAGGTCCCGAACGATGCGGTGGGCGCAGTCGCCGCCACGAAGCTGCTCCCACCCCCGGTCCGGCAAGAGCGCGTCCAACGATCCCGGCTGCTGAAGCAACTCGACAGCAGCGGCCCGAGGCGCCTCACACTCCTCAGCGCTCCGGTGGGATGGGGCAAGACGACCCTCCTTGCCGACTGGTACGACCAACGGTCAAGCCCGCGCGACGCCTGGCTGTCGCTCGACGCCGGCGACAACGATCCCACACGCTTCTGGACCGGCGTCGTTGCCGCTCTCCGCCGCGTCGCGCCGGATGTGGGCGACGCGACCCTCGCCTCGCTCGGGCTCCCCGGTACCAGCGACGCCCCCGCCTTCATCGCTCCGCTGATCAACGACCTTGCCGCGCTCGATCAGCCGCTCACCCTGGTCATCGACGACTATCACGTGATCCGAAACCAGGACATCCACGCCGGGGTCGAGTACCTCGTCGACTCCGTTCCAGCAACGCTGCGCCTCGTGATCGCCGGCCGCGCCGACCCGCCCCTCCCGCTTCCCCGTCTCCGTGCGCGCGGTGAGCTGTGCGAGCTGCGGGCGCGTGAGCTCTCCTTCACCAGACCCGACGCCGAGGCCTTCCTCAACGACGTGCTGCGCCTCGATCTGGCGCCTGCAGACGTGACCGCCGTGTGGGAGCGCACCGAGGGTTGGGCGGGCGGGCTCTACCTGGCCGCGCTCTCGCTACAGGACCGCTCCGACCGCACCGGCTTCATCGCGACGTTCGCCGGCAACCACCGCCACGTCGTCGACTACCTGGGCGCCGAGGTACTCGACCGTCAGCCAGAGGACGTTCGGCAGTTCTTCCTGCACACCTCGATCCTCGACCGGCTGTCCGGCCCGCTCTGCGACGCCGTTCTCGATACACAAGGCTTGGATCGCCTGCTCGAGGAAATGGAGCGCTCGAACCTCTTCCTCCAGCCACTCGACACCACACGCGACTGGTACCGCTACCACCACCTCTTCCGCGAGCTGCTGCTCCACGAGCTGCACCGCACCGAACCCGAAGTGATTCCCCAGCTTCACCAACGCGCCGCCGCCTGGCACCGGCGGGCGGGCTCCGTGGAGGCTGCGATCCGGCACTCGACCGCCGCGGGCGATGTCGCGACGGCAGCCGATCTCATCACCGAGTGTTGGTACACGTTCCTCCAGCGGGGCCAGGTCGGCACGGTCGCCGAGTGGTTGGATGCGTTGCCGCCCGACGCGGTTGCCGCCGACCCCCGCCTCTGCCTCACCCGCGCCTGGATCGGCATCAACACCGGCCGGCTCGACGACCTCGACCGCTGGATCCACGCGGCCGAACACGCCCGGGGGGCTTGGTCGTCGCCCGACGCCGACCCGACGGTGGAAGCCGGCGTCGCCGCCCTGCGAGCCATCCACCGGTACATGACCGGCAACGTCATGCTGGCGAGGGACGCAGGCCGTCGCGCCGACGAGCTCGCGCTCTTTGCCGAGTCGCCGTGGCGGCCGGTCGGGTGCCCCGTGTCCGGGATAGCCCAGTTCTGGGCAGGCTCGCCCCGCGACGCGGAGGAGACGCTCGCCCACGCGATCGATCGCGCGCGGCATGCCGGCAACCAGCTCGCCGTCCTCCACGGCCAGGGCTGCCGGGCCGTCATCCACCTCGAACGCGGTGAGATTCGGCAGGCCGACCGCTGCGCCGGTGCGGCGCTCGCCGTCGCCGAGCGCCACGGGCTCTCGGAGCATTGGGCGACCACGATGGCACGCGTCGCCCATGGCAAGGTCCTCGAGCTCCGGGGCCAGGCATCCGACGCGTGCGCAGCCGTGGACCGCGCACGTGAGCTCTCCGAGCGTGGCGTCGCATCGGTCGAGATGGCCTACGCCGCCATCGAGCTCGCCCAGATCCGGCGCAGCACCGGTGACGACGACGGCGCCCGCGTCGCGCTCGCCGATGCACGCATCGCCGTGGCAGCTTGCCCGCAACCCGGCATCCTCACCGACATGGTCGAGCGGGCCGGCCGTACGCGCGGCCGCACGCCACGCGGTGTGCCCCGGTCACCCGACCTCACAGATCGGGAACGCGCCCTCCTCCGCCTCCTACCGGGCCCGCTGAGACGCGACGAGATCGCAGCCGCCCTCCACATCTCGGTGAACACGGTCAAGACCCATATCGGTGGCCTGTACACGAAGCTCGGCGTCTCGAGCCGCGCCGACGCCGTCACGCGGGCTCGCCAGCTCGGTTTGCTGTAGTCAAACCCCACGTCGGCGGGGCCTCGGGGGGCAGTGCCGTCACAGTGCGTTCGGGACCCTGAACGTTCTGGGGACACGGTGGCCCCGAATGACTCGGATGGGCGGCGGGTGGCGCGGATCCTCGGTCGCGGCGGCCAGGATGACGCCCCTCTCACTGGTCAGTTGGGCAGCGTGCGGCGTGTCATGCCTCGAGGTGCTGGTCGACGGGGACGGGTATCGGCATGAGCGGTTCGTCGCCTGGCCTGGGGTGTGTGTCGAGCGCGGGTTCCTCGGCCGGGCGGGCGTGGCGCTGGAAGCCGGCGGCGGCGGCGAGCGCTCCGAGGGCGGCCGCGACGCTGATGACGACGAAGGCGGCGCGGAAGCCGCTGAGGCCGGTCTGGGAGACGAGCACGGTAGACACGGCGGCGACGCCGGCGGCGCCGCCGATCTCGCGCATGGTCTCGACCAGGCCAGATGCCAGTCCTGATGCCGAGTCGGCGACGCCCGAGAGGGCCCCGATCTGCACCGATGGGGCGCACAGCCCGATGGCGATGCCGGCGAGCAGGAAGGCGGGCAGCAGGTCGGCGACGTAGGTGGCGTCGGAGGGAACCCGTGTCAGCCAGAGCACGCCGATGGCCAGCAGCGATAGACCGGTCACGAGGAGCCTGCGAACGCCGACTGCGGCGACGAGCCGGGCACCGGCGAAGGCGGACGCCACGAAGGCGGTCGCCGATGTCGTCAGCCAGGACAGGCCGGTCTTGGTCGGGGAGTATCCGAGGACCTGCTGCATCAGCAGCGAGCCGAGGAAGATGAACGAGAAGAAGGCGCTGAAGGTGAAGAACGCCGAGAGGTTGGCGGCGACGAGCGTGCGGTTCCTCAGTGCCACCGCGGGTACGAGTGGGGCGGGCGAACGAGCCTCGATCCGCACGAACGCGGCCAGCAGCAGCGCGGCCGCCGCGAACAGGACCAGCGTCGTGCCGGAGGTCCAGCCGTAGTCGGCGCCCCGGTTGAGGGCGTAGACGAGCAGTAGCAGCCCGCCGGTCACCGCGGTCGCGCCGGTGACGTCGAGTCTGCCGGTGCGGCGCTCGGGCCGATCGACGGCGAGGAACACGGCGGCCAGCCCGATGAGCAGCACGCCGACCGGGACGTTGATGAAGAACACCCAGCGCCAGCCGGGACCGTCGGTGAGCAGTCCGCTGGCGATCACGCCCACCGACGCCGACGTTCCGCCCACGGCCCCGAAGATCCCGAGGGCGCGGTTGCGTTCCTGGCCCTCGGGGAAGGTGACGGCCAGTATCGACAGGGCCGCCGGTGCCACCAGGGCGGCACCGAACCCCTGGAGCCCGCGGGCGGCGATCAGGAACCCGGCGGACTGGGCGACGCCCGCCAGCAGCGATGCGGCCGAAAAGACGCCCAGCCCGGCGAGGAAGATGCGGCGTCGTCCCAGCCAGTCGGCCATCCTGCCACCGAAGAGGAGGAACCCTCCGAGCAGGAGGCCATAGGCGATGACCACCCATTGCAGCGTGCTCTGGCTGACGCCGAGGTCGCGCTGGATCGATGGCAGTGCCACGTTCACGATGGCGATGTCGAGGACGACCATGAACTGGGCGGCGCACGACAGCGCCAGGACGACGCCTTTGGTGCTGGTACGGGTGGCTGTGGCCACGTTGCCTCCTTCACGCCTTCAGTACGACGAACTGACGCCGCCGAATCGACAGCACAAGTTGCTTGAGCGAAGTCTCCTTGTTTTTAACAAGTGTGCTTGTGTAGTGCAAGAAACACTTGGCATGATGGGGCGATGAGTCGCGGCTACGGGCAGTTCTGCGGTCTGGCGCGGGCGCTGGAGCTCCTGGGTGGGCGCTGGGCGCTGCTTGTGGTTCGTGACCTCCTCATCGGGCCGAAGCGCTTCACCCAGCTGCAGGAAGGCCTGCCCGGCATTCCCACGAACGTGTTGACGTCCCGGCTCCGTGAGCTCGAAGAGGCCGGCATCGTCCAGCGACGAGTCCAAGCCCGCCCCGGCGGCGCGGTCGTCTACGAGCTCACCGACTACGGCCGAGAGCTGGAGCAGCCCGTCCTGAGTCTCGGGTTCTGGGGGGCCAAGGCCATGGGCCCGCCCGACAAGGACGACTTCATCAGCATGGACGCCTTGGCGCTCGCCCTACGCGGCGCCTTTCGGCCCCGGGGGGTACGTGGACCCCAGCGCCTATACGAGCTGCGGGTCGACGGCAAGACCCTGCGAGTCGCAGTGAAGAGCGGACGGGTCACCGTCCCCGCGTCATCGTCCGAGGAACCCGATGTCGTAATCGCGGCTCCCGCCGACGTGCTCTCCCAGCTGCTCGCCGGCAACCTGGACGTCGACACGGCCAGGACCTCAGACCGGCTACGGCTGCACGGCGATCCCGCTGAAGCGCGACGGCTCTTCGACATGTTCCGGTTGCCGTCCTCCCACGACCCGTAGCTTTACGACCAGCGAAGTGCAGCCACGGGCCGGCCGCGCCCCGTTGTCGCCGTTCGTGCGATGATCCCACCTGATAGGGACGACTCCGGCCCCACGAGCTTGGATCGACTCACGAACCGTGGTGCTGGGCGACGTCCGGCCGCACGCTGGGCGTATCAGTCAGGGCGGACGGCGACCGTGATCCAGATGGCGGCGCCGAGCTCCACCCCGCGAGGGGTCTGGTGCTCTGCAAGCGCGGTTCGCACGGCGTCGAGGGCGACGGGCCTGTCCGGCTCGGGCACGGTGTCGAGCACGGCCCGGCCGATGCCGGTGTCGGCCAGGTAGCCAGTGGCTTCTGCCGGATCGGCGCCGAGGTTGAGGACGACGGCGATCGGTGTCACTTCCACGGCGGTGAACCCGGCGGCGCTGAGCGTTGTGGTGATGACCCACGGGTCGGACTGGGAGAACATGCCGGGGCCGGTGGTCTCCGGCAGCGATCCGTACTGCAGGAGCACGGTTCCGGGGATAGCGAGCCAGTCGTTCGCGTCGAGGGATTGCCAGGTCGCGATGCAGAGGCGACCGCCGGGCTGCAGGCTGGGGGCCAGGTTGGCGAAGGCGGCGCCCGGATCGGCGAAGAACATGGTGCCGAACCGGCTGATGGCCACGTCGATGAAGCTGCGGGGGAGCTGGTGCGTCTGGGCGTCGGCCTGCTCGAGGTGCACGTTGGTCAGCCCCGCCGCTTCGGCCCGCTGGCGGGCGACATCGAGCATCGGTGCGGACAGGTCGACGCCGTGGACCTCACCCGCGGGTGCGACTACCCGGGCGGCGCCGAGGGTGGTGGCGCCGCAGCCGCATCCGATGTCGAGGACACGGTCGCCGGGAGCGAGATGCGCGGTGTCGAGCAGCGCGTCGGCGATGGGTGCCAGGACGCGGTCGCGGCGGTCGGCATCGGCGATCCAGCGTTGGCCGCTGTCGCCGTTCCATGCTGCGTACTGGTCGGTGTTGGCGATGTCCGTCACGTGTCGTCGACTCCCAAGAGCTGTCGAATCAGGTCAGGGGCGGCAGCGTCGTCGGTGATCCCGAGGCGCCGGCCGAGGGTGTGGATGGTGAGCCGCCCTGTGCCATGGGCCAGCAGGCCCCGCCCCCGGGTCGCCAGCGCGGACAGCGCCGCCTGGCTGGAGACCTCGGGCGGGGAGGCAAGCGTGGTCACAACCGCGTCGGCGACGTCGGCGGCAGCCCGGCTGATGGCGGCGAGCAACTCGAGGACGCAATCTGGGGTGTAGCCGGCGTTGAGTGCGTCACGTGCGAGTTGGAGGAGCGACGGGCTGGGCACGCAGTAGTGGTCGGGATCACATTCCTCGATCAGGCCGATGGCGAGCAGCTCGCTGAGGCGCTCGGGGACCATAGCGGGCAGGGCGCCAATGAGCTGGTCGAGCGTCGCCGGCGTGCCTGGCTCGTCGATGTGGACGAGCTCGTCGGGCACCAAGCCGAGGACTTCGCCCAGGTCGGCGCCGTCTCGCCACGACGCGAGCAGGTCGCGGATGCCGGCCAACGAATAGCCCCGGTCCTGCAGTCGGGCGATCAGCTGCAGTCGGGACAGGTGGCTCTGTCGATAGAGGCCGACACGTCCCCGCTTGATGGGCGCGGGGAGGAGCCCCATCGTCTGGTATTCACGGATGGTGCGCACCGGCAGCTTGGCCCGCACCGCCAACTCGTCGACCGTCAACTCGTCCACGACCACAGCTAGACACTAACAGGTTTTACCGTTACGGTGAAAACTGTGAACTTGGATCGATCAGTGGTCGAGAGAACCCTTCGAGTGGCGTGGCCCGCGGTCGACGTGAAAGACATGCGACCGCTCACCGGCGGGCAATGGGCGACCATGGCCCACCTCCGGCTCGCCGGCCAGCCCGACGGTATCCCCAACAATGTGGTGCTGCGGGTGGCCCCCGACGCCGCCATGGGCGCCAAGGAGCTCGCGGCGCAAGCCGCGGCCAGCGACGCCGGGATCGTGACGCCACGTGTCCACCTCATGGGCGAGGCTGGCAGCCCCCTCGTCGGGGCGTGGTCCATCATGGACCTGGCCCCCGGCGAGCCGTTGATCGCCGACCTCGACGGCACCGCGGCGATCCGCCGGCTCCCATCGTTGCTCCGCCAACTGCCCCGCCGGCTGGCCGACACGATGGCCGCGATCCATCGCATCGACCCCCAACCAGTGACCGAACGGATTCGTACTGCTGCGCCGACTGTCGCCCTAACCGTCGACGAGTTGTGGACCCGTCTCCATGCCGCATCGGATGCGCTCGCCTGCGACGCCCTGACCTGCGCCCTCGAGCGCCTCCACGGGACCCAGCCCCCACAGGACGGCGGCGTGTTGTGCCACGGCGACCTGCATCCCTTGAACCTGCTCATCGATGACAACACCGTGACGGTGCTCGACTGGACCGCCACCGCCGTAGCACCCCCCGCCTACGACGTCGCCTTCACCTGGCTGCTGCTACGCCACCCACCCCTGGTCGCTCCTGCGCGGCTCCGCCCCGCCATCGGCGCCGGCGCGGCAGTGCTGGCCCGACGGTTCGTGCGGTGCTACCGCGAAGTGGCCCCCACCGCCGACCTGAGCGACATCGACTGGTACGCCGGGCTCCACGCAGCTCGGGTCCTCATCGACCTGGCCAGCTGGCAGCACACCGGCGACCCCCGCGCCGAGCGCCACCCGTGGCGGCTCGTCGCCGCCGGCGCGGTCAAAGCCCTAGGGCGCGCCTCCGGCATGACCGACCCCGAAGGCAACGAGTTCTGCGTCTGCGACAGCGGCGCAGCGAAGGACGGCCCGGCAACCGAGACGTGACATCCCGCTATGCGGCCGGGACGCAGCGGCCCCACTCCGTGCCGACGTGTCGGCCCGGCCACCGAGACGATCGAGGGTGCGGTCTTGCGACGATGAGTTCCGCGCGCCCGCGCCGTCGTACGAGCAAGATCAGAGAGTACGACCTCACACGACAGGAGAATCCGATGGCCACGATCACGGCCAGCCTGTTCACGGCACTCGACGGCGTTGTCGACCCCGGCGTCGGCAACTGGCACTTCCCATACTTCAACGAGGAGATGGGCAAGGCCGTGGACGGGACTCACGACGCCGACGTCATGCTCTTCGGCCGCGTCACATACGACAGCTTTGCGGGAGCCTGGCCCGAACGGGAGGCTGCGGGCGAGGACGACGCCGTGTTCGCCAAGCGGCTGGGAGACATGCGCAAGGTCGTCGCGTCACGTAGCCCGCGGGAGTTCACCTGGCGCAACTCGGAGCAGCTGCAAGGCGACTTCGTCGAGGCCGTCACGGCGCTCAAGAACGACCCGGCGATCCGGCGGATCGCACTGAGCGGGTCGGTGTCGGTGGTGCGGCAGCTGCTTGACGCCGGTCTGCTCGACGAGCTGCATCTGTTCGTCCACCCGGCTACCGCCGGGTCGGGCCTCAAGCTGTTCGAGGAGGACGGGCCCGCTCGACACCTCAAGCTGATCTCGTCCCAGCCGTTCAGCACGGGAGTCGTGTACCTCGTGTACGGACCCGACCCGAACCCGCCGACGGGCTCGTACGACGAGGCGAAGGAGAGCTTGCCCCAGGAGTGAGCTGAGACCACGCCGGCTTCGGGATCC
>DASQUK010000247.1:0-24258 GCA_035641315.1 Acidimicrobiales bacterium | reverse complement strand
GAGATCGTCATGGAAGCCGTCGACCGATTCGCCGATGACGTGTCCCCGCCGAGCGGGCGCGCCAAGCGCGTCGCCGTGCCCGACGGAGCGATTTGCAACATCGTGCTCCCCGTCGCAGAACGGCACCGGCTCGACGACCTCGTCGCGAGGAAGGAGGCGACCCGTTCAGCGCTGCTTACCGAGGTGTTCCTCCGCGCCAGCATGGCATGAAGGCGTCATTTGACCGACGTGTTATGGCACCCGGCAGTGACGGGCTCTGGCGGGAGCCGCGTCAGCGGGGATCGCGCCAGCCGAGGAGGATGCGGCGGAGGCGACATACCAACCGTCCTGCGCCGCGGGGTCCTCGGCATCCTCCGCGCGTGCGGGCTCGGTCGTGTGATCGCGACCGCCCGGCCATTCGCCTGGGACGGGGAAGCCGAACATCTCACCCTCGACCACGTTCTGTTGCACGTCCACGAGCACCAGTCTGTCCTGTCGCATCAGGTCGAGCCGGGCTTCGACGCGAGAGAGTTCTGTGGTCCCCTCAGAGCTCGGCGACAGCTGGATCAACGTTGGCGCTCGCCACTTCGACCAACGCCTCGAGCGCGGCGATGGGCACCACGACACGGCGACCCAAACGCAGCGATGGGAGCTCGCCATGCCGTACGAGCTCGTACGCGTGGCTGCGAGAGATGCCGAGGGCGACACCCGCTTCCTCCACGGTCATGGTGAGCCGTCGCGGATCCATGGAGACCTCCAGAGCGCCAAGCTGTGCGTTGCGCTCCTAAAGCGAGGCTGGCAACCGATCTTCTCGCGGCACGGTCGGATTTCGGGGCCTTCTCACCCGGGCGGCCGTGGGCTACGAGGACTCTGCTGGCTCGGCCCGGTCACCATCGCGTCGGTGGACCACATGGCCGAGGTGATCAGCGGCCTTGCGGTCGGCCGATGGACGGGACCGCGCGTAATGCTTGACCAGCACCTGCGGGCCGTGACCTTGTCGCTGGGCAACCATGCTGATGTTGAACCCGGCGTCGAGCAGTTCCGACGACGTGAACTTCCGCAGCGCGACGATCGAGCCGTCGAACACGTCGACTTGGCCTCGCTCGGCGGCTGCCTCTCGCCGCTGCGCGGAGGCCACGGCATCGAGAGCCCACTTTGCGCTGCGGCCGAGCCGGCGAGCGATCTCCGCGTAGGACATCGCGCCGGGCAGCGGTGGCCCGGTCTTACCGTTCGGCCGATGCGCCGGTGCCTGACGGAAGAGCTGTAGCGCCGCGTCCTCGCGGGCGATCGTCTCGGGGCGCTTGTTGGCGATGCCCAGATGCTCCTTGAGCACGCCGACGCGGCGCGTGAGGTAATCCGCCGCCATCGGCAGCGAGCAGTCGGGCTCGAGGCTGAACACGAACGCGTCGGGGGCCAGCTCGACGCCTGCCAGGGCGGCACGCTCGTTCATCCGCTCGCAGTGGCGCAGCAACATCGCCATCGTCTGCTCGTCGATGGCGACGTCGCGGTTGGTCCGCGTCTTCGTGGTCTTCACGCGCCGTCCATCGCTGGAGGTGTCGACGGTCAGCTTGCCTTGCCGGGGGAAGAGCCGAGATCGGCGAATACTCACGAGTTCGCCGCGCCGCATGCCGGTGACCGAACCCAGAGTGAGGATCGGCGCGACATCCGGGACGACCTCGACTGCCGCCTCCAGGTACCGGCACAGTTGGTCGACCTCGGGCGGCGGGTGCTCTCGAGCGACGTGTGTGCTCGTCGGAAGTTGGAAGTCGGCCATCGGGCTGCGGCGGATCAGCCGGCGTCGCTTCGCCCACCGGAAGAACGGCTGGTACACGTTCCTGGCGTCGTGCATGCGCGACGCGCTCAGGCCTGCGCGGCGCATTCTGCCGAAGACGCGATCGATCGCAGCCTCGTCCACATCCGAGACGCGGCGGTGCCCGATCTCAGGAGCGAACCACTTCTCGTGGACGCCGCGGTAGTTCTGCACCGTCCCGCGATCGCGGCCCTTCTCCTCGATCAGGTGCTCGGTCAGGAACCGCTCGATCGCCTCGTTGACCGTCACATCCCTGTCGACCTTCGACTCGACCGGTGGCGACTCGTGAGCCTCCGCCACGAACGCTGCAAGGGCGTGCGCAGCCTCCGCCGCGGTGCCCGCCCGCACGGTCCTGTGGACCCGCCGAACCGAGCCCTCCGCGTAGCGGCCAACGGTGACACGCAGCTTCCACACGCCTGGGCGGATCTGGACCTTCGACCCACTGCCCCGGGGCGACCTGCTCCGAGCCATTGGGGACACCTCATCCGTGCCGATGAGCGTCAGGTGATCGAGGCGGACACACGCGGGTTCGGCGGAACAGGCCTTAACACGAGCACCGGGCGCGGGTGCCCCGTGGGCCAGCTCCCAGGCGACTCGGTGCGCCGTCACCACCTTGCCGGCGACCTTCATCACGCCTGTGCCGTCGGCCTTCTTCGCGCCAGTCCACAGATGGTGCTCGCCTGAGCGATCGACCTTCGCTTCGAAGCGGTCCGCAAGCGCTGACATCCCCGGAGCCTCCTGTGCGGTTTACCGGCGAGGTTACCGCAGAGGTTTACTGGTCCAGGAGGACCTGGGTGACAGCGCCCGGTTAACCTTGACACAGCTGCGTGCAGGCGATCTACCAGCGCATTCGCTGTGCCCCCGGCAGGACTCGAACCTGCGGCCTACCGCTTAGGAGGCGGTCGCTCTATCCACCTGAGCTACGAGGGCGCTGACGCGACGCTAGCTGGCGGCGTCGTGGTCCCCCTGGGGCCCCAAGCGGGGAAGTCACTAGATCTTCCTGAACGGGTAGACGCCGCGGATGTGCTGGCTGAAGAACTGGCCCTTCGACTCCGCCGCGAGGAAACGCTCGAAGGTCGACCGAGGGACGGCGAAGTAGTCGTAGAGCGCGCCCGATGTGAACTCGAGCTCGAGAGTCGAGGTCGACGCGTCGTAGCCCGCCGAGACGACGCTTGACGATTCCACGGGGATCCGATCCATCGGCTCGGTTCCTGCGTCTGCACGAGCGTTACGTCCGACCGGGATACGGCGACGACCCTCCACATGGCACCGGGTGGCCGTACGATCGGCCGGCGTGATCGACATCCCGGCCGGGCATCTGTACCTAGGCGAGCATCTTGACCCCGAGAAGCGCAAGCGGAACGGCGAGGCCGTCCTGCTGGAGGCCGCCGACCTCACGACGCACGGGGTCATCGTCGGCATGACCGGGTCCGGGAAGACCGGCCTCGGCGTCGTGCTCATCGAAGAGGCACTGCTGGCGGGGATACCGACTCTGATCATCGATCCCAAGGGCGACCTCGGGAACCTGCTGCTCACGTTCCCCGAGCTCGAGCCCGACGATTTTGTCCCCTGGGTCGATGGCGCCGACCCGGCGGACGTGGCCAAGCAGTGGTCGGAGGGGCTCGCCGAATGGGACATCGAGCCGGGCCGGATCGCGCAGCTCCGCGACGCCGCCGAGTTCACGATCTACACGCCGGGGTCCACCTCCGGCGTCCCACTCGACATCGTGGGCGGGCTCGACCGGCCCGCCGAAGGCGCCGACGCCGAGACCTTGTCCGACGAGATCGAGGGGTACGTCTCCGGGCTGCTCAACATGGTGGGCATCGAGGTCGATCCCCTCGCCAGCGAGGAGCACATCCTGCTCTCCAATCTCATCCACCATGCCTGGTCTTCGGGCCGGGACATCGACCTGGCCAGCCTCGTCGGCCAGGTTCAGGATCCGCCCCTCCGCAAGCTCGGTGTGTACGAGCTCGACGCCTTCTATCCCGCCAAGGATCGTTCCAAGCTCGCCGTCACGCTCAACGGGCTGCTCGCCTCGCGGAGCTTCGCCGCCTGGGCCGAGGGGCCCGACATCGACCTCGATCGGCTGCTCCGCTCCCAGGACGGTGCTCGACCGGCGTGCGCGATCGTGTCGCTGTCCCACCTCTCCGACGACGAGCGGCAGTTCGTCGTGTCGCTGCTGCTCGGCAAGCTCGTCACCTGGATGCGGCGCCAGGCGGGCACCGACCAGCTCCGCCTGCTCGTCTACTTCGACGAGGTGATGGGGTTCGTGCCGCCGACCGCCATGCCCCCGGCAAAGAAGCCGATCCTGACGTTGTTCAAGACCGCCCGCGCCTTCGGCGTGGGCACGGTGCTCGCGACTCAGAACCCGGTCGACGTCGACTACAAGGGACTGTCCAACGCCGGCACCTGGATGATCGGGCGCCTCCAGACCGAGCAGGACAAGGCCCGGCTGCTCGACGGCCTCTCCTCCGCCGGTGGCTCGGTCGACCTCGAGGACGTCGGCGACGTGATCGGCGGGCTCGGCAAGCGGGAGTTCATGATGCGAGAGCCGGGGCGCGAGGCGCCGGCGCTGTTCACGACCCGCTGGGCGATGTCGTACCTGCGGGGTCCGCTCACCCGCGAGCAGATCTCGACACTGATGCAGGGTCGCTACCAGCCGAGCGAAACGGCAGCGGCAGACGCCGCGGCTACCCCGGCGGCGGCACCGATACCGGCATCGGCAACAGCTGCCTCGGCGATCGACATCGGCGCGGCCGAGACTGTCCCGGTGGCACCACCGGTTCCAGACGAGGTGCCGGTGCGATGGCTCGACCCGGCCGCGCCCTGGGCCGCTCAGGTCGGCGCCGTGCCCAACGGGACCAAGCTGGCCCCGGCGCTGGTGACCCGGGTGTCCCTGCTCTACGACGACGACAAGCTCGGGCTGCGGGAGACGGAGGAATGGGAGGCCGTGATCTTCCCGCTGGGCGCCACGGCCGACCCGGTCGCGGCCGTCGCCGTCGACCACGACGACCGCGACCTCCGCACCGAGGCGCCCCCGAACGCCAGCTACGTCCTCACCGACGCACCCCTCAACAAGGCGACCTTCTTCACCGGCGCCGAGAAGGCCCTCGTCGACCACCTGTACCGCAGCCGCACCGTGCAGGTGATGCGCAACCCTCAGCTCAAGCTCGTCGCCCGCGCCGGCGAGACGCCCGAGGAGTTCGCCGCCCGCTGCGCCGCGGCCGCAGAAGAGCAAGCCGACAAGGACCAGGTGGTGCTCCAGGACAAGTACGAGCGCCGCATCGCCAAGGCTCGCGAGGCGCTCGGCGCAGCGATGGACAAGGTCGCCCAGGCCCAAGCGGCCGAGAGCACCCGCCGCCAATCCGACATGGTTGCGGGTGCGGGCAGCGTGCTGGGCGCCATGCTCGGCGGCCGGCGCAGCGCCCGCACGATGGCCCGCGACATGCGCCGCGTGCTGACCGGCAGGGGACGGGTCGAAGAGGCGGCCCAGCGGGTCCGCACCGCCGAGAACCGTGCGCTCGACCGCCAGGAGGCGCTCAAGAAGCTGGAGTCCGACGTGGTCCGGGACCTCGCCGCCATCGACGAGGAGTGGGCCGCGAAGGCCGCGGCGGTCGAGCCCATCGACGTGCCGCTCGAGAAATCCGACATCCGTGTCGCCGCCCGCTCGCTGGTCTGGATCCCGGTGGCCTAGCCGTGGCCCTCGACGCCAACACCGCCGCCGCGCACGTGGACAAGGTCTGGGACGACGACATCGTCCCCGTGCTGCACGACTACATCCGCATCCCCAACGTCTCCGTGGCCTACGACGCCGGCTGGGACGAGGCCGGGCACATGGCCCGTGCGACCGAGCTCTTGCACCAGTGGTGCGTGAGGCACGCCGGTGACACGTTCCCGGGGGCAACGGTGGAAGTACAGGAGATCGAGGGACGGACGCCGCTGCTGCTCGTCGACGTACCGCCGACCGACCCCGACGCGACCGCGGCCGGCGACAGCGACGGCGACACGGTGCTGCTCTACGGACACCTCGACAAGCAGCCGCCCTTCACCGGTTGGCGCGACGGGCTCGGCCCCTGGGAGCCGGTCCAGGACGGCGACCGCCTCTACGGCCGGGGCAGCGCCGACGACGGTTACTCGACATTCTCTGCCATCGCCGCCCTCGAGGCCGTTCGGGCCGCGGGCGGCGCGCACCGCCGCTGCGTCGTGCTCATCGAGGCCAGCGAGGAGTCGGGCAGTCCCGACCTCCCCGCCCACCTCGAGGCGCTGGGCGACCGGCTGGGCGAGCCGTCCTTGGTCATCGCGCTCGACTCGTGGTGCGGCGACTACGACCGGCTCTGGATCACGACCTCGTTGCGGGGCCTGGTCGACCTGACCCTGCGGGTGGACGTGTTGACCGAGGGCGTGCACTCCGGATCGGCGGGCGGCGTGGTGCCGTCGACCTTCCGCATCCTGCGCCAGCTGCTCGATCGCATCGAGGACGCCGGCAGCGGCGAGCTGCTGTTGCCGCAGCTCCACGCCGCCGTTCCCGAGGAGCGGCTGCTACAAATCGCGGCCACGGCCCCGGAGCTGGGCGACTTCGCCGACCGCTTCCCGTTCGCGGGTGACACCCGTCCCGCGCTCGGCACCACAGAGCAGATGCTGGTGGCCCGCACCTGGAAGCCATCGCTGGAGGTGGTCGGCATCGAGGGCGCACCCCCGCCGGCCGAGGCCGGTAACGTGCTGCGCCCGTCGACGGCGGTGAAGCTGTCGGTGCGCATCCCGCCGACCACCGACGCCACCGTGGCGATCGAGGCCCTCGAGAGACGGCTCACCGCCGACCCGCCCTACGGCGCGCAGGTCACGGTGCAGCGGGGCTCGGCCGAGGCCGGATGGCATGCGCCGCCCGAGCTGCCGTGGCTCGCTCGCGCCATCGACCGGGCGTCGGTGGCGTCGTTCGGCCAACCGGCCCGTTCGCTGGGCGAGGGCGGCACCATCCCGTTCATGGGCATGCTCGGTCGCCGGTTCCCGAAGGCCCAGTTCGTGATCACCGGTGTGCTGGGGCCGGGATCCAACGCCCACGGGCCCAACGAGTTCCTGCACCTGCCTACCGCCCGCAGGGTCACGACCGCGGTGGCTCACATCCTCGACGCCCACGCTCGCCGCTGAGCTTCAGCCCGCCGACAAACGCTCCCAGGGACTTGTGAGCAGTCTCCCAGGTTTCGGCGCTGTACTTCGGAGATGTCCGATGCCACCGTCCTCGTCGTCGACGACGACGAGTTCATCCGTGACCTGACGTCGAGCGCGCTGCGCATTGCCGGCTTCGCCACCACGACATCGGGCAGCGGCCTCGACGCCCTCGCCACCATCGAGCGCGAACGCCCCGACCTGGTGGTGCTCGACGTCGGGCTGCCGGGAGTGGACGGCTTCGAAGTGTGCCGGCGCCTGCGGGCGTCCGGCGACCAGACCCCCGTGGTGTTCCTGACCGCCCGCGACACCGACGAGGACAAGGTCTCGGGCTTCACCAAGGGCGGCGACGACTACCTCACCAAGCCGTTCAGCATCGAGGAGTTGGTGGCCCGGGTCCGGGCCGTTCTGCGCCGAACCGGGCCGCAGGCGCCAACCAGCCGGCTCCGCTACGCCGACCTCGAGCTCGACGAGGACACGCTCCGCGTGACCCGCAGCGGTCGGGCGATCCAGCTCTCGCCCACCGAGCTGAAGGTCCTGCGGTACCTCTTGCTGAACCGGGAACGGGTGCTGTCCAAGGCCCAGATCCTCGACCACGTCTGGAACTACGACTTCGGCGGCAACGCCGGCGTTGTCGAGAACTACATCTCCTACCTGCGCAAGAAGATCGACACGGTCGACCCGCCGCTCATCCACACAGTGCGGGGCTTCGGCTACGTGCTGCGCACGGACCCATGATCCGCCGCCGGTTGACCGTCACGGTCGTGGCCTTGGTGGCCCTCATCGGCGGCATCGTCGCCGCCGTCTTCCTGACGACGCTCGAGTCGCGCCTCGTCGCAGCCGTCGACCGTGAGCTCGACCGCGTGCCCCCGGAGGTGACCAGGGGCGTGGCGGCCCGGCTGGAGCGACGGGCCGAGCGTGAGCTCCGGCTGTACGACATCCGCCGGGTGGCCTACGTCCACGTTGGACCAGGTGGCCGGGTCGTGGCCAGCGAACCCAGCGGGCCCACCGGGGATCCCGATCCCCTCCCCGACGTCACCGGCCTGTCGGCTCCCAGTGGGCCACGGACGGTTCAGCCGACCGGTGACGACGGACCCCGGTTCCGGGTCGTCACCTCGGCGCTGCCGGGCGGCGGGATGCTGGCCACGGCCATCTCCCTCGAGGGACGTCGACACCGCCCTGTCCAATGCCCGCCGGGGCCTCCTCATCGCCGGGATCATCGCCCTCGCCGCCACGGCGGCCGCCACCTGGTGGTCGATTCGGCGGGGCCTGCGGCCGATCGATCGCATGGTCGGCACGGCCGAGGCCATCGCCGGCGGCAACATCGCAGAACGGATCGACGTCTCCAACCCCGACGATGAGGTGGGCCGGCTGGGAGGCGCCCTCAACCGCATGCTCGATCGCATCGCCGACGCTCTGGCCGTGCGCACCGCGTCGGAGCAGCGGATGCGCCGCTTCGTGGCCGACGCCTCGCACGAGCTGCGCACGCCGCTGACCGCCATTCGGGGCTACGCCGAGCTCTACCGGCAGGGTGGCGAGGACCCCGCGACCGTGGCCACCGCCATGGAGCGCATCGAACAGGCGGCGACACGCATGGGCGGCCTGGTCGACGACCTGGTGCTGCTCGCCCGCCTCGACCAGGGACGCCCGCTGGAGGTGGCGCCGGTGGACCTGTCGGCGGTCGTGGCGGAGTCGGTCGCCGACGCTCGGGCGGTGGAACCCGGCCGGGTCATCCACGTCGCCAGCGTGCCCGGGGCGCTGGTATCCGGTGACCGTGGTCGCCTCCGCCAGGTGATCGACAACCTGCTGGCCAACGTCCGTGAGCACACGGATCCGGCGACGCAGGTCACGATCACCCTCGAGGTCCACCGCCGCGACGTCGTGCTGGTCGTCGCCGACGACGGCCCGGGCATGACCGAGGCCGACGCTGCCCGTGCCTTCGACCGCTTCTGGCAGGCGGCCGCCACCGACGAGCATCCCCGCCGGGGAACCGGGCTCGGGCTCGCCATCATCGCCGACCTCGTGGCCGCCCACGGGGGCGAGGTCGGGCTCGACACTTCTCCCGGTGCCGGCACACGGGTGACGATCCGCCTACCCCACGCCGATGGGACGGGGAACGAGCCGAATCCTCCCAGGTGATTCCCAGGTGGGCGTGAGCCGCCGGCGAGCTGTGACGGCGATGGTCACGGGTAACGGATCGAATCGACACGGAGGAGCACATGAGGATCTCCCGACCCATCGCCGTCGCCGCGCTGGCCGCCGCCGCCCTGGCTGGAGGGCTCGGTGGCGCGTTGCTGCTGGGCCCCGCATCCGCTGAGCCCACGTCGAGCACCGCTTCGGGGGCGGAGTCGAGCACCGAACCGGCGACGGCTCGCTGCAGGGAAGGCTTCGCCGACGTGGCCGAGACGATCGGGATCTCCGTCGACGACCTGCGCGCCGCCTTGCGGGACGGCCAGACCCTCGCCGAGATCGCCGAGGCCAACGGCACCGATCCGCAGGAGGTCGTCGACGTGCTGGTGGCCAACGGCACCGAGCGCCTCGAGGCGGCGGTCGCCGCCGGCCGCATCGACCAGGCCACCGCCGACGAGCGCGAGGCAAACCTGCCGGACCGCGCCGCCGACCTGGTGAACGGTGAGCTCGAGGACCGCGCCCGTCGTCATCCCCGCTTGGTGGCGGGGCTGCGCATTGCAGCCGAGACGATCGGCATCTCCACCCGAGAGCTGGCCGACGCGCTGCGCGACGACCAGACCATCGCCCAGGTGGCGGAGGCCAACGGCACCGATCCGCAAGAGGTCATCGACGCTCTGGTGGCCCGGTCGACCGAGCGGATCACCAGGGTGGTGAACGGCGACAGGGTGCGGCAGCGCTGCTGACGACCGTTCTCCCCGGGCCCCGTCCGGCGGCGCTTCCGGTGTCGCCGGGCGGTGCCGCGCCCGGAAGTACCCTGCCAGCCATGGCCGGCACCGGACACGGAACCAGGGCGGTGATCGCGGCTCTGCTCGCCAACCTCGGCATCGCTATCGCCAAGTTCGTCGGCTTCCTGCTCACGCGCTCGTCGTCGATGCTGGCCGAGAGCGTGCACTCGGTGGCCGACTCGGGCAACCAGGCGCTGCTGCTGCTGGGGCAGAGGCGCTCGCGCCGGGCCCCCACCGCCGAGCACCCCTTCGGCTACGGGCGCGAGCGCTACTTCTGGGCGTTCGTCGTGGCGATGATCCTGTTCAGCCTCGGCGGCATGTTCGCCATCTACGAGGGCGTGACCAAGATCCGAGATCCGCACGAGCTGGAGTCGCCGTCGATCGCCATTGGCATCCTCCTCGTCGCCATCGCCCTGGAGAGCGCCTCGTTCCGCACCGCGATCGTCGAATCCCTGCGCGCGAAGGAGCCGGGGACGGGCTGGTGGGGCTTCATCCGCCGCTCCAAGCAGCCCGAGCTGCCGGTCGTCCTGCTGGAGGATCTCGGCGCGCTGATCGGCCTCGTCTTCGCTCTGATCGCGGTCACGGTGACGGTGATCACCGACGATCCCCTGTGGGACGGCATCGGCACCCTCGGCATCGGCATTCTGCTGGTCGTCATCGCAGTCGTCCTCGCCATCGAGATGAAGGGCCTGCTCATCGGCGAGGCGGCATCGCTCACCGACCAGCAGAAGATCGCCGCCGCCATCGAGATCGAGCCGAGCGTGACCAGGCTGATCCACATGCGCACGCAGCACATCGGACCGGACGAGCTGCTGGTGGGGGCCAAGCTCGAACTGGTGCACGGCTTGTCGGTCGACGATGCGGTCGAGGCCGTCAACCGGATCGAGAACAGCGTGCGCCGGGCGGTCCCGACGGCCCGGATCATGTACCTGGAGCCGGACGTCTTCCGCACCAGCCTGCCGAGCGACGACGCCGCCCACCTGGCCGCCGGCGCAGTCCTCGAGGACGTGCCGGCGGAGGGCCTGGCACCTGCTGAGGAAGCGGCGGAGGAGTCGGCGAAAGCACCGTCCGAGTAGAAACCCGACCTGCCAAGTCGCCTTTTAGCGCCACGCTGGCTAGCATCGGCGCGCAGACCGCAAGGACCTGGAGGCAGCATGGCGATTCGACTGGGCGACGACGCCCCCAACTTCTCTGCGGAGACCACCGAGGGCGCGATCGACTTCTACGACTGGAAGGGCGACAGCTGGGCGGTGCTGTTCTCGCACCCCAGGGACTTCACGCCGGTGTGCACCACCGAGCTCGGTCGTGTGGCGGCGCTCAAGCCCGAGTTCGACAAGCGCAACGTCAGGGTGATCGGCCTGTCGGTCGACGGCGTGGAGGACCACCAGGGCTGGAGCAAGGACATCGAGGACGTCACCGGCGCGCGGCTCAACTTCCCGCTCATCGCCGACCCGGACAAGAAGGTCGCCGACCTCTACGACATGATCCATCCCGAAGCCAGCGACACCGTTACCGTGCGCTCGGTCTTCGTCGTGGGCCCCGACAACAAGGTCAAGCTCACGCTCACCTATCCGCAGTCGACCGGCCGCAGCTTCGACGAGCTGCTCCGGGTCATCGACTCGCTGCAGCTCACCGCCAAGTACAAGGTGTCGACACCATCGGATTGGAAGCAGGGCGAGGACGTCATCATCATCCCGGCGGTCTCCGACGAGGAGGCCAAGGAGCGCTTCCCGGAGGGTTGGGACACCAAGAAGCCCTACCTCCGCCTGGTGCGCCAGCCCCAGGGCTGATCGTCTCCACCCCCGTTACACACCAGCGCCCGCTCTCACCGGACGACCGGTGGAGCGGGCGCTGACGCGTCCACACTGAACAACGGATGCTCAAGCTGTCGTTGCGTGACCTGCGCGCCCATGTCGGGCGCTACGTGCTGACCTTCCTGGCCGTCGCCATCGGCGTGGCGTTCATCGGCGGGGTCATGACCCTGACCGACACCATCACGCGGACGTTCGACGACCTGTTCTCCGACGTCAACGCCGGCACCGACGCCTGGGTGCGCGGCGAGGGCCAGTTCGAGGCGGGCCCCCAGTTCGGCGGCACCGAGCAGCGGCCGCGCATAGAGGAGTCCCTGACAAGCCGCATCCGCGAGGTCGAGGGGGTGGCCGCGGCCGAGGCCTACGTCCAGGGTTACACCCGTCCGATCGACAAGGAGGGCGAGCCCTACGGCAACCCCAACTTCGGGGCGCCGACCTTCGGGGCCAGCTGGGGCACGGTCGACGAGCTCAACCCTTTCAACCTGGTCGACGGCCGGGCGCCCGAGGAGCCCGACGAGATCGTGCTCGACAAGCGCACCGCCGACGAGACCGGCTACCAGGTCGGCGACCGCGCCACGTTCCAGACGCCCGAGGGCGCCGGCGAGGCGACGGTGGTGGGCATCGCCCGGTTCGGCACGGCGGACAGCCCGGCCGGCGCCAGCTTCACGATGTTCGAGCGGCCTACGGCGGAGCGGCTGCTGGCCGAGCCCGGCCGCGTGGACGGCATCGGCGTCGTCGCCGCCGACGGCGTGTCGCAGGCCGAGGTCAGGGACGAGGTGGCGGCGGCGCTCGGCGACGCCGGGCTCGAAGTGGTCACCGGCGAGCAGCTCACCGAGGAGAACCAGGAGGACGCGGCCGAGAGCTTCGGCTTCATCCGCACGTTCCTGCTGGTCTTCGCCATGATCTCGGTGGCGGTGGGCACGTTCGTGATCTACACGAGCTTCTCGTTCATCGTCTCCCAGCGGCAGCGCCAACTGGCCCTGCTGCGCGCGGTCGGCGCCAGCCGCCGTCAGGTGCTGTCGTCGATCCTGTTCGAGTCGCTGGCGGTGGGGGTGGCGGCGTCGCTGGTCGGCTACGCGCTCGGCGTCGGCCTGGCCTCGGTCCTGTCGCGGATCCTGATCGACGACTCGTCGTCGCTCGTGGTCCTGTCCCGCTCGTTCGTCCTGGCGCTCGCCGTGGGGACGGTCGTCACCATGGGGTCGGCGTACTTCCCGGCGCGGCGGGCTGCAAAGGTCCCGCCAGTCGCCGCCCTGTTGGACGTGGCCATCGACACCAGCCACCGGTCGCGGCCGCGGCTGGTGATCGGCGGCGTCGTGTTCGCGCTAGGCGTCGGAGCGCTCCTGGCCGGGGTCCGTGAGACCCGGTTCGATATCGGGTCGCTGGGCGTCTCACCCATCCAGATCGCCGGCATGGGCATCTTCGGTGTGTTCCTGGCCCTGGTGATCCTGGGGCCGATCGCCGCCCGCCCCGCGGCGCTCACCCTCGGCCGGCCGCTGCCCACGACCCGGGGCGTGGTCGGTCGGTTGGCCCAGCAGAACGCCGCCCGCAACCCCAAGCGCACCGCCTCCACGGCGTCGGCGCTCATGATCGGGCTCGGCATCGTGTCGCTGTTCCTGGTCATCAACGCGTCGGTGCGCAGCTCGATCGACGATCTGGTCGACAACCGGTTCAGCGGCGACTACGTCATCGACAGTGGCACGGGCTTCTCCGGCAGCGGCCTGCCCGGGCAGGTTGCCCGGGCGGTCAACGACCTGCCCGAGGTCGACGCCGCCAGCGGCGTCCGGTTCGGGCTGGCCCACATCGATGGCTCGACCGAACCAGTCGGCGGCCTCGACCCCGACACGGCGTTCGACCTGTTCGACGTGGGCGTCGGCGCCGGCGACGTGTCCCGCCTCGACGCCGACGGCATCGCCGTGTTCGCCGAGAAGGCCGAGCAGGAGGGATGGGAGGTCGGCGACACGCTGCCGGTCCGCTTCGGCGAGACCGGCGACCAGCGCTTCACGATCGAGGCGCTGCTCGACAGCCAGGACCTCACCGGCACCTACGTGCTCGGGATCGCGGCCTTCGACGCCAACCTGCCCAACTCGGGCGACAACCAGGTGTGGGTCAGGCTCGCCAACGGCGTCGGCGTCGACGATGCCCGGCCCGCCCTCGAGGCACTGCTGGCCGACTACCCGACCGCGGAGCTGCAGGACCTGAGCGAGTTCAAGTCGGCGACCAAGCAGCAGTTCGACCTGATCCTGCTGCTCATCAACGTGCTGCTGGCGCTGACGATCCTCATCGCCATGATCGGCATCGTGAACACGCTCACCCTCTCGGTCGTCGAGCGCACCCGGGAGATCGGCCTGTCCCGGGCGGTGGGTGCGACGCGCGGGCAGATCCGGGCCACCATCCGTTGGGAAGCGCTGCTGATCGCGGCGTTCGGGCTGGTCGCCGCCCTCGGCGTCGGCATCCTGTTCGGTTGGGTGATCGTGCAGGCGCTGGCCGACCAGGGCTTCAGCGTGTTCGACGTTCCCGCCGGTCAGCTGGTAGCCGTCACCGCCATCACCGCCGTCCTGACCCTGCTGGCTGCCGTGTTCCCCGCGCTGTGGGCCGGGCGCCGGCAGATCCTGGACGCCATCGCCACGGAATAGCGGGTTGCGGGTCAGCCGGTCGGCGGCGGCCAGAATGCAGGCCGTGGGGCTCGATCCCTCCGCACTGCCGCTGGAGTTCGAAGCGTTCGCCGCCGAGCGCCACCTGGCGACGCTCACGACGCTGCGGCCCGACGGGAGCCCCCACGTCGTCGCCGTGGGCTTCACGTGGGACGCCGCGGCGCGGCTGGTGCGCATCATCACCTTCGCGTCGTCCCGGAAGGTGCGGAACCTGACGGCGTGGCCCGGTGGCCGTCGTCGGGCCGCGGTGTGCCAGGTGGACGGCGGCCGCTGGCTGACGTTCGAGGGGCTGGCCACGGTGACCCACGATCCGGGGCGGGTCGCCGAGGCGGTCGCCCGCTACGCCGAGCGCTACCGCCGACCCGGCGAGCGGCCCGACCGGGTGGCGATCGAGATCGCGGTCGACCGCGTGCTGGGCCGGGCGTGATGGCCGGGTACTCCGGGACCCCGCTGGCCCGCAAGCTCGGGATCCGGGAGGGTGACGCGCTGGCCTTGCTAAGCGCGCCCGACGGCTTCGCAATCGACGACCTGCCGCTGGGCGTCGAGGTCCGGCGCCGGGCGCGGGGCGTGACCGAGGTGATCGTGTCGTTCCACACCCGGCAGGCCGAGTTGGCCCGCCGGTTCCCGACGCTGATGCGGGCGCTGGCGGTCGACGGCGGCCTGTGGGTGGCCTGGCCCAAGCGCACGTCCGGCGTGGAGACCGACATCACCGAAGACGTCGTGCGTGAGGTGGCGTTGCCCACCGGCATGGTCGACAACAAGGTGTGCGCCATCGACGACACCTGGTCGGGGTTGCGGCTGGTCCTGCGCAAGGAGCTGCGGCCTGGCCGGACGACCGCCGCAGGCTGACCTCAGTCCCCAGCGGGGCGGATGGCCTCGGGGTCGTAGAACGCCCGCATCGAGGTGATCTTGCCGTCGTCGTCGAACGTCATGTGGTCGATGACGTCGATGGCGTAGGTGTCCCCGCCGAGGTTGGGGCGGGCCTGCACGGTGAAGGCCGCCTCGTGCCCGATGACGATGCGGATGTCCAAGAGGCGCAGCTCGATGTTGTCGGGAATGGCATGCGCCTCGTCCCAGAGCTCGCCGATGGCCTCGAGCCCCTCCCGCCGCGGCGTGCCGACCGGGTCCTCTATCCAGGCGTCCTCGGCGAAGCATTCCAGCCAGCCGTCACGGTCGGTGGCAGAGAACGTCGCGAGGTACGTGTCGATGGTCGCCTTGACGCTGTCGCTGATGCCGGCCATGGGCCGAAGGTACATGACGGAGCGTCAGGAACTTGCGACATCGACGCCACTTCTTGCACGTTCCGTAGGCGTTGTTCCGCGCTCGCTCGGATCGCCCCGCAGGATGATCCGGGGGCCGTGGTCCCAGGTGATGTAGCCCCAGGCCCAGTTGAGCAGGACCGATGCCCGGTTGCGCAGGCCGGCCAGGTACAGGATGTGCAGGCCCAGCCAGGCCAGCCACGCCACCGTGCCGTGGAGCCGCACCCGCCCGGGCAGCTCCGCCACCGCGGAGCGCCGCCCGATGGTGGCCATCGTGCCCTTGTCCCGGAACCGCAGCGGCTGGGTGGGCTTGCCCTCCAGCTGGCGGCCGATCTGACGGGCGACGTGGGCTCCCGACTGCATGGCGACCGGAGCCAGCTGGGGCAGCACCCCGGAGCCATCCTTGGTGGGTGGCGCGGCGACGTCGCCGACGGCCCACACCCCCGCACGGCCGGCCACGGAGAGGTCGGATGCGACCTCCACCCGTCCGGCCGGCGTGGTGGGCAGGCCCATCGCCTCCGCCACCGGGTGAGCCCGGACGCCCGCCGCCCAAATGACGGTCCCGGCAGGCAGGACCTCGCCCGACGAGAAGCGCACGTGGTCGGGCGTCACCTCGTCGACGGTCTCGTCCAGCCGGACCTCGACCTGGCGGGCCCGCAGCGCCTCGAGCGCCGCCCGCTGCGACGACCTGTGGAACGGCGCCAGCAGGCGGTCACGGGTCTCGACCAGGACGACACGCGCCCGGCCCACCCCGAGCGCCGGGTAGTCCCGCTTGAACACGACCGCGAACAGCTCGGCCAGCGCCCCCGCCATCTCGACGCCGGTGGGACCGCCGCCCACCACCACGAAGTTGAGCGCGCCGCGGTCGACGAGCCTGGGATCGGCATCCGCAGCCTCGAAGCGCGACACGACGTGGTTGCGCACCTTGACGGCGTCCTCGAGCGTGTAGAGGGGGAGGGCATGCTCGGCGGCGCCCGGCACGCCGAACCAGGTGGCGACGGCGCCGACGGCCACCACCAGGTGGTCGAACGGCACCGACCGGTGGTCGGCGACGAGGACCTCCCGACGGTCCCAGTCGACGCCGGTCACGTGGCCCTGGCGCACCCGCAGGTTGCGCTGCCGATGGAACAGGCCCCGCACCGGATGGGCGACGTCGGCGGCGTTCAGGCCGGCGGTCGCCACCTGGTACAGCAGCGGCTGGAAGGTCGTGAAGTTGTTGCGGTCGATGAGCGTGACCTCGACCGGCAGTCGGTCGAGCCCCCGGGCCACGGCCAGCCCGCCGAACCCGGCACCGACGATCACCACTTGCGGTCGCACACCCATGGGAGACCTCCCCGGGTTGAGGAATTCGTGAATCACTTCACAATTGGCAACGAGCGGTTGGCGGGTGCTATTCCGGCGCCGGAACGGGCTCGCGAGTACCGCAACAAGATGGCGCTGGACGGGGTGGTGGGTGGCGGTTGCCTGCCGCGTCTAGGACGCCACCTCGTCGAGGCGGAACGTCCGCCGGTAGGCGGCCGGGGACGTGCCCGCCACGCGGCGGAAGTGGGTGCGGAACGACGTGGCGGTGCCGAACCCGCATTGCTGGGCGACCAGCTCGATCGGCAGATCGGTCGCCTCGAGCAGGCGCTGGGCATGGAGCACCCGCTGGCGCAGCAGCCACTGCATGGGCGTGGTCCCGGTGACTGCCCGGAACCGGCGGGCGAAGGTGCGGGAGCTGAGCAGCGCCCGGCGCGCCAGGTCGTCGACCGTCAACGGCTCGTCGAGGTGTCCGGCCGCCCAGTCGAGGGTGCGGCCGATCACGTCGTCGTCGGGCGTGGCCGGTACCGGCGCGTCCACGAACTGGGCCTGTCCCCCGTCGCGTTGCGGGGGCACGACCATGCGCCGCGCCACCTTGTTGGCCACCTCGGCGCCGTGGTCGATCCGCACGATGTGCAGGCACAGGTCGATGCCGGCCGCGGTGCCCGCGGAGGTGAAGATCCCGTTGTCCTCGTCGACGAAGAGCACGCCGGGGTCGACGTTCACCTGGGGGAAGCACCCCGCCAGCGCGTCGGCGTACATCCAGTGCGTCGTCGCCCGCCGGCCGTCGAGCAGGCCGGTCTGCGCCAGCAGGAAGGCGCCGGTGCAGACGCTGACCAGCCGACCGCCCCGGTCGTGGACCGCGCGCAGCGCGTCGATGACGGCGAGCGGCGCCGGCGCATCGAGGTCGGGCCAGGTCGGCACGATGACGGTGTCGGCCTCCGCCACGTCGTCGAGCGTCCACGGTGTGGTGATCGACCAGTCGCCCCCGCTCACGGGGACCGGGTTGCCGAGCGCCGCCACCACCCGGAACTCGTACCAGGGATCGGAGTACTCGGACCGGTCGAGGCCGAAGACCTCGTGGGCGACGCCGAGCTCGAACGCCGCCACATGGCGGCCGACGACGGCGGCGATGAGGTGTGGGCGCCGGGCCCGCCCCTCACGGAACCGGCGGCTGTGTCGTTGAACAACTGCCATGCCCGACAGTTTGGCAGAAACCTTTCGAACATGGGCAACACGGCCACTCGCCACAGGCGCCGGCCGGTCGGAGGATAGGGACATGTTCAGCGTGCATTGCCCCCGACACGGCAGCGAAGTCCTCCTCAGCGAGAGCCGGATCCTCAGCATCGACACGACCGGCGACGGCCTCGCCGTCCGCTGGGTCTGCTGGTGCGGGCACGTCGGCTCCCACCATCCGGGCCGGGCCCGCCAGGCCGCCGGCATCGTCTGACACCCGATTGTCGGTCTCGTTCGGTTCGGTACAGGATCGACCGCCCCAGCGACCGATCGTGTCCTGAAAACGCACGGAGAGATTCCGCCATCGGGGTTTGTGGCCCGGAGGCATGGGGTAACGTGGGGCCACAGGCCAGCTGGGGGCGGGGTGCCTGTCCGCCCGCCCGCCCCGCCCCCCTGGCTGTTTCGCGCTCCGGGCCGCTGGTAGCGGCCCGGTGGCGCGTCCGGCCCCCGGGTGCCGGCAGGGCACCTGTAGGCTGAATGACCATGAGCGAGCGTCCCGGAGGGCGAGAGAGCGAGCGAGGCCCGAGCGGCCCGCTGCGAAGCAGCAAGAGCGGGGACTAATGGCCGAGTACCGGACTCCCGAGTTCCACCCTGCGTTCGAGGAGTACTGCGAGGCGATCTGGGAGCTCAAGGAGGACGACGTCGACGTCATCCAGGCCCGCATCGCCGAGCGGCTCAACGTCTCCCGACCGGCCGTGTCCGAGATGATCAAGCGCATGCAGGTCGAGGGCTTCGTGGCGCTCGAGGGCTCGGCCATCAACCTCACCGCCGACGGTCGCCACCTCGCCGAGCGGGTGGTCCGGCGTCACCGCCTGGCCGAGCGCCTGCTCACGGACATCCTGGGGCTGTCATGGGCCGACGCCCATATCGAGGCGGGCAAGTGGGAGCACGTCATCTCCGAGCCCGTCGAGCGGGCCATCAACCGGCTGCTCGACAATCCGACGACCTGCCCGCACGGCAACCCGATCCCGGGGTCCGAGTACGCGGCGCCGGCCGCCGTAGCGCTGTCCGACGTGCCGGTGGGCACCGCGTTCACGGTCACCCGCATCCCTGAGGAGCTCGAGTTCACGCCCGGGCTGCTCGAGTTCCTGGAGGACGCCGCCGTGCAGCCGGGTCACGTGGGCGTGGTCACCGCCGCGTCACCCGACGGGACTACGACCGTCGAGATCGACGGCCGCCACGTGGGCATCGGCGCGTTCGCCACGGCGCGCATCCTGGTCACGGCCGAGGCGCCGACACCCGTGGCCGCGACCGCCTGAGGCCGAGCCGGGAGGCGAGGCCGGGGCCAGAGCGGCCCGCAGCGAAGCTGCGAGAGCGGGAAGCATGTCTCGCCAGCACGGCAGCAGCACCGAGCACCGCGAACCAGGCCGCCTGGACCAGCCAGTCGCGGCCGGTCGGATCGCGATAGTCGGGTAGCAGTGCCCGCCACGCCCGGTAGAGCGGGTTGGCGGTGGATTCGAAGTCGAAGATGAGCGTGCGCTGGCGGTCGAGCACCTCGACCACCAGCCAGCCCCAGGCGAACGCGCCGACCGCCCCGGCCGCCGCCAGCACGTAGCGGACGGCCCGTACGTGGCCGGCCCACCAGGCGACCGCCAGCACCAGGCACGGCACCACGACCACCACTTGGCGACCCGGCCACCACCAGCCGTGCATCGTGAGGGCGACCCAGGTCGCCGTGGCCCAGCCGGCGACGAGCGGGGCCACCAGCGTCCACCATCCGGCCGGGCGGCGGCGAACCAGGACCGCCAGCGCGGGGACGGCCAACAGGTAGGCAGGCATCCACGCGGCCAACCCGAAGCCGCGGTCGAGCAGCAGGCCGCCAAGGCGCTGCGAGCGTCCCAGGCGGTCAGGGTCCTCGCCCATCACGGCCAGCTCGCCGCCCGTGAAGTGGTCGCCGGCCGCGTAGACGGTCCAGCCGCCGTAGAGCAGGCGGTGGGCGACGAGATAGGCAGCCCCGGCAACGCCGAGCGCCGCCACCAGGCCGATGGCGGCGCGGGTGCGGCGCTCGCCGATCAGCATGCCGACCGCCACCGCCACCAGGGCGGCGGCCACCGGGGCGTACTTGACCCCCAACCACGGCAGCGCCACGACGGTCAGCCCGAAGCAAATCAGCCCGACCCGGTCACGGCGACCGGTGAGGAGCGCGATGGCGGCGGTGACCGCCAGCGCCGCCGGGACTTCCGGGTACACCTGGATGGCGTACGCCGACAACGGTGCCGTCACGCCGAACGCAAGGACCGTCCCGGCGGCGACCCCCAACGGCACGGCGAAGCGCCGGTGGGCGGTCCACACCAGCAGCGCCGCCAGCCCCCCGCCGAGCACCGCCAGCGTGGCCTTGGCGGCAGCCCACCCGCCCAGTCCCGTGGGGACGGCCAGGATCGCCGGCAGCAGCGGATCGTGGGGACTGACCTGGCGGCCGTTGTCGAGCACCTCGGTCTGGACGGGCAGGTCGAGCTCGTGGAACGGCACGAAGCGGGCGTCGGCCAGCTCGTCATCGATGTAGAGGTCGCGGTCCTCGGCCAGGCTCAGCGCGGTGAGCAGGTACTGCGGCTCGTCGGCGGTGGTGAGCGTGCCGTAGGTGGCGCGGGCGGGGATGGCGATCATGGCCCACGCGGCCACGACGACCCCGACGGCGGCCGCCGCCCCGGTCGTCGTGCGCCACCAGGACCGACCACCCGAGGCAATGGGTTCCGCCGCCGGAAGGGCGAGGTCATGGGTTTCAGATCCGGAACCTATGACCTCGGGCTCGGCTCGTTGAAACCTATTGCCTCGGGATGCGGGGGTGCGGGTGCGGGTCACGCGAGGCGCTCCGTACGCCTCACGACCAGGAGCCAGGTGAGAACGCCCGACAGGGCCACCAGGACCAGGCTGGCGAGCCCGGCCTCGGCGAGGAACACCGCCTCGGCGTCCTCCCAGATGCGGGCGGCGAGCGTCTCGAAGCCCAGCGGCCGGGTGAGCAGCGTGATCGGCAGCTCCTTCATCGTCGACAGCAGCACCAGTCCGCCGCCGGCGGCCAGGCCGGGCAGCATGAGCGGCAGGTCGATGGTGGCGAACCGGCGGGCGCGGCCGGCGCCCAGCATGCGCGCCGACTCGTCCAGCCGGCGCGGCACCGATCCGACCGCCACCTGGGCGGCCCGCAGCGACTGGGCACCCAGGTGCACAACGTAGGCGAACACCAGCATCGTGAAGCTCTGGTACAAGCCCCACGCCTCCGGCAACTGCCGGCTCCAGAACACCAGCGACAGGGCCACGACCAGCGCCGGCAGCCCGAACCCCGTCGCCACCAGCCCGTTGGCCAGGTCGGCCGCCCGGGCTCGGTGGCGGGCCGACAGGTAGGCGAGCGGCAGCACCACGGCCACCGCCACCAGAGCGGTCACCAGGCTGATGCCGGCGGTGTTGAGCGCCGGCTCGACGAGGTCTCCCAGGCCCCGGTCGCCGGCCGACAGGCTGCTGGTCTCACCGCTGAGCCCGCGCCAGGCCCACAGCCCGAGCGACGCCAGCGGACCCCCGAGCGCCAGGCCCACCCAGGCCACGACGGCGGCGAGGGACGGCCAGCGCCACCTTCCCAGCGGCACCCGTAGCGGGCGGGCAGATCGGCCGGCTTCGACCGTGCCTCGGCGGCGGGCCAGGGTCCGCTCCCCCGCCACCACGGCCAGCGCCACCACGGCCAGCAGCAGGCTGAGGGCCGCCGACTGGTCGCGGTCGAGCAGCCGGTTGGTGTAGATCGACCGGGTCAGGGTGTCATAGCGCAGCAGCACGACCACGCCGAAGTCGCTGACCGCGTAGAGGAACACCAGCAGTGCCCCGGCCCCGATGGCGCCGCTGATCTGCGGCAGCACCACGGTCCGGAACACGGCCGGCGGCCGCCGCCCCAGCAGGCGGGCGCTCTCCTCCAGCGACGGCGGCAGGGCCACCAGCCGGGCCGCGACCGGCAGCAGCACGTAGGGGGTGGTGAACAGCGTCAGCACCAGCCATGCGCCCCAGAAGCCCTCGGGGCGGATGGCCTCGACGCCGATCCACCCGAGCGGCGTATCGAGCAGGCCGCCGCGGGCAACCGCCGCCGTGAGCGCCAACGCGCCCACGAACGACGGAAAGACCAGCGGGAGCGGGGCGAGCACGGCCCACAGCCGCCGCATCGGTAGGTCCGTCCGGGTGGTCAACCAGGCCAGGCCGGTGCCCACGACCGCGGCGGACAGCGCCGTCGCCACCGCCAGCGCCAGGGTGTTGCGCAGCGGTTCGAGCGTGGCGCGGGACAGGTACAGGTCGAGCAGATCCTCGCTGCCGGTGACGTTGCGCCAGATCAGGTAGAGCAGCGGGGCGGCGAACAGCAGCCCGACCACCCCGCACACGGCAACCAGCGAGCGCGGCGCGGTCCCGGTGAAGGGCCGGCCACCCGGGACCGGTCCGGCGGCGGGCGGGGGGATTCCGGCGAGATCGTCGGCCAGCGTGACCGCGGTGCCGGGGCTGCTAGGTGAGGCCACTCTCGTCGATCATGCCGGTGGTTGCCTCCAGGCCGCCACCCAGCTCGTCGAGGTCGACGCGGGTCTTGTTGATCTCCTCGAACGGCGGCAGCGCCCTGTTGACCTCGGCGCCGTCGGCCAGCGGGTACTCGAACGTCTCCTCGCTGAAGTACTGCTGCGCCTCGGGGGACAGCAGGAACGCGATGAGCTCGGTGGCCTCGTCGGCCATGTCGGTCTCGGCGATGATCGAGGCGGCGGTGACCAGCAGCGTCGACCCGAGGTCGCCGTCGGGGAAGTAGTGGTTCTCGACCGGCAGGTCGGGGTCCTCCGCCTTGGCCCGGAAGGCGTAGTAGTGGTTGACCAGTCCCATCGGGACCTCGCCCCGGCCCACGGCCTCGACGATGGCGGTGTTGTTGTCGAAGGTGGGCGGATCGCCGGCCGCCATCCCGTCGAGCCACGCCGCCGCCTCGTCGTCGCCGAGCTGGTCGCGCAGCACGGTCACGAAGTCCTGGAACGACCCGTTGGTGGGCGCCACCGCCACCCGACCGGCGTATTCGGGCGACGTCAGGTCGAGCACCGAGTCGGGCAGATCGGCCTCGTCGACCAGCTCGGGGTTGTAGACGAGCGTGCGCACCCGGCCCGAGAGGCCGACCCAGCCGGCATCGGCCGCCGCGTCGCCCTCGGGCACCGCCGCGATCAGCTCGTCGTCGAGCGACGCGAGGCGGCCGGCGGCGTCGAGGTAGCCCACGGCCCCCGGGCTCTGCGAGATGAAGACGTCGGCCGGCGTGCGGTCGCCTTCCTCGTCGATGAGCAGTGCGAGGTCCGCCGACTCACCGTGGCGCACCGTGATGGCGATGCCCGACTCCGCGGAAAAGTCCTCGAGCAGGGGATCGATGAGGTTGGAGGTGCGCCCGCTGTACACGACCAGCCGGTCCTCGTCGCCGGAGCTGCAGGCCGCGAGCGCCGGGCTACCGACCGCGAGCGCCGCCGTGAGAACCACCCCAGCCATGGATCGTCTGAGTCCCATCGGTCGCAGACTAGCCATGCCACCATCGAAGCGTGAAGAATGCCTAACAATGTCGCCGGCCAAGCCAGTGGTCCCCAACCCCGTCGTGGTGGTTCTCCCCGCCCACGACGAGGAAGCCACGGTCGCCGACGTCGTGCGCCGGGCGCCGCGAGCGGTGCTCGGGCATCCGGTGGAGGTCGTCGTGGTCGACGACGGCTCCCGCGACGGCACCGCGGCCGCGGCCCGGGCCGCCGGGGCGACCGTGCACTCCCTCCTTCGCAACCGGGGCCTGGGCGCAGCCGTGCGCGCGGGCCTGGCGTGGGCGATCGAGCAGCGGGCGGCGGCGGTCGCCTTCCTCGACGCCGACGGCGAGTACGCGCCCGAGGAGCTGGAGAACCTGGTTGCGCCAATCCTCGCGGGCAGGGCCGACTACGTGATCGGCTCGCGCTTCGCCGGCCTGCCGCGGGACATGCGGCCGCACCGCTGGCTCGGCAACCGCGTGCTCACCCTGGGGATGAAGCCGCTGGTGCGGCGCTGGGGAGTCCGTGGCCTGACCGACGGCCAGTCGGGCTACCGGGCGCTGTCGCCCGCGGCCGCGGCCCACGCCGAGATCGTGCACGATTTCAACTACGCCCAGGTGCTCACCCTCGACCTGGTGGCCAAGGGCTA
>DASQUK010000246.1:0-20407 GCA_035641315.1 Acidimicrobiales bacterium | reverse complement strand
TGAACCGCCCCGGGTTCGGTGGAGGCTCCGATCCTTGAGAAGGATGGAGTCATGCCAAGCCAGGGCAAGTATCCCGACGAGGTGCGTGAGCGTGCGGTGCGGATGGTCCTCGATCATGAGCACGAGTACGGCTCGCAGTGGGAGGCGATCTGTTCGGTGGCCGAGAAGCTGGGCCCGAAGGCCGAGACTGTCCGCCTGTGGGTCCGCCGAGCGGAGACCGATGAGGGCCGCCGACCGGGGCCGACCAGCGACCAGCTCGCCGAGTTGAAGCGCCTCAAGCGTGAGAACGCCGAGCTGCGCCGGGCCAATGACATCTTGAAGGCGGCGGCGTCTTTCTTCGGGGCGGAGCTCGACCGCCAGTCGAAGAAGTGATCCGGTTCATCGACGCCCACCGGGAGCGTCGTAGCGCCGGGTTGCGCTGGGGAATCGAGCCGATCTGCAAGGTGCTGCAGATCGCCCCGTCCAGGTACCACGCGGCGAAGCTGCGGCCGCCGTCGGCCCGCCGGCTGCGGGATGCCGAGCTGCGGCCTGAGATCCTGCGGGTGTGTGGGAGCAGAACCTGTCGGTGTACGGCGCCGACAAGGTCTGGGACCAGCTCAACAAGGACGGCATCCGGGTGGCGCGTTGCACCGTTGAGCGGCTGATGCGGGACATGGGCCTGCAGGGCTGCCGGCGAGGCCGGGTGTGGGTGCGCACCACGACCAGCGACGAAGCCCTGAAGCGGCCCGCCGACCTGGTCGACCGGCAGTTCCGTGCGCCGGCACCCAACCGGCTGTGGGTCGCGGACCTGACCTACGTGAGGACGCATGCGGGCTGGGTGTACGTGGCGTTCATCGTCGACGTGTTCTCCCGCATGGTCGTGGGCTGGCAGGCCTCCCGATCGCTGCGCTCGGACCTGGCGATCGACGCGCTGGAGATGGCCGTGCACAACCGGGGCCGCACCGACAGCCTCGAGGGCCTGATCCATCACAGCGACCGCGGCGTCCAATACCTGTCCGTGCGCTACTCCGACCGGCTCGCCGCCAACGACATCGTCGCCTCCGTCGGCTCGAAGGGAGACTCGTACGACAACGCCTTGGTCGAGAGCTTCAACGGGCTCTACAAGTGGGAGCTGATCTACCCGAAAGGCCCCTGGGCCGGGCTCGAGGACGTCGAGTGGGCCACGCTCACCTACGTCGACTGGTTCAACAACCGGCGACTCCACGGCGAGATCACCGACGGACCCGGCTACACCACCCCCGCGGCCTTCGAAGCCGCCTACTACCGTCAGACCACCCCGACCGCCGAGGCCGGGACTCAATAGCCACAGCCTCTACGAAACCCGGGGCGGTTCAACGTCCTGATTCAGCCGGCGCTTGGGCAGCAGCCACTCCCGAACCCACCACTGACTCTATGCCCCACCGTCGTTGACATCGACGGCCCGACCGCCGTGCCCCGACACCCCGCGACGAACCCGTTGACAAACAAAGAGGGATCGCTCGGCGTGGCGTCGCTTGGCGGCCCATCCCTCCTCGGTCGCTAACTGCGATTCCTTCACGGTTCCCTGTGAGGACACCCGCGGAGGTGCCGTGCACGACGGACGCGGCGCTTCTCCTGAGCCTCTGGGTCCGCGATCATGTCGGGAGGAGGTGTCCCATGCGCTCCGTCGTGCGTGCGTCCATCACCCTGCTCCTCGCGCTATTCGCCCTCATTGCGGCCGCGCCGGCGGCCAGTGCGCAGGCCGAAGAGGAGCCTGACAACATCGTCGTGCTGACCGGTCGGGCCGAGGTCCGAGCGGGCGAGACGGTCGACAACGTCATCATCTTCGACGGTCCCGTAGTCGTCGACGGCACCGTGAACGATGCGCTTGTCGCCTTCAACGGCGACGTCCTCGTGAGGGGCACCGCCCGTGAGGATGTCGTCGCCGCCGACGGCAGGGTTACCGTTGCCGACGGCGGGCGGATCGAGGGCGATGTCGTGTCGCGGCACCGGCCGGTCGTGGAGGGCGACGGCCGCCTCGATGGGTCGTGGGAGCGCTGGAACCCGCGTGCGTGGAGCAATGCCACGTCAGTGGTGGGCTGGCTCGCCGTGTGGCTGGCGTTCACTGTCTCGAGCCTGCTTCTGGGTCTCCTGCTGGGTCTGCTCGCGCCCCGCGCCGCTGTCGCGGTCGACGCTGCCGCCGCTCGCGGCATCGGGCCGGTGATCCTGTGGGGACTGGTCCTGTTGATCGGTCTGCCCATCGTCGCGGCCATTGCCATGGTCACCCTCGTCGGGTTGCCCCTCGGGGTCGGTTTGCTGCTGGCGCTCGGGCTGATCTATGGCATCGGGTACACCGCCGGGGCGTGGATCCTCGGCCGCCGCGTCGTCAGTCGGGCCTCGCCGATCGTCGCCTTCCTGGTGGGCTGGGGCATCCTGCGGGTGGTCGCGCTGGTCCCCGTCCTGGGCTGGCTGGTGTCGCTGGCCGCGGTCGTCGTGGGTCTGGGTGCGATCGCCGTGGCGGGCCGCCGCGCCCGCCGGCGCGACGTGGTCACTGACGAGTCTGGGGAACCGGTGCGGACGCCGCCGGCCCCGCCGCCGCCAGCGCCCACGCCAACGTGAGCACGAGCTGATCACCGGCTTCTGACACGACCGCCGCTGGTAGCGCTTACGTCCCCTCGACCCGTGGTCCGAGAGGCGGTGGGGTGCGGCCGGCCGGGACGGGCGGGCGTGCGGGCGCCCCGACCGAGCCGCCGGGACGACTGTACGCCGCGAGCGCCGCGGCGTCACCGGGACCACGTCTGACCTCCAAGATGCGATACCGCCCCCAACGCGATGGCCGAGGGGGCAGAGGGCGTCGATTGGTGGGGCCACGGCCGATGTGCGGAGTTTCCCGGCTGGGTATGGGGGAAGGTTCGTTCTGCGGGACGACTGGGAGTCCTCGCAGGCCGCGCTGCTCCGTGTTGAGGCGAGACACGAGGGTGTCGAGGCCATCATCACGGTGGAGGGCGAACTCGACCACTCCACTGTCGAACGGTTCGTGGCCCGCATCCTCGAGGCGCTCGACACCAAGCCGCGCTCGATCACCGTCGACGCCCCCGCGGTCACGTTCACGGACTCCTCTGGCCTGTCGGCCTTGCTCCAAGCTCGCGGCCTGGCATTCGTTGACCATGTGGCATTCCGAATCAGAGACCCGTCGCCCAGGCTGCGACGGCCCGTTGAGGCGTCTGGGATCGAGGACTTGCCTTTGCCCGACGAGTGATGGCCGCCGTCACCTCGCGGGGTTGCCACGTGGACCGGCTCCCAGACGGGGGAATCCGTCTGGGAGCCGGCGTCTAGCCGAACCAGGCGGGCGGACAGTTCGGCTTTGGGGTGAGCGCACTTGCTCACGGAGCATGGTGTCACGAGTCCCGGCATTGCCGCCCGTCTCGTGCCGCCTTCACCCAGGTGAAACCGGCTGGCGTCGCCGCACGCCGAACCGCCGCTACCCGAGGGGAGCCGGGGACGCCCGCCAGTCCCCGGCACGCCCCTACCCCGGCTCCTCGGGACGGCTCAGCGGCAGTCTGAGCCGTTCACATAGAGATCGCGTCGGCCCTCCTGCCGCTACCGGGTAGACACGTGCAAATGACGCAGGCAGCACCTACCTGGCTCGGCCTCGAGCCGTGATGACACGTTCGCTCGCGAGGGCCACTATGGGATCAAGATCCGCCCAGACCTGTCGTCGGCGAGGTCGTGATGCCATCACGGCGGCGATCCAGCCGACCCGATCTCGATCCCGCACGGCGACCCAGATCCGCAGGAGGCCTCAACATGCCTTTCGTCACCACCCAGGACGGGACCGAGATCTTCTACAAGGACTGGGGCAGCGGTCAGCCGATCGTGTTCCACCACGGATGGCCGCTCAGTTCCGACGACTGGGACACCCAGATGATGTTCTTCGTGCTGCGCGGCTACCGCGTCGTCGCTCATGACCGTCGCGGTCACGGCCGCTCGACCCAAACTTCGGACGGCCACGACATGGACACCTACGCCGCTGACGCTGCCGCCGTCGTGAGTCATCTCGACCTACGCGACGCAATACACATCGGCCACTCGACCGGAGGCGGCGAGGTGGCCCGATATGTCGCCAAGCACGGAGCAGGTCGTGTGGCCAAGGCGGTCCTCATCGGTGCGGTACCGCCGCTGATGCTGAAAACCGAAGCCAATCCCGGTGGCCTGCCGATCGAGGTATTCGACAGCTTCCGCGAAGGCACCGCCTTCAACCGCGCCCAGTTCTACCGCGATGTCGCGGCCGGACCATTCTACGGGTTCAACCGTCCGGGGGCGACCGTGTCGGAGGGCATCATCCAGAACTGGTGGCGCCAAGGCATGATGGGCGGCGTTAAAGCCCAGTACGACGGAATCAAGGCGTTCTCGGAAACCGACTTCACCGAGGACCTTAAGGCCATCCAGGTCCCCACGTTGGTGATGCACGGCGACGATGATCAGGTTGTACCGATCGCGGACTCGGCCGAGCTGTCGATCAAACTCCTGAAGAACGGCACCCTGAAGGTGTACTCGGGCTATCCGCACGGCATGTGCACCACCCACGCCGACACCATCAACCCCGACCTGTTGGCCTTCATTCAGTCATGACCGGAGTACCCCACGGACGACATGCTTGTGGGTCGTTTCCTCGCCATGGAGGGGAGGGACGATCGTTGATCGCACCGCCCGGCGCTCGCGCCGCACGGACTGCCCGATCGTTCGAGGCAGCTCCAGAGATGCGACCATCACTGAAGTGCCTGCTTGAGACGCCGACCGCGCCAGAAGTGCCGTACCGCACTCTCTGATTTGTGGACGCCGTCGTCGACCTTCAGCTGTGGGCACTGGACCGGGCCTACAGATTGCCGGGCACCGGTAGCCGCTCGATGCTCTTCCGGTTCGACGAAGTCGAGGGTCAGCCACTGTTCGGAGCCGTCGCCACCGCAGGCGGCAGCCGCGACTTCGAGCCTTGGGGGGAGCTTCGCTAGCGTCCGCCTGTGGTTCTGGGCGGACGCCGAGGCCCGTGCCTCAATCGGGCCTGGCGCCCGGTTCGTGGTGTGGCACGGAGGCGACATCGGGGAGGGCATTGTTCGGTCCTGCTGACACTTAGCTGCCGTGTTGGGTGGGCGACGTTCTGTCGCGGCGAAGCTGCTGGTCGGCGGCGCCCGCACCGGGCAATATGTACCGCGAGGCGGCAGGGGCAGAGGCTGCGCCTCGCCCTGATCGCTCGGCGCCGGTACGAGACAGACACCGCCCCAGAGGTGCGCATGCCGTTGTACATGGATCGCCACGAGGTCGACGACAGCGTCACCCCTTTCGATATGGCACAGGCACACGCTCGCGACATCGAGGTGCAGGCAAAGTACGGCGTCGACTACATCACGTACTGGTTCGACCATCAGAGCGGAGCCGGTTTCTGTTTGGTTGACGGGCCGTCAGCCGAGGTCGTCGAAGCTGTTCATCGCGAAGCGCATGGAATGGTCGGCACCAAGGTGATCGAAGTTGATCGGGCAGCCGTCGAGGCGTTCCTCGGCCACCTTGATCGTCCTGTCACGGGTGAGGCGTTCGTGGCGACCGCGTTCCGGGCCATCCTGTTCACCGACGTTGTCGGTTCAACTGAGCTCACCCAGCGGCTCGGAGACGCCGGTGCCATGCGAGTCATCCGCGCCCACGACGCCATCGTGAACGATGCGATCCGCCGGGGTGGCGGCCAGCGGGTGAAGCACACTGGTGACGGCGTGATGGCGTCCTTCACCTCTGTGAGTCGCGCCGTGGAGACCGCGATCACGATCCAACGAGCGGTTACGGAGCGCAGCCGCCGCGACGAAGTGCCGTTCGAGATCCGCGCTGCCATTAGTGCCGGTGAGCCAGTCACCGAAGACGATGACCTCTTCGGCGCTGCCGTTCAGCTCGCGGCTCGGGTGTGCTCGATGTGCGAGCGCGGTCGCGTGCTGGTGTCGAGCGCGGTGCGCGAGCTGTGTCTCGGCAAGGGCCTTCAGTTCGAGGACAAGGGTCTTGTCGAGCTCAAGGGCTTCGGCGAGCCGATACACGTCTACGGGGTGATTTGGACCTGAAGTCGGATCTCGACACGTAAGGGGATCGGCGACTCGTCGTGGGGGGCTGATCAACGGCGTCACGGGTCGCAACTTCTAGCGCCACGGCCCGCGACACGCCATATCTGCCCGCGAGACTGCGGATGCCGGTGATGGGCCCATCAGCTTGTGTCTGGCGGTGGCTACGTTCACCGGTTCCTGTGGTGGGGTCTGACTGGTTGTCGTACCGAGTTGTTGAGGTGCTTGTCGGCTGGGCCGTGGGGCTGGAACGAGGCACGCCCCGTTCTGGAGCGTGACCGAGCCAGCTGCGCCAGCAGCAGGCTCGACACGGTCTCGTTCCCGGGACGTGCGTGCCACCCCTTGAACCGTTGAGAGAGGGAGGGATGGCAGTAGCCATCGTGACGGGGGCGTCGATACGCACCTGGGCACCCATGTTGCTGCGGCACTGGACACCAATGGCGGTGTCCTGGGCGTCGAGTCGTTCCCGGTTACTCGGGCCGGGTACGCGTCGTTGTCGAGGTGGCTGGCCGGCTTCGGGCCCGTTGACCGGGTCGGATGTTCGTCGCCGCTCGCATGGCGAACGTGCGAGGACCGAACACCGAAGGGTGTCACAAGCGGCCGTCGGGCATCTCGATGCTGCTGGCCTGGATTGAGATGTGGCCGCCGCCCTGTATCTCGATGTTCAGTTTCTCATGTCCGACATCGACACGGCTGATCGGCTGGCTCGGTGCCCCAGAGAGGGCCCAGACAACTGACAACCGGCGGAGCCCTGACACCCTGATCGCCACATCGCTTTCCCCCTCGCGAATGAGAATGGACAACACCCCAGCTTCCCAGTCGACGATCAGTCGAAGAATCGACGAACCGGACAGGTCCACCGGCGGAGGCTACCGAGCCCAGCGCGCGCTCGAGGCGCCGCTCGAGCGATGTGCCGGACGGGGACCGAACCGAACGAACCCCTTGCGCCCAGCGTCATAAGGGCTCGAGATGTCCGACGCGGCGGCCCGCTGCCGCCTCGTGAACGTCAGCGAACTCGGTGGCGAAGCGGTCCGTGGTCGTGGCCTGCAGCAAGCGGGCGCGCCGACCGGCGCGTCGCCACGGGTCGGCCACCCACGCCGCCAGCGCCCGGTGGTCGGGGTGACCGGTCATCCCCTCAGGGCCCGAACGTGACGATCGTGTCGGGGTCGACCTCGTCGATCAGCTCGCCGACGAGCCCGACCCCCTCGGCATGCGCCCGGTCGGCCAGGGTGCCGTCCTCGAACCCGAGGCAGCGGTGTTCGTCGACCCCGAGGATGGCCATGGCCGCGGCGATCTCGAGATCGCGTGTGCGGGCCAGGCGGTCGGGAGGCCAGCGCCGAGGATCGTCGCTGCCATGCTCACCGCGGGTAGCGGCCACGCAAACGACTCGGCTCCGGCCCGGCGGGCCAACGCCATGAGCCCCGAAGAGAGAAAGGTCTCGTCGTCGGCATATGCCCACACGCCGAGCACGGTGTCGAGCGAGGCGGCATCGCCCGGCGTGTGGACCACGCTTGGTCGTGTCTGGGCCATCGTGGCTCCCCGTTGTCGGCGTCAACCCGCGGACACCAGGTTCAGGACCCACAGCGCCGGCATGCCGGCGACGATGGCGGCATGCGGCGAACCCGTGCGGCCGACCGCCGCCACGGCGACGACTACCGCCGCGAGCGGCGCGATGGCCGCCGGGCCGCCGGCAGCCCTGCAGCTGGCGACGACACCACCGGCGGCAAGCGCCGCGAACGCGCTCGGCACGACGAGGGCGGAGGCACGCTCGAAGCGGGCTGGCGATCCGATGCGGCCGACCAGGACCACCATGCTGATGCGGAACATGTAGCTGCCGAGCCCCGCGGCGAGGACGACGAGCCATGCGGTCATCGCCGCACCTCCCCGGTGGCGAGGCCGGCGACGATGCCGGCCACGATCGCGCCGACCAGCCCCAGGTGCAGCGGGGCCGAGAAGGCGAGCACGGCCACGGCGACCGCCGTGAAGCTCGCCCGACGCATTACCGGGCTGTTGAGCCGAACCACGACCTCACCCACGAGGAACAGGGGGATCACGAACTCGAGGTGGAGTCCGGCGGGGAGCTGTGCGCCCACTGATGCTCCGACGGCGATGGCCACGAGCCAGGTGACCCAGAGCGTGACGGCACCGGCGAGGTAGTGGGCGTGGGCGCCGGCACGATCGCCGGGGCGCTGGTAGCGGTCGGTCCCGACCGCGAAGGAGGGGTCGACGAGCAAGTAGGCCGCGAGGGCGCGCCACCAGATCGGGGTGCCGCGCCAATGGCCGGCCATCGTCCCCGAGTAGAGGATCAGCCGGGCGTTGATGGCGAGGGCGGTGGCGACCACGATCAACGTGGCCGCCCTGGCGTCGAGCAGCTCGATCGTCGCCACCTGGGCACTACCCGAGTAGATCGCCGGGCCCGTCAGCCACCCCGCCGCGCTGGGAATGTCGGCCTGAGCGGCGCTGACGCCGATCACCAGCCCGTACGGCGCGACCCCCAGGAGCCAGGGAACCATCGCCCGGACGCCCGCGATCATGTCGCGGCGGCCGGCATGGGTGCGTTCGGCGGTGCCGCCGGGGGTGAGGTCCGCGGTAGTGGCAAGCATGTTGGGCACTCTGAGCCACCCCGCCGCCGGGAGCTTGGAGGGAACCTGGAGATCGCCTGGAGACATACGGCGCGAGACTGGGTGCACTGCGGCTGCGATGGTCGCGGCGGCCCCGCCGACGAGGGCGGAGGAGGCGTGGCGTGATCTACGCGTTCGGCGAGTGCGAGCTCGACCTGGCCCGGTTCCGGCTGCGCCGGACTCAGGAGGAGCAACGGATCGAGCCCCAGGTGTTCGACGTGCTCGCCCTGCTGATCCGCGAGCGACACCGCGTCGTCCCCAAGGAGGAGCTGCTCGACACCGTGTGGGGCAACCGGTTCGTGAGCGAGTCGGCGCTCACGAGCCGCATCAAGGCCGCCCGACAGGCGATCGGCGACGACGGCCGACGCCAGGAGCTCATCCGCACCGTGCACGGCCGCGGCTACCAGTTCGTGGGCGACCTCGACGAGCGCCCCGCTGTGCGGGCGGACACAGCTACCCCGGGCACGGCGGATGCCGCCCCGCCCCTACCGGGGCCGCCCTCGCAGCAGATCCGGTTCTGCACCGCCAAGGACGGCGTCCGGCTGGCCTACGCGACCCTCGGTGAGGGCCCGCCCCTGGTGAAGGCGGCCAACTGGCTCAGCCACCTCGACTACGACTGGGAAAGCCCGACGTGGCGGCACTGGCTGGTCGAGCTGTCGCGCCGCTTTCGGCTCGTCCGCTACGACGAGCGCGGCTGCGGGCTCTCGGATTGGGACGTCGGCCGGTTCACGCTGGACGACTGGGTCGACGACCTCGCGACCGTGGTCGACGCGGTCGGCCTGGAACGGTTCCCCCTGCTCGGCCTCTCCCAGGGGGCCCCGTGGCCGTCGCCTACGCGGTCCGGCACCCGGAGCGGGTGAGCCACCTGGTGCTGCTCGGCGCGTTCGCCCAGGGCCGACGCAAGCGGGCTCGGTCGCCGGACGAGCTCGAGCTCAACGAGGCCTGCATCGACATGGTGCGGCTGGCGCGGCGCCGGCCCGACCCCACATACCGGCAGATGTTCGTCGCCCGGTTCCTCCCCGAGGGGACCCAGGAGGAGTGGCGTGAGTTCGACGAGCTCCAGCGCCGGTCGACGTCACCCAAGAACGCGTGGCGCTTCGTGGACGAGTTCTCCAACATCGACGTGACCGACCTGGCGACCAAGGTGACCGCCCCCACCCTCATCCTGGGCGCCCGCCGCGAGCCCGACGACATGTTCGAGCAGTCGCGGGTCCTGGCCTCGCTGATCCCCGGAAGTCGTCTGGTCCCGCTCGACAGCTGCAACCACCTGTTGCCCGAGCGCGACCCCGCGTGGCGCCACTTCCTGGCCGAGATCGACGGCTTCCTGACGACTGGCGAGCCGCCGGCCGGCCAGTAACACAGTCACCGACCGTGGGGCGGCACCCGTCCGGCGCCTTGAGGCTCGTGCAGGTCGTCGCGGGCTCGCACCCAGCGGTACGTGTACCCGATGAAGACGGCTTTGCGGGTGATCGGCGACCGGTTCACTGAGCGGGCGTGCCAGATGCGCCGGTCGAAGAAGACCACGTCACCGGGTTGGGCGGTGACCTCGACGGCGCCCGCCCGCGCCGGCCAGGGGACCTCCCGCCGAGGTGGGCCGGGCAGCCAGTTCAACCGGTGGCTGCCGGGGATCAGCATGGGGTTGCCCCGGCCGGCCGCGGACAGGTCCGAGAGCCAGAGTGCCAGCTTCACCGACAGGCGGGGCCGCGGGTCGGTCTCGAGCTCCCGGTTCTGGCGTCCGCCGTCCTGGTGCCAGTGCCACCAAGGTGGGGGCTCGGCAGCCAACGGCGGGTGGACGTCGATGTGGGAGTGATGGACATGGACGTTCCAGCCCAGCATGGACCAGACCAGCGGAAACACCCTGGGGTGGTCGATGAGCGCCACCAGCTCGGGGCAGCCGGCAACTGCGCTCAGCCGGTGGAGCGAGCCGTCCGCCGCAAGGGCGCCGGCCCGCTCGGCCGCCGCGTGGACACGGTCGAGCGCCGCCGCGTAGCGGACGACCTCGACGCCCGACAGTGCGCCGCGCACGATCACGTAGCCGTCACACTCGAAACCGCGCCGCTGTTCGTCGGTCATCGGCACCCAGGCTGGGCGGCCTTCCACGCCCACAGCCTGCGCGTCCTACGGTCAGGATCCTGTGAACGCCGGATCAGATCGATCTCCAAGATCGCCCGGGCGCAGGGGACCGTGGTCCAGCTTGGCGCCGGAACCCGTGCGGAACACGACGGGCTTCGACCGCGTCGTCAACCGAGCCAGCGGTCACGGCCAGCCGACGCCGGGGACGTCGACCTCGGTCGAGAGCACCCGACCGGTCCGGCGGGCGAGCGCCTCGTCGACCTTGTCGGGCCCCAGCCACACGGCCGTCATCATGAACAGCGTGCGGCGATCCGGGCCACCGAGCATGCACGCAAAGCAATCGCGGTCGAGCGCGATCCGGTGCGTGATCTCGCCGCCTTCAACGATCCGCGCGCAGTCCTTGCTCATGGCGGCCGAGGAGGCCCAGATCCCACCCTCGGCGTCCATGGTGATCCCGTCGGGCCCGACGTTTTCGGCCCACGTGCGCCGGTTCGTGAGCGTGCCGTCGTCGGCGATGTCAAACGCCGTCAGGCGCGACGCGAAGGACTCGCCCACGATCAATGTGGAGTTGTCGGGTGTGACGACCATGCCGTTGGGAAACGCGAGGTCGCCGGCGACTTGACGGACCACGCCGTCTGGTGTGACGAGCGCGATGACCCCTCCGGTCGGTTCGCCACCACCCAGGAAGTCGAACTCGATGCTGTTGATGTAGATGTTGCCGCGGCCGTCGACGACGATCTCGCTGCAGCCCCGCGTGCAGACGTTACTGATGTCCGTATGCACGACGAACGAACCGTCGGGCTCGCGGCGCAGGAGCGTCTCGCCGGTGACCAGGAGACGGCCGTCGGGAAGCCACTCCGTCGCCCAGCCGAGCCCGGGACGGCCCGGCGCCGCAACCTCGCAGTTCCCTTCAAGATCGACGGCCAGAACCTCCTCGGCTCCCCAATGCGAGAACCACAACCGGCCGTCATGCCAGCGAGGCGACTCGACGTACGCCAAACCGTCGACGAGGACCCGAACCTCGGATGCGGGGGTCTGCGCTGCCATGGCCACCTCCCGGCGAGCGAACAACGGAACACTACGGTCCGCGCCGACTCATGGTCGGCGCGACCCAGCCGAGGTTGAATCCCTCGACGCTCAACCCGAGGTAATCGGTGTAGAAGTCACGAGCCGCGGCCCCGGCTTGTCAGGCGCTCGTGTCCGTCAGTCGGACGCGGGTGGGTCGGATGCGGATCTCGGTGTTGTAGGTCCGGTCGATCTCGTCGACGGTCATGCCCAAAGGCCCGGTGATGCTGGTTTCGTACTTGTCGAGGTAAGCGCCGAGCGCACTCGGTCGCTGCCCGCGTGCGATCGCCGCCTCGCCGGTGATGACGACGACGTCCCCGCCGTCGGGATCGGAGTTGAAGTGAAGTGTCACGGTGGGCCGCTGCTCGATGTTGCGAACCTTTCGTGCGTGCGGAGTACTGAAGACCACGAGGTCGTCACCATCGGGCACGAACCAGACCGGATTCGGTGCGGGGACGCCGCGGTCGGTGATGGTCGTGAGCCAGGCGACCTTGTCCTGGAAGATGCGACGCTGTGCCTCATTCGGCATGTCCATGAGCGGATCAGCCTCCTGGCTATCGGCGGATTGGGCGTGGACCTGACCGTAGGACCCCAGGGACAGTCGAGGTCGAGATCAAGACCGTGCTCGACGGCGCGCGTCGGTCGAGATGACCGACGACGTCAGACGTCGAGCGAAGGGGTCAACAGCGGGTGATGGCGGCGTCATCCTCGCGCTGCCCAGAACGCCGGCTGGGTGCACGTCGAGGTTGGCCGGTCCTCGACGAACAGGAGGCCAGGCCATGACCACGATCGCGACCGCACGTCCGACGATCCAGCGGCCAGAGCCCGAGTACCCGGTCGACGATGCTCAGCTCGCCGGTGCGGCCGGCCTCGATCAGGGCGCCTACCACTTGCGCAGCGCTGACACTTGAGCTCACAAGGTCGTGCTGGTTCCCAACCGGTCCGCGAGCCAGCTCGACTGAGGCGCGCTCGGCGGCGTATCGGCGTCGCAGGCGTCCTGGTCGCCCTCGGGCCGCGGCGCGCGGCCGCAGTTCCGGCCGAAGCTCGCCTCCTCCACCACGGCCCCGAACGGGCGAGGTCGGTGCGGTTCACGTCAACGCCAGGCGTCAGCGGCGACCGCGTCGCGACCGGCAGAGGGTATTGACCTACTCCATCGAGGGCGTCGCGTTGTCTCTACGTCTTCTCCTTCAGTTCGGCGTACTGTCGCTGCTTGAAAGAGCCGGTCGGAAAGGAGGCGGCAATGCCCGACCCCGAAGCCGAGTGGCAGGAGCACCGTCACGACGCGACTACGCACAGCCACCGGCACTACCACGTCACCCATAACTGGAACAGTCATGTTGGCGGTTACGAGCACCTGAGCGCAGCTCACGAACACGAACACGACCACGCGGCACTCACGCATGCCCACTACCCGCACCGTGATGAGAGTGCCGAACACGAACACGAAGCACATGTCCACGACCACGTCGAACCGGTCCACCACGGGACTGAAGCGGGTTCGAAGGAGGCAGGGACCCTCTAGATCGGGGCGTCACCCGGGCGCCAGGCACTCGCCTGGTCCGTCAATTCGGATGCGACCCGGCGACACCTCGAGCATAGGCAGCCGGGCGTCGCTGACGGCAGGGCGTCATAGAGGCGACGAAGCGCATGTCAAGGGAGGCGTCGGATCTCCTGGGACGACTGGCGCAAGATTGGAGGTCGTCACGGGCCGATGCCCCCCACTCGAGCCGCTGCAGGCGCACCACCGAACCGCCGCGATTGGAGACGTTGCACGAGGCGTCGTCGGGTCCGTACCGGGCGCTCGTCCCCAATGCCGGTCGGGGACCGCGCCAGGACGCCCGCACACGGTTGGGGCCGTCGCCTCGCACACTGGGCGCACCGAGCGGCGCCTCTGGCGCGGCTACCACTGGACAGCCGGAGCGGGAGCCGCCGGGTCGGGAAGGTCCCATGACAGCCAAGCTGCACGGACCGATGGAGTCTCACGTCGGGGTCGAGGGCCAGCTTGCGATATGTAGCCGCCTGGACGGGTGCCCGGGCGGGGTCGCGCTGACCTTTGATGATTGCGACGACGGCGCGGCCTGGACCCGGATCCTCGACGTGCTCGCGAGTGAAGCTGTGCCCGCCGCGTTCTTCGGGCTCGGCATGCGGGTCGAGCAGTTCCGGCTACCCGCGCGGCGAACCGTTAGCGAGGGGCATGTCGTCGGTGCCCACGGTTGGGATCACGCTGATTTCACCCGCATGTCTCGGCAGGAGGTGATTTGGCGTCTGGTGGCCGACCGGGCGGCCTGGCGCAGGGCGGGCGCCACGGATGTCGCCGTCTTTCGGCCGCCCTTCGGTCGCTATGACAAGTCGACCGTGGATGCCGCGATCCGTGCTGGGTACGCGCGGATGGTGCTTTGGGATGTAGATCCCCGTGATTGGGAGCTTCCGGGCCCCTCGGTCATCGTCGATCGGGTTCTGGCGGCATGTTCGGCCGGGAGCGTCGTCGATCTTCATGTGACGGCGCAGACGGCGACCGCGCTTCCCGGTCTGATAGCGGGCGTGCATCGTCGGGGCCTGGCTTGCGTGCGGCTAGACACCCCGTGAGGGCTCGAGGGCGGCGGTGGGCGTTCGGAGAGCGACCCAAGGTCGTCCGGTGGACGGCCGCCTGCATACCGACCGCCGCGACGGCAAAGGCGCCGCCACACCGAACCTGGTCCGACCGGGTTCCATCACCCGTCGCCACTCCGGCCTGGCGCACGACGGCTTTCCCCGGGCGGGGTGACCGACGGCGTGGGTGGAGGCGAACGGGTCGATGAGTTGATCGAGGGACCCGACTGCCGATCAGATCAATGCCGGAACCGGGCGGCAACCAGGCTGATTACGGCGATCTGCGCCACGATGGCGGTGACCAGCGTGGGGGTCATCGGCAGGGCGACCAACGCGGAGGCGATCAGCGCCACACGGCCCCATACTGCGAGGAAGACGAGGCGGTCGAAGCCATAGAGCGGTGGGGTCTGGGCGATCGTGGCGTTGGACTCGGGCCGTGGGGTGGCGCCGAGCAGGGCCGCGAGGTCCTCGGGTGGGTAGTCGCGCAGCAGATCACGCCGACGCCGGTACACCGCGATGCCGGCCCGTTCGCAGGCCGCCGTGACGCGCCGGCTCCGGGTGACTACGGCAGTGATCTTCGCCTTCTCGGCACGAAAGCCACGCTCGCCCAAGAGGACGAGACCGGACGCGTCGATGACGCCGAACACGCGGGCTCTGACGATGCTGGTGTCTGTCGGCGCATACCAGCCGTAGATGCCGCAGCCGCAGCCTGCCTGCGGAGCGCGATGGTCACCTGCGAGCGTCGAGGAGGACGGACCCGACGTCCCGATGTCATCGGGGCTACAGCGCGCAATCAGTGTCGGGTTCCACACCACCCGGCGCCGGGTGACCGACGTCAAGGGCAACGTGCCCGCCTCGAGGTGCTGCCGCCGGCCCAGGAGTCGCCACGTGCGGTAGCCGCGCAGCGAACCCGGCACCAGCGCCCGCCCCGCATCACCGCCGCCGCACGTCTCGGAAATCTGGCTCATGACCGGCCAGGTACCGGCTCCCGGGGTTGCGTTTCGGGAGCAACCGGCGCGGGTTCGGCCGGAGTCGGTTCGGCCGGAGCGGGCTGCTCGTGCACCGGTTCGAAGATGATCTCCCGTCGAATCGGGCCGATCTGCCCCGCCCGCCCCGGAGCTGGCCGGTCGGGCGACGCTGACGAGTCGGGTCGTGTCCCGGTCGGTCGGTTCGACCGGGAGACGGCGAGGAGAGACTTCGCCATCGCATCACCCCCACGGAAGCTGTCACGCTCAGCGTGCACCTCAACGCGTCCGCTCGCAAGGCCGAAAGGGTCGCAAACCCGGCGTTGCCAGCGGACGGCCCTCCCGTGCGGCACGGCTTGGGAAGCTCAGCGGGTGCAGGCGAAGCCGGAGGGCCTGCTGTGAGCCTCCAAGGGTGTCGTTTGCAACCGGTTTGCCAATGCTGCGAGACGGTCGAGGCCGAGGCCTCGGAAAGCGAAGGCGCCGATTCGGGACTCCGCTCGCCGTAGCGACGCCCCGGAGCAGCCTCAGCGGCGACGAATTGCCCGGCGCAGCGCTTGATCGTCTGCAGCAGCGGGCGCCACCTCGTGCGGCGCGGCGTCGAGGTGGCGCACGAGCTCGACCAGCCGCCGGCGGAGGTCCGCCACGTCGTGGAGCTCGAGCCCGGATGCTTCGACAAGAGCCGCTGGCACCGTAGCCAGCTCGTCGCGCAAGGCGAGCCCTCGCTCGGAGAGTTCCACGAGGACGCGCCGCTCGTCGGCACGGTCGCGGCTCCGGTGAAGGTAACCGAGCGCCTCCAGACGTTTGAGCAGCGGAGTGAGGGTACCGGTCTCCAGACGGAGACGGCTGCCCAAATCGCCGACCGTCATCGGCTCGCCGGGATGCTCCCACAGGGCGAGCATCGTGATGTATTGCGGATAAGTGAGACCGGCCTTCTCCAGCAGAGGTCCGTAAGTCCGTGTCACGGCCCGGCTGGCGGCGTAGAGAGCGAAGCAGAGTTGCCGGTCCAGCGCCTGATGCTCGTAAGTCGTTGCCATGTCCAAGACTCTAGCAGGATCACCTTGCACGATTAAATTGTGTACTATATTATCGAGGTCCATGGATCAGCAAACCAACAACGCAGTGACCGCCCTGTACACGGCCGTCGCGCATGCCACCGGCGACGGCCGCAACGGGCACGTCCGCACCGACGACGGACGCCTCGACATGGACGTGCGCGTCCCCCCGGAACTCGGAGGACCGGGGCATGCCACCAACCCGGAGCAGCTCTTTGCAGCTGGGTACGCCGCCTGCTTCCACTCGGCTCTGAAGTTCGCAGCTCTTGCCGACAGTCTCGACATCGGCGACTCGGAGGTCTCAGCGAGCGTGGGGATCGGGCTTCTGGCCTCGGGTGGCTTCGGGTTGACTGTCGAGCTCGACGTCTACCTGCCGACCCTTGACCGGCCCGCCGCCGAAGCCCTCGTCGAACGGGCCCACGCCACGTGCCCCTACTCCAACGCCACCCGAGGCAACATCAACGTCGCCCTTTCACTCGTGGAGTAACCACTCCCGGAGCGCCCGGTTCGCAACCTGGACCGGCAGCTCGTCGGCTGTTCCCGTAAGGAACGGCTGGGCGACCTACCGGGTGAGTGCGGCGTCGAGCAGCGCTACTGCGCGCCGGGCGGCGACATCACCCGGGTGCTGGTCGACGGCGGCCAGGCACCGGCTGCGGGCGAGTGTCAGCACCTGGTGGTCGTCGCGGGCGAACGCCCGCAGCACGTCGATGGCGCCCTCGACCGGTGCCTCAGCTCGGGCGAGCGACAGCGCCCGGTTCGCCACCCGTTGGGCCAGCTCGGCGTCCATGCAGCGCGACAACTGTAGGTGGGCCTCATCCGCTGCTGGAATGTGGCCTCGCCTCGGCGCTTCGCGCCAGCAACCGTATCGACCGCTGTGGCAGGCACCGCAGATGCCCGCCGAGCTCGACCGATCCCGCCCGACTTCGAGGCGTTGCTCGGTCGCTGGAGCCCCTACGGCCCGCACAGCTGGTACGGGGTCGTCTGCCCTCCGACGGACGATGTCGGAGTGCTGCCCGGCCCGTGGCCGTCGACATCGGCCGCTAGCCTGCGCCCTTGTGAGGGTGGGCCGGTGACGGTGCGGGTCGGCTTCTACGGCGCAGGGTTCGTGAGCCGCCTCCATGTCCTGGCCCTGAGGGCCAGCCGGGTCGGCAACGACATCGTCGCCGTCCACGACCCCGACGGGCCTCGGGCGGCCGCCTTCGCGGCCGAGCACGGAGCCGCGGTTGTGGGCGAGGACGAGCTCCCGGGGCTGGTCGATGCCGTCTATGTGACGGCGTGGACGGGGGAGCACCGACACCTGGTCGACAAGGCCGCCGCGGCGGGTGTGGCGGTGTTCTGCGAGAAGCCGCTGGCGTTCGACGCCGCGACGGCGGAGCGTATGGCGGCGGGCGTGGCATGCGCTGGCGTCGTCAACCAAGTGGGTCTCGTCCTGCGTTTCCTGCCGTCGTTTCGCTGGGTGCGCCAGCTCGTGCGCGACGAACGGGCGGGCCGCGTGCTGGCCGTGGTGTTCCGCGACGACCAGTACATCCCGAACCAGGGCATCTACGGCTCGACCTGGCGCACCGACGTGAACGTTGCGGGGCGGGGAACGCTGCTCGAGCACTCGATTCACGACGTCGACATCCTGCAGTGGCTGCTCGGCCCGGTGACGGCCGTGAGCGCTACGACCCGGGCCGTCCACGGCCACGACGGCATCGACGACGTGGGGGTTGCGCGCCTCGACTTCGCCGGGGGGCCGGCAGCGACTTTGACATCGGTCTGGCACGACGTGCTCGAGCGGCCGAGCCTGCGTCGGGTCGAGGTGCTGTGCGAGCGCCTGTTCGTCGCGCTCGAGGGCGACTTCACGGGTCCGGTGCGCTGGCAGTTCACCGGCGAAGAGGAGAAGGTGCTTGCCGGGCGCGACCTGGCGTTGGCGATCGCCGAGGCCGGCGACACGACGACGGTCAACCCGGCCACCGCGTTTCTCACCGCGGTGCGTGACGGCACCCCCGCGCAGCCGTCGCTGGCCGAGGCGGTGCCGGCCCACCGGGTCGTGGACGCCATGTACGCGTCCGCGGCCGCGGGTGGCGCGGTCGTGCGCGTCGATCCGGCTCGATCACACTGACTGGCCGGCACGTGCCCCGTGTGCGGGGCGATTACGACGAGCTCCCGGGCAGACGTGTCGACGGCCGGTCCGGCCGGTCGCGCCTCGGTCTGGTCAGCGACAGCGCCGCCAGGAACGCAAGACCCCACGCAAAGGACCACGGGTCCCACAGGTAGGCGTGCCACGCCGGCCCCTTCGGGGCCGCATCTGCAGAGGCCTCGACGACTTCCGCCAGCAATCCGGCGATCGTCGGTGCGGCGCCATAGACGGTGAGCACCGCCGCCGCGATCCACCCGAGCGCTCGCGGGACTCGCCCGGTCGTCCAGGAGGGCAGCCCCGCACCCCCGAGCCCGACGAGCACGGGCGCGGCGATCGCGACGGCGGTCTTGACCGCAACGATCACCCACAGAGTCGCGACGACGGTCTGTCCCCGCTCACGCCCCCAGCGTTCGATGTCGCCACCGATCGTGTCGGCCAAGCCGGTCCGGCCCGCAGCCCAGTATGCGCTCATGCCGGCGTTCGCCAAGCCCGAGAGCCCGGCGACGATCGCGGCCAGCGCCGCCATCGCTCGGCGGGGTTGATGGTAAGGCTCCTGATCGACGCCCATCACGCTAGAAGCGGACTCGTGTTGGCCGGGGCTCGTGGTCGGGTAAGGATCTCCTGTGCCGGTTAAGCGTGGAAAGGACCGCGACGGGCCCTACTACCAGTGGGGTGACAGCGGAAAGAAGTATCGCTACACATCGGGCGACGAGCGGAGTCGCGAGGCTGCCAAGGAGAAGGCGCAGCGCCAGGGCCGGGCGGCCCGGGCCCGTGGCTATCAGGGATGAGGCCGCCTCGCCGGTGCCGCGCGCGAGCCTCACCGACCCTCGCATCTGGAGCACGGGCGACTTCGCGCTCACCGAGGACAACATGGCCGGCTCCCGCGCCTTCGTCACCGGGCCATGGCGCTACGAACGACTCGACGGTGCAGGCCACTGGATGCAACTCGACGCTCCCCACGCCCTCAACGCACTCCTGCTCGACTTTCCTCCCCACCCCCACCTCACGGCCGGTTCAGCAAAGCGCCCCACGAGCCCACCGGAACGCCACGAGGCGTTGATCCGCACGCTCGTTCACGAACGGTGGACCGTACGAGCGGTGCCGGCCGGAGCATCGAGCTCGTCGCGGTCTGACGCCACCCCGGGCTCCTTCCGGTGGCGTCGATACCGGCCGCCGAGTGGGCGAGCCGCCGGCTACACGCGGGTCTCGAGCACAGCGAGGTCCCGCTCGGCGTAGAGGCGGTGCTCCCACTCCTCGATCACCACGGCCCGCAGGCAGCGGTGCACGGGGTAGGTGCCCGCCGGCGGATAGCCCGGCGGCGGGATCGGGTCGGTCGTGCCGGCGAGCACGTCGTCGGTGAGACCGGCCAGCACCTCGCGGACGACGGCCGTGCGGTCGGCACGCAGGGCGAGGACCTCGTCGAGGGTCGGCCGGGCGTCGAGGTCGCGGGGAACGGTGGGCTCGTCGGGCATCTCGGTGTGGGGCAGGTCGAGGGCGTCGTACGGCGACGGATCACCCAGGATCGCCCGCTTCACCCAGGCGTCGGTCGCGAACACGAGATGGCGGAGCGTCTCGATGAAGGACCACTCGCCGTCGACGCGCTCGTGGAGCAGCTCCGGGGCCAGCCGGCGGGCCTGCTCGACAGTGGGTGGCCACGACCGCTCGATCACGGCCCACGCCTCGCGGAACCCGTCGGCGTCGGACGGATCGAGCTTGGCCCGCTCCGGGATGGCGGCGGTTCAGCTCGGCTTCGACCAGGGGGCCGACATCGACGTCGTTGATCCGTACGTTGTCGACGCGGCCCCAGATGTCGACATCCACCAGCAAGGCGCCGCGGATCTTGGCGCCCGTCAGGTCGACGTTGTGGAAG
>DASQUK010000245.1:0-5384 GCA_035641315.1 Acidimicrobiales bacterium | reverse complement strand
GGCGACGACCAGCCGGGCTGCTCGAGCCGGGCGTCGTAGGTCTCGCCGTCGTAGATGCCGCTGGCGAGGATGGGGGCTGCATGGGCCCGCCAGGTGCCGTCGGCGCCGGTGCCCACCACCTGCGTCGTGCCGTCAGCCAGGGTCAGCTCGAGCTGGGCGAGCAGCGCCAGCCGGTGGCCGTAGACCCGCTGGCCGCCGTTCCAGCCCAGCCGGCCGCCGTACCAGCCCTCGGCCAGCCAGGCGCCGAGGGCGTTGGCGCCGGAGCGCACGAGGGCGGTGACGTCGTAGGTCTCGACCCGCAGCCGGTGGTCGTAGCTCGTCCAGCCGGGGGCCAGCACCTGGTCGCCCACGGTGGTGCCGTTGATCTCCACCTCGTAGACGCCGAGGGCCGTGACGTGGAGGCGGGCCCGCTCCACGGGACCGGCGACCTCGAACTCGCGTCGCAGCAACGTGGGCGCGGTGGTCGGCGGCTCGGCCTCGTCGTCGGCGGCGCCGGCGGGCCCGTCCGGATCCGGCGAGACGAAGCAGGCGGTCCAGTCCGTCGGGTCGAGCAGACTGGCCTCCACGGCGGCCGGCTCGCTCCAGTCGGACTCGCCGCCGTCCGTCCCCCATACCCGCACCCGCAGCTGGCGCCGCTGCCGGGACGCCAGCGGCTCGGCCGGCCAGGGCACCAGCACCGACTCGTCGGCCGCCACCCGCCCCGATGTGGCCATCACGTCACCCCGGCCGTCGCACACCTCGACCTCGTACGCGGCCTGCCGCCAGCCCGGGGCGTCCGTCTCGGTGATCCACGAGACCCGCGGCCGCGCCGAACCGATCCCCAGCGCGTCGCTGGCCCGCCGGTGCTCGAACCGAACTCCCGTCACCCGCGGTTCGCAGGGTGTGCGCATGCTGTGCGACCGTAGGCGTTCACACGTGATCGAACACAGGCGACCACCGACAGCCACCCCAGGTGGGGTTTTCCCCACCGGGCAGACGCCGGGACGTCGGATGGGCGGTCAGCCGCCCGGTTCGTACCGTGGGCGGCATGTTCTCCCCGCCCGGCCTGGAGGAGCCCACCGGCACCGGCACGGCCATCGCCGCCCGGATCCTCACCGAGCCGGTTCGCCTCCGTACCTGGCGCGAGACCGCGCACAACGTGCTGGCGTTCCCGCTGGGGCTGCTGTGGTTCGTCGTCTTCCTCCCTCTCCTGGCGCTCGGTGTCGGCCTCATCCCGCTGGCCCTCGCCGGCTTGGTCGTGCTGTTCATCGCCTTCGTGCTGGCCCAGGCGGCCGCCGCCGCAGAACGGGAGCTGGCGAGCGCGCTGCTGGAGGTGCACACGGAGCCGCCGGTGCGCCGCAGCCCCAACGGCTCCGGACCGTGGGCGCACTTCTGGGCGCGGCTCATCGACCCCGTCACCTGGAAGGAGCTGATCTACCTCTTCCTCAGCTTCCCCCTGGGCCTCGCCAGCTTCATCGGCGCGGTCTTGGTGTGGTGGACCGCCATCGGCGGGATCACGTTCCCCCTGTGGGGCTGGCTCGCCGTGGAGGGCAACAGCGACGACACCGTCGTCCTATGGGCGGGTGGGCCCCGACCCTCGATCGGCGAGTACGCCGCCAACTTCAGTACCGGCGTGGCGGCCCTGTTCCTCGCCCCCTGGATCATGCGGGCGTTCGCCCTGCTGCGCGAGGCCATGGTCCGGGTGCTGCTGGGGCGGTCCCGCGAGCAGGAGCTGGAGCACGAGGTGGACCGGCTGGCCGACAGCCGCGCCCGGTCGGTCGACGCCGCCTCGTCGGACCGGGTCCGCATCGAGCGCGACCTGCACGACGGCGCCCAGGCCCGGCTGGTGCACCTGGCGATGGACCTGGGCCGCGCCCGGGACCGCCTGGAGCGGCAGGGCGACGCCGGCGAGGCCGCCACGCTGGTGGCCGAGGCCCACGAGGAGGCCAAGCGGGCGCTGGCCGAGCTGCGGGACCTCGCCCGTGGTATCCACCCCTCGGTGCTGACCGATCGCGGGCTCGACGCCGCCCTCTCCTCGCTGGCGGCCCGGTCGCCGGTGCCGGTGACGCTCGACGTCGACCTGCGCGAGCGGCCGTCGCCCAGGGTCGAGGCGGTCGCCTACTTCGTACTGGCGGAGCTACTCACCAACGTCGCCCGCCACAGCCGGGCCAGCGGCGTCCGGGTCCGGGTGGCCCGGTTGGGCGACCGCCTGGTGCTCGAGGTGCGGGACGACGGCGTCGGCGGCGCCGATCCCGCCCTGGGCACCGGCCTGGCCGGGCTGGTCGACCGCGTCCAGACCCTGGACGGCTCGCTCGACATCCACAGCCCCGTCGGCGGCCCCACCAGTGCGCGGGTGGAGCTGCCGTTCGTGTGAACATCACTGCGTGCGCGTGATCATCGCCGAGGATTCGGTGCTGCTGCGGGAGGGCCTCGGCCGCCTGCTGGCCGACGAGGGCATCGAGGTGATCGACATGGTGGACGGTCCCGACGCGCTGCTCGCCGCCTTCGAGCGGGACCGGCCCGACCTGTGCATCGTCGACGTCCGGATGCCGCCGAGTTTCACCGACGAGGGCGTGCGGGCGGCGGCCGAGCTGCGCCGGCGCTTCCCCGGTTCGCCGGTGCTGGTGCTGTCGCAGTACGTGGAGGAGCGCTACGCCTCCGAGCTGCTCACCGACGACCCCGCCGGTCTCGGCTACCTGCTGAAGGACCGAGTGGCCGACGTGCGCGAGTTCGTCGACGCCGTGTGGCGCGTGGCAGGCGGCGGCACCGCCCTCGACCCCGAGGTGGTCGCGCAGCTCCTGGTGCGCCGTTGCCGGCGCCCGATCGACGACCTCACGCCGCGCGAGCGGGAGGTCCTGGGCCTCATGGCCGAGGGCCGCTCCAACCCCGGCATCGCCCGGCGCCTGGTGGTGAGCGACGGCGCGGTCGAGAAGCACGTGTCCAACATCTTCGCCAAGCTCGGCCTGCCGCCCGCCACCGACGACCACCGCCGGGTGCTGGCCGTGCTCGCGTACCTCGACGGCGACTGAGCGAGCGACTTTTCGCCGGGCTCAGCCCTGCCGCGGCCCCATCCCCGGCTTCCACTTGATGCTGCATCGGGCCTCCAGGTGCAGCGGTGTGAACCCTAGTGCGCCCACGTCGTGGTCAGAGCCGATGTGGCTCCCGGCGAGTGCACCTGTGTGAAGTGCTGCACGGTGAAGTTTGTCTGACACGGCGCTGACATTTGGCTGCGAGACGTGCCGTCTATCGTCGGGCTCGACGATGTCGGCCGCCACCGGGCCGCCCAGCCGGATGTGCTCGTCCCACCAGGAGCCGTAGAGCGGCCCCTCTCGCATGAGCAGCTGCGACGCGCCACCTGGTCACGGGCAGCGCGGGACGGGGGGGCTCCAGGTGGTGTTCGACCGGTTGGACACGTTGTAGTCGGTGACCCACCGACTACTACTGTCGTCGAGCCGATCCCAAACCGACGTGGTTCCAACCAGGCTGCCCACCTTCTGGCAAGTCACCCAGGCCAAGCCACCTGGCGGCAACGGTGCTCCAGACAGTGGGTAGGCCGTGCCCGGGCCAGTGCGGACACTGAGTGATGTCGAGCTGGTGACCTGGCCCGGATATGTGCACTTCTGGAGCGGTGGCGAGAATGTCGTGTTCGACGGGGTCGAGACGTAGTAGTCGCTGACCCATGCACCATTGATCAGCCGGTTCCACACCGAGGTCGTGCCTACCTTCTGGCCGATCGTCTGGCACAGGACGGCCAGCGTGGCGCCAGGCGCGTAGGTCGTGACGATGCTGTAAGACGACGAAGGCCCGGTGCGGGCGTTGAGCGCCGTGGTGCTGGTCACCGTGTACGAGCGCGACACCGTGGCGACCGGTGCGTTGAGCGCGTCGCTGTCGATGTTGAGTGTGACACCACCCCACGTCTCGTTGTGGTCGCCCCGATACTGCTTGGCACGCTGGTGAACCGCCCACTGCGAGTCGGGAGCGGTCGGCCAACCAGTCAATGAGGTGTTGCCGTCCCAACGGGCCATCCACACCGCGTCCGGGCGGGCGTACGTCGTCGAGCTATACACCGCCGACAAGTCGCGGAGCCCCGAGTCCTGGTGAACATAGACCCCGGCGAGATAGCCCGAGGCGTGGAGCGTCTTGGTCCAGGCCGAGACGTACCTGCGGACGGCCGTGACACACGACGAGTTCGTCCGGTCGTAGTGCTCGACATCGGCGTAGAAAGCGCTGCCGGGCCGCAGCCCGAGCGCCTTCGCCTTGGCGACGGCGTCCTGAGCCTCGGACGTGCCGTACGAGGTCGCGTCCGAGGCGGTGTAGCGGTAGGGCTTGGTGCCGAACATGCAGCTGGGCTGACGGCCGAAATACGTGGGCATCAGTCGCCAACCGAGCGCGGTGACGTCGCGAACCCACGCGGCGGTCAGGTTAGGTTGGGAACAGCCGCGGTTGACACCGCCGAAGTAGATGTTGACCGTCCGGTACGGCGACGCCAGCCAAGCCCGCAGGGCGGCGACGGACGGAGCGGTACATGTGTCGAACCCCAACCCGGTGGTTCTGGTGGCGGTCGAGCCCGTCGGATAGGCGACCGGCGTGTGGGGTTCGGCCGCCGCCGGTGGCACCAGTCCGGCGACCACCAACGCTCCCGCGAGCGCCGAGGCCGCGAGAATGTTCACGATCTTCCCAGGGAGACCCATCGGACACCCGCTCTCTTTCCGCCTGAGCGCATTGTGCGCACCTAGAACGTGCGCAGTAAAGAAATGTTGGTCCCCCATCTATCCGCGGGAACCGCGCGGCGCCACTGGGCGGAGAGCCGGCATAGCGGGTTGTGCCAGTTCACGTGCTCATCACCGGGGCCCGTAGATGGCGTTGCCGAGCAAGCGGGCTGCATCGGCCCGCTGCTGCGGCACCGCGTGCCTGTAGAGCCCGAGCGTGATGGAGATGTCGGCGTGACCGAGCCGTTCCTGCACCACGTGGGGTTGCATCCCGGCGGCCAGCAACAGCGTCGCCGCCCGTGTGCCGTAACCCGTGGACCCCGATGTCGGACACCCCACTGGTCCTGGTGGCCTTGGCGAACGCGTAGGTCAACGAGTCGGGTCGGATCGGTTCACCGATCTCGCTGGTGAACACGTAGCCCGACTCCACGTAGCCAGGCCCAGCCGAGAGCCGTTCGGCCATCTGAGCCTTGCGCCAGCTGCGCAGCACCGTGACGGTCCGGGGGTCGAGGCGTAAGCCCTGGTCAGCGGCCCGCTGTGCCGGGCTCCATCCCGGGTCGCCACTTGATGCTGCAACCGACGCTGGGCCGCTGGTCGGACGGCGCCGGTTCGCCGGCCAGCACGGCCCGCACGGCGGCGTCGAGGTCGGCGCCGGTCACGGGCACGCCGTTGGACGGGCGGCTGCCGTCCATCTGG
>DASQUK010000244.1:0-109919 GCA_035641315.1 Acidimicrobiales bacterium | reverse complement strand
GCCCCGAAGATCACGGCACCGAGCACAGACGCGATGCCGGTTGCGGCAAGGAACCCCAGGATCGGCCCGGCGCAACATGCGGCGCACGCCGCGGCACCGACGCCGACGAGCCCGACGCCGGCCTTGGCATCGGGTGTGTTCGTGGCGCTGACGTAGCCGCACCGAAGAGCGCGCTGAGCACGGCTTGACCGTCGGGTGGAGCGTGGACCTCCAGTGCGATGCCGCGCTGGTCGAGCACCAGAGCGAAGCGGAAGAAGCCACAGCAGCCCTGTTCCGCAGAGGCGAGCCGGGCGATCTCGGTTACGTCGGTGTTCGGGCCGAACTCCAGGCGCAGCCCGTCATCGAGGGGCACGCGGGCGGTGACGCCTTGCAGCAGGTCCCGCTTGTCAGCGAGCAGGGCGGTCCACTCCTCGAGCCGGCCCGCCATCTCGCCGGCCCCAAGCGTGCACGCGATCGGCACCTCCTCGTTGGCAGCGTCGCCGTGGGTGTTGGCAGGCTTGGCGGTCAGCAGCACGGGCTCGGCCGCCCCCGTCCCGGGCGTTGAGGTGCAGCCGCAGTCGTCGTCACAGGGACCGTCCGGTGCGTGCGCACGCAGCACCGCGGCGACCCGCTGGAGGTCAGCCGCGAGCTTGGTCACCTCGGCGATGCGGGCATGGGCGTCGGCGATCTTGGCGTCCACTACCGCCTGGAGTCGGCTCTGGACCGGTGCGCACAGGCCCGTCTCCCACGCCTTGGTGAGCTCGCCGATCTCCTCCAGCGAGCAGCCCAGCTGTTTGGCCCGGGCGATGAATCCCAACCGGTCCAACGTCGCGTCGTCATAGACCCGGTAGCCGGCCTCGGTCCGCTCCGGCGGCGGGAGAAGACCGATGTCCTCGTAGTAGCGCAGCGTCGGCGGATTGAACCCGCTGCGCTGCGCAACCTCCGCGATCCGATAGGTCGTCGTCACGCCTGTGAGGGTAAGCCTTCAAGTCGACTTCAAGGTCAAGGGGCTGTCGGGCGTTTCCTGGCCGCAGTCGGTGCGTTCATAGGCTCCGCGCCATGTCCGTGCTGCGCTCGATCCTGCTGTTCGCCCTCGCCGCGCTCGCCGAGATCGGCGGCGCCTGGATGGTCTGGCAAGGCGTCCGCGAGCACCGCGGCCTCGCCTGGATCGGCGCCGGCATCGCCGCCCTGGCCGCCTACGGCTTCGTCGCCACCTTCCAAGACGACCCCCACTTCGGCCGCATCCTCGCCGCCTACGGCGGCATCTTCGTCGCTGGCTCCCTCGCCTGGGGCATGCTCCTGGACGGCTTCCGCCCCGATCGCTACGACGTCACCGGCGCCCTCATCTGCCTCGCCGGCGTGGCCGTCATCATGTACGCACCCCGCCCCACCTGAAATACCCGACGCCGCGCGGGCCGGCATCGCAGTCGGCCTGAAGGCCGGTTCATGACGATTGTCATCACCAGTTCCGGAGATCCGTCAGTACCGGATGCTCGCTCACGTCCGTACCGTCCGTCCCATGGAATCGACCCCCATCATCGACAAGAAGACCGACACGACGACCAGTCGCCGGATCGGACCCATGGGCACCGCCGTGCGGGTGGCCGGTGGCCTTGCTCTCCTCTACCTGGCCGGCGCCGACGGCTTGTCATGGGACGTCCGGTGGTACGAGCCGGTCATCGGGCTGGCGGTCCTGCCTGCGATCATGCTCGCCGTGGGGCTGATGGCCCGTCGCTATATGACCGGACCGCTGCGCCTCACCGGACCCATGTGGATCTGCCTGAACTGTGCGGTCATCGTGGCGCTCGTCGTCAATCCCTACACGGCCGGCGGCGCGTTGCTGTTCTACGGGGCCACGATGCTCGTCGCTGCGTGGCGGGGACAGGCCGGGTGTGAGATCACGGTGATACCCAACGTGCTCCTGCGGCGGGACGACCAGATCGGCTGCCCCACCCTGTCGCTCATCGACGAGGCCGAGACCCGGCTGCGCCGCACGGAGTCGGCCGCGACCTGCTGAGCGCTACGGTGAGCAGGTGAGCGAGGCCAAGCGAGCGGCCTATCGCACGTGGTTCGCGCTGTTCGGCGCCCACAACACGGCCGGTGGACGGTTGCTGTGCATGGGCTGTGCCCTCCTCTTGCTGGTGTTCCCGCTCGCCGACCTGGCCAGCGGCCGGCTCTCCACTGGTGCGACCATCCTCGCGGCCGGGGGCCTGGCGGCCTTTGCCGCCGCGTACCTGCGGCTGTTCTGGATCCTGCCCCGGATGGCCCACGAGCGGCGGGCGGAAGGCTTCGCTCTGCTCGCTGGCGTGGCCGTGCTGGCCATCGTGCTCGGGGCAGTGCTTGGTCAGGAGTGGCTCGGGTTGCTCGTCTACCTGAGCGTGGCCGCGGCGCTGACCTTGCCCACGCGCGGCGCGCTCGTGGGTGTGGTCGGGGCCACGGTCGCCGCGCTGACGATCGTCGGTGGGCTCGATGACGTGGTCCTGCAGACGCTGCTGTTCGGGCTGTTGCTCATCGCAGTGCGGCGGCTGATGGAGCTGGTCTGGGAACTGGAAGCGACGCGCGATCAGGTCGCCGCCCTAGCGGTCAATGAGGAGCGCCTCCGTCTGGCGCGCGACCTGCACGATCTGCTGGGCCGCAACCTGTCGGTGATCGCGTTGAAGAGCGAGCTGGCCCGCAAGCTCCTGGGGCGCGACCCGGCGGCCGCCGAGCGCGAGGTGCGAGACATCGAGGCGGTGGCCCGCGAATCGCTACATGAGGCCCGCTCCGCGGTGCTCGGCCTGCGCCGAGCCAGCCTGGCCAGCGAGATCGACTGGGCGCGTGACGCCCTGACGGCGGCGGGCATCGAGGTCACCGTGCGCACCGGCGACCCGCTGCCCGCCAGGGTCGAGGCACCCCTGGCGTTCGCCGTCCGCGAGGCGACCACGAACGTGCTGCGCCACAGCCGGGCACGACGCTGCCACATCGCGCTGCGACCAGCCGGTGACCGCGCGGTGCTCGAGGTCCGCGACGACGGGACCGGTGGCTCCGACTCACCCGAGCCGGGGACCGGGCTGCGCGGTCTCGGCGAGCGGATCGCCGAGGCCCGGGGAACCCTCCAGGCGGGCCCGGCGCCAGGTGGCGGCTTCCGGTTGATCGCCGCCGTGCCCATCCCCCAGCCTGGTCGACAGATCCGGGACCACGGCAACGGCTTGCTGGCGACCCGATGATCCGGATCCTGCTCGCAGAAGACCAACACATGGTGCGCAGCGCGCTCGCCGCGCTGCTCGCCCTCGAACCCGACCTCGACGTGGTCGCACAGGTCGCCGCCGGCGACAAGGTCGTCCCCACCGCCCTGCAGGCCCAACCGGACGTGGCCCTACTCGACATCGAAATGCCAGGGGTGGACGGCATCGAAGCCGCCGCGAAGCTGCGCAAGGAGCTTCCCGACTGCCGGGTTCTCATCCTCACCACCTTCGGTCGCCCCACCTACCTGCGCCAGGCGATCGAGGCCGGCGCCTCGGGCTTCCTCGTGAAGGACGCACCCGCCGAGCGGCTCGCCGACGCCGTCCGCCGCGCTATCACCGGACAACGGATCATCGACCCCGAGCTGGCCGCCGCCGCCCTCCAGACAAGTGAGAGCCCCTTCACACCCCGGGAGCGCGAAGTGCTTGAAGCAAGCGAGGACGGGTCACCCGTTGCCGAGGTCGCCCGGCGGCTCTTCCTGTCGGAGGGCACCGTGCGCAACTACCTCTCCTCGGCGATCGGCAAGACCGGCGCCCGCAACCGGATCGAGGCACTGCGCCTAGCCCGCGACAAGGGTTGGCTCTAAGCGGGCACCAGGGTGACCGGCTTCCGTGACCGCGCTGTGCTCCAAGCGGGGATCCCCGACGCCGAGACCGCCGCCAGGGGCGCGACCCACATGGACCTCGCTACCGGCTAGGCGATCGCCCCGGGATGACTCCCGTCGTACGCTGACGCCTGATGTTCGGGCGATGGCGCACCCGCGGCTGCGACGACCGTTCACTCCGATGCTCGTTCTGCCGAAAGCCTCGGAACAAGGTCAAGTTCCTGGTCGCCGGACCAGGCGTCTACATCTGCAACGCCTGCGTCGACCTCTGCAACAAGGTCATCGCCAGAGAGCGCGTGCTCAGCAGATAGGCGCGCTGGGCCGCGTCATGGGAGCTTCACGGGACGCTGGACGATGCCGAGCAGTTCTCCTTGGGGTGTGGCCACGATGACCTCGCTGACACCGCGGCGGGTCATGCGCTCGAGGAGCGGGGCGAGGGGTTCATGGGCTCGCACGGTTGCGGGTCCCGGCTCCATCACTTCCTCGACCGGCGTCGAGTCTGCGACGTCGACCCGACCTGGGCTCACCCGGCCGAGCACGATGCCGTGCTCGTTGGCGACAACGACGCTGCGTTCTTTCAGGGCGGCGATATCGGCCAGCCGGTCGTCGGGCCGGCAGGTAGGTGGATCGCGATCGGCGGCGTCGATCGCTCGCCGTTCCGAGGTGTCGGCGCGCACGGTGGGCAGGCCGGCGCCCATCCAGTCGACCTTCCCGGCCGCATAGTCGTACACCGGACCGAACCCGATGCGTTCGAGCCTCCACGCAGCCCGGGGGCTCATGTCGCACAAGGCGTCCCAGCAGTACACGACCACCGGCCGCGCGACATCCAAGAGTGCCCGTGCGTTGGCGGCGTCGAGGCGCTTCAGTGGCAGGTGGAGTGCTCCGGGGAGGTGTTCTTCGGTGTATTCGTGCTCGGGTAGTACCTCCACAAGGTGCGCCCCGGCGTCGACGAGGCGCCGCGCCTCGTCGCGGTCAACGATGATCGGCACCTGTGACCTCCATCCTCGCCGGTGTCGTCACGAGGCGAGGACATCCGCGAGCTGCGCCACGGTGGGCGCGCCAGAGGCGCCGTGCTCGCCGCCGTAGAGCCGGCACGACAGCGACGGGCGGGCGTCCGGGTCGGCGAAGGGGTCGCGGCCGTCGACGCGAATCGTGGGCGAGCCGTGCATCCCGAACCGATCGGCGTCTTCCGGCGAGGCGACCTCGCGCTCTCGCACGACGGCCGCCAGACCCTGCTCGGCGAGGGCGGCGTCGAGGTGGTGCCGGGCGGTCTCCCGGTGCGGGCAGTTGGGGACGTAGAGCAATTCGATGTCCATGACCACTACGCTAGACCTTCCAGTACACGGGAAGGTCAAGGAGAGACACGGGTGCGCATCGGGGACCTGGCCAGCCGGTCGGGGGTGACGGCGAAGACGATCCGCTACTACGAAGGCGTCGGGCTGGTTGAGCCACCGGCCCGCACCCCGTCGGGCTATCGCGACTACGAAACGGCCGCGCTCGAACGGCTCGCGTTCATCCGCGCCGCCCAAGCCATCGGGCTGACCCTCGGCGAGATCCGCAGCATCATCGCGTTGCGCGACGACGGCAAGTCCCCGTGCGGTCACGTCCTCGAGTTGCTCCGGCAGCGGGCCGACGAGCTCGACCGGCGCATCGCCGAGCTGCGAACCCTACGCGGTGAGCTCCGGCGCCTCGTGGACCGTGCCGACGGGCTCGACCCGGCCGACTGCAACCCAGGCCGGGTGTGCCATCTCATCGGGCCGGCCTGAGCGCGACCGGCCGTCGCCTCTGGTCACGTATGAATCGAGCTACGACGCGGCCCGCAGGATGGCGGCGCGCAGCTCATCGGGCGGTACGCCGAGATCCTGGAGCAGCCGGTTCGACAGCGCGCGCTCCTCTTCCACCATCCCCAGCAACAGCGCACACGGGTCTATCGCCGGCAACCCCCGCCGCGTGGCCCCCGACAGCGCGCGTTCCATCACGCGCTTGACGCGGGGCGTGAGAGCCAGAAGCGTTCCTCTGGCGAGTATCGACATGCACCGGCGGCGGGGGCGGCGCCACGGCTGCCAGGGTTGCCGCACGGGCCGCCGCGCCAGTCGTTCGAGGGCATCGGGGCCGAACGTCCGGCGCACCGCGGCCCGCACCCCCTCGAGGTCGATCCCGAGGCTGGCCAAAAGCTCCTCGTCACGCGGCGGGCCATCGAACTCGGCCTCGAGTGCCGCCCGCACGGCCTGGACCTCGGTGGGCAACATCCGTCCAACCTGGTTTGGTAGCAGGTCGCGATGCTGCACGAGAGCAACTAGAAGGTGCTCGGTCCCCACATAGTTGTGGCCCAGGGCCCGCGCTTCGGCGATCGCCGTGTCGATGACGATCATCGTGTCGGCATCACATCGGTCGAACACCCCCGCTCACCCTCCTCGCCCGTCTCGACGCACGCGATGCTTCTTGTGGACCGACTGGCGGGTCACACCCAACACGTCGGCGATCGCCTGCCACGACCAGCCCAACGCCCGGGCGTTGTCCACATGCAGCTCCTCCAGCTCCTCCACTAGCTGCCGCAACGACGCCACCGCCGCCAACCCCATCGCCGGATCCCGGCTGCTGGCCGCCGCGTCCAGGTCCTGCAGGCTCTCCATGCGTGTCAACCTAGGCTGACAATCGTCCGGGCGTCAACCCGGGCTGACAGCATCCGGTGGTCGACGGTGCTCATGGCGATCTCGCCGGCCCTCAGATTGCGGTTGCGTATGGCCAGTCGTCCCCCAGGTCGCTACTGCTCGGCTGCCGTTGAGCACCGCCAACGGATGAGCGGGCAACATCGGTCATCGGCGCGGTGCATTACCGTTCTGCGCGTGCGATGAGGGCGTGCCCGGCTCCGCGGGAAGGACTGAGTCCTCCTCATCGAGTTGGTGTTGCTGTAGGTGTCATCTTCGCTGCGCCTCCAGATGCGGACTAGGAGGGCGCAGGTGAGGAGATGGCGTGACCACTCGACCGCTGCCCGAGCGACCCGATCTCGATCAGCTCCGCCGCTCGGCGAAGGATGTGCCCGACGCGCTCTTGCACACGGATGGCATCGCGTCGACAGTTGAAGACCGGGAGGACCTGGGATGACGCAGATCCTCGCGGCCGACGAGCCTGTCGCGGTGGCGGTGGTCGAGGCCATCCGTGGCGGCGACGTCGACGCGTTGCGCCAACTGCTACGCGACCACGCCGGGCTGGCCGGCGCCAGGATCCGTGCCGTGGATAGCGACGGCCGGGAGCACAGCTCGCGCACCCTCCTGCACGTCGCGACCGATTGGCCCGGCCACTTCCCCAACGGACCCGCCACCGCGGCGGTGCTGACGGCGGCAGGTGCCGATGTCGACGCCCGCGTCGCCGGGCCCCACACCGAGACGCCGCTGCATTGGGCCGCGAGCAGCGACGACGTCGACGTCCTCGATGTGCTCCTTGACGCCGGTGCCGACATCGAGGCACCAGGAGCAGTGATTGCCGGCGGCACCCCGCTCGACGACGCGGTCGCCTTTGGGCAGTGGCAGGCCGCCCACCGGCTGGTCGAACGCGGGGCCCACACCGCGCTGTGGCACGCCGCCGCGCTCGGCCTCATGAACCATGTCGAGGCCCACTTCGCCGGATCCCGGCTAGCCGGACCCCACCCGTGGGGCGCCGGAAGCGACACGCCACCCGACGAGTTGACCGTCGCCTTCTGGTGCGCCTGCCACGGCGGCCAGCGGACGGCAGCCCAGTACTTGCTCGGGCGCGGCGCTCCCCTCAACTGGATCTCCGTGTGGGACGGCCTCACACCCCTCGACGCCGCTCGCCGCGAAGGCCACGACGAGCTGGCCATCTGGCTGCGAGATCAGCGTGCCAGGCCGGGCAGCGAATTGACCTGAACGGGTCCGCGCACCAAACCGGCCCGAGGAGGAGAAATCTCCTTGGGCCGTGCCGGGGTCTGCGGACCTACGCTCCGCTCATGACGGTTTGACGCAACCGGGCGCCCCCGCCGCTTCCTTCCCTGACCCCCACCGGATCCAGGACAGGAGGAGCGAGTGCGCACCGACGACGACATCACACCGTGCCCCACCTCGGGCTCAGCCGCCGGTCCCGGCCCGGCATCACTGCCGTCACGGCCATGACCACACCGCAGCTTGCGGCGCCGGTGGCCCTGAACGCCGCCTACGCCCACCGGGTGTGGACGCCGGTGTCGTGCTACCCCGCGCAGACCACGTGGCGGCTCGAGCACGCCGGTCGCCCCACCCTGTACGCCAAGGTCGGCCGGACGGGCGCCTACCCGGGTCTGGCCGCGGAGGCTGCCCGCACCCGCTGGGCCCGGCCATATCTCCCCGTCCCTGGCGTCGTCGCCACCGGCACCGATGGGGCGCTCGAGTGGCTGGTGACCGCCGGCCTGCCCGGCCTCCCCGCCACCGACACCACGCTGGGCGAGCCCGCCAGCATCGTCGTCGCGCTCGCAGAAGGGCTCCGGCGCCTCCATCAGCGCGCCCCCGCCCAGCACTGCCCCTTCCAGTTCCGGCTCCCTGTCGCCCTCGACCACGTGCGCCGCCGGGCAGCAGCCGGACACATCGACCCCGCCGAGGACTTCGACGACGACCACCGCCACCTCGACCTCGACACTGCCCTGCGGGAGCTCGAACGACTCCACCCCGACGACGAGGACCCGGTCGTCTGCCACGGCGACTACTGCCCACCCAACGCCCTGCTCGCCGACGGACAGGTCACCGGCTACGTGGACCTCGGCGAGCTCGGCGTCGCCGACCGTTGGTGGGACCTCGCCGTCGCCACCCGCGCCGTCACCCGCAACTACGGCCCCGGCCTCGAGGATCTCTTCCTCGACGCCTACGGCGGGCGGCCCGACTCCTGCCGCCAGGCCTTCTACCGCCTCCTCTACGACCTCGCCTCCTGAACGCGCCACCCCCCGCTAAGGTCGTGTGCAGCGCCACCGGGCGCACGCAGTCCGCGCGAAGGGCCAAGCCCACCGGTGAGTCAGCTCGTGAACAACGGAACCTCCTTTCGAGCCTGGCGATGCGGACAGCAGGCGTGACCGGAAGGAGGCCACCGTGCCTGTCCGTTCGCTGCCCCGCGACCCCAACGTCGAGCAGCTCCGCAACCTGTCCAAGACCCTCCAGCGTCTGGTCCGCGAGGGCGAGCCCGGAGCCGTCGACCTGGTGCGGGAGTTCCACCCCCGCTTCGCCAACCTCGCAGCGGGTTCTCCGGAGGCGACTCGGTTCACCCGGGCCGACATGCAGCTCACCCTGGCCCGCTCCTACGGATCCCCGTCCTGGCCCAAGCTGCGCGCCCACATCGAGACCGTCAACCGCCTCACCCGCAACCCCCACCTCCAACCCGTCGGCAACCCCATCAGCAACGAGGCCGAGCTGATCGACGAGTTCCTCCGGCTCGCCTGCCTCACCTACGGCGCCGACGACCCTGCCCGACCAGAGCGGGCCCAGGCCCTGCTGGCCGAGCACCCCCAGCTGGCGTCGGCCACCATCCACACCGCCGCCGCCGTCGGGGACGTCGCCGCCGCCCAGGCCCTGCTGGCCGTCGATCCCGCCCAGGCCCGCGTCGAGGGTGGCCCCTACCGCTGGGAACCCCTCCTCTACCTGGCCTACTCGCGCGTCGACAGCACCCGCCCCGGCCACTCCCCGCTCAACGTCGCCCGCCTGCTGCTCGACGCCGGCGCCGACCCCAACGCCGGCTTCCTGTGGGAATCCGAATACCCCTTCACCGCCTTGACCGGTGCATTCGGCGAGGGCGAGAGCGGCCGCAACAGCCCGCCCCACCGGGACTCGCTAGAGCTGGCCCGGCTGCTGCTCGACGCCGGCGCCGACCCCAACGACAGCCAGACCCTCTACAACCGCCAATGGCGACCCGACGACACCCACCTCCAGCTCCTCCTCGACCATGGCCTCGGCCGCGGGACGGCCACCGTCTGGCACGCCCGCATCGGCCTCGCCCACCCCACACCCCAGGAACTCGTCGAAGAAGAGCTGCGCGGCGCCGCCAAGGCCGGCCGCCTCGCACGAGTCCGGATGCTGCTCGAGCGGGTCCATGACGTCGACGGCATCGGCTGCGACCACCCGACCCTCGAAGGACGCACCGCCCACCAGCTCGCCGTCCTCCACGGCAACACCGAGATCGCCGCCCTCCTCCAACGCGCCGGCGCCCAGCCCCATCCGCTCAGCCCCGTCGACCAACTCCGGGCGGCGTGCATGCGCCCCGACCCCGCCGAGGCCAGACGGCTGCTCGCCGACGATCCCACCCTTGCCCCCCGGCTCATCGACGCCTGCCCCGACCTGGTCGCCAGCGCCGTCGAGCTCCATCGCATCGACGCCGTCCGCCTCCTCATCGACATCGGCTTCAACCTCAACCCCACCGACCGCCGCACACCCCTCCACGACGCCGCCTTTCACGGCCATCTCGACCTCGTCCGAGCCCTCATCGACCTCGGCGCCAGCCCCACCATCCCCGACCCCGACCACCACAGCACGCCACTCGGCTGGGCCAAATACAACCACCAACACGACGTCGCCGAGTACCTCGCCAAGATCACGTGACGGCATCGACCAAGACCCCGACTCAGCGTTCGGGGTGGTCGCGAATGGAGGTTGATGCACCGGTTCATCTGCGACCAGAGTGCCTCCGTGCCGTTCCGTTAGGTCTGAGCTGATCCTCGTGCCCGTGGGCCTCCTCGGGTTCGGTCCCTTTCAGGTCCGAGCCCTGGAGGTCTTCCGTGCCCACTTCTCGTCGACGGCGCTTCGTCGCGCTCGTCGATCTACTCGCTCAGCGCCGCCCCGACGTGGCCGCCAGCGTCATCCACGACGCCAGGGTCATTGTGGACGGGCGCTTCGTCACCAACCCTCGAGCGCGCGTTCCCGCCGATGCGTCGTTGCGTGTGCTGCCGGCGCGTCGGTTGCGCGGTGATGTCAAGCTGTCTCACGCCCTCGACAACCTGCACGTTCCGGTCGCCGGCCGCGTCGCTGTTGATGTCGGCGCGAGCGCGGGAGGCTTCACGTCTGCCCTGCTCGACCGGGGCGCCCTACGCGTTTACGCCGTCGACGTCGCAGTCGGCCAACTTGTCGGCCGGCTCCGCAACGACCCGCGAGTGGTCAACCTCGAAGGCCACAACCTGGCCACGCTCGACCGGGCACTGGTTCCAGACGTCGTCGGCCTGATCACGATGGACCTCAGCTACCTCTCGGTCAGCGATGCCCTGCCACAGCTTGCGGACCTGGATCTCGAAACGCACGCCGACCTGGTCGTGCTGGTCAAGCCGACGTTCGAGCTGCACCGTCCGACGCTGGCGAGATCCGACGATGACGTGCGTCGCGCCATCGAGCATGTCGAACGCGCAATGATCAGCCTCGGCTGGCACGTCCGCGGGCGTTGTGATGGGCCTACCACAGGTCGCCGCGGCGCGCGCGAAGCCTTCGTATATGGGCGCTGCGAACGCCAGGCATGACCACCACAAGCCGCGCCGGGCAACAGCGTGCATTCGTCGCGGCCGCTAGGGCATGCGTGTCATAGCGACAGGCCGGGCGGCTCGACGGCGCGAGCTCGCTCGAGCCGATCGAGGCGCTCGCGGATCTTGGAGATGTCGTGGCACTCCAGCGTCCTCGCGGGTGTCGGAGCGACACGCGCGCTGATGGCGTCGAGCCGGTCGAGTAGCCGCGGCGTGGATCGGGTTGTCGAGTCGTTGGAGCTCTCGTTGGACGTGCTCGACGCGTCGGCAAGGTCAGGGTGGTCGGCGAGCCAGTGGTCGCGGAAGGCTGCCTGACTCTGGAGATCGGCGACGCGGTGTTGGGCGCGGGTGATCCCACGGTCGAGTTTCTCGGCGATCGGCGCCGTGTGGGTGGTCCAGTCGTGGTGGGCGCGGTGTTCCGCTGAGGCCGCGACACGGGCGAGGCGGCGCCAGTGGCGCTGTTCGCGTCGCCGCATCGCCGAGCGTGCACGTTGCTCGGCGGCCTGGCGTTCTTGACGTGCCTTGCCGAGTCGGTGGGCGGCTCGGCCGGCCGGGTGTGGGTCCACCGGCCGGCGCCGCGGTCGAGGTCCTCACGCGCTCGGCGGAGCCGCTCAAGATCGCGCCCTGCGGCGGCGAGCTCGGCGGTCACGCTGGGTGGGCCGACCCGGTCGAGTGTGGCCAACTCGGCGACGAGCCGGGCCCGCTTGGACCCGGGGTTTTCGGACTCCACCCTCACGGTCGGGTCGACGCCTGGGCGGGCGATGCGGCTGATCCATTGCTGGTTGCGGTCGGTCGCCGCACTCGCTCCTGCTGGGCCAAGAAAGTCCCTGTCAAGTCGCAAGTCGTGGAGACGATGGGACTCGAACCCACGACCCCCTGCTTGCAAAGCAGGTGCTCTAGCCAACTGAGCTACGTCCCCGGACCAGGACCATGGCCTGGGAAGGACAGGATACCGGCCAGCCTGGGCGGGCCGAAGCGGTGACATGCCGGTGAAAGATCGCTCATGAGCCGCCGAAGCAATGCACGCGCTCCAGACCGGCGACCTAGGTTCGCCCGTGTGAGGGGATGGATCGTCGCAGTGGCCCTCACCGTCGTCACGGTCTCCGCCGCCATCGGGCTCTGGGTCACGTGGGACTCGACCCAGGTCTCGGAGAGCTCATCACTGACCGCCGGCGGTCGGCCCGAGCTGTTGGCGAACACGACCACCACCGGGCCGACCATCACTGCGCCGACGACCACCACGACGATCCCGGAGTGCGAGCACCGCGACGAGCCGGTCGAGGGGGATCCGCAGGCCGACTGGGCGACGATCGTCGTCGACACCAACCGCAGCCTGCCGGCCGAGTTTGCGCCGCCGGACCTCGTGGAGGTGACCGCCGCCGGCTTCGCCCAGCTGGATCGGGTGCGCCCGTTCGTCATCCCGGATCTGACCGCCCTCCGCCAAGCGGCGGAAGCCAACGGCACTCCCATCGTGATCATCTCCGCCTACCGCAGCTACACCTACCAGCAAGGCCTCTACGAGGACGAGGTGGCGCGGGTGGGAGAGGCCCAAGCCGCCACCACCGTCGCCCGGCCCGGCCACAGCGAGCATCAGCTCGGGACCGCGATCGACGTACTCGACAGCGGGTCCGGCGCCCTCACGGCCGCCTTCGCCGACACCCCGGCCGGCCAGTGGATCGCCGCCCATGCCCACGAGTACGGGTTCGTGCTGAGCTACCCGGCCAACGCCCGCGACCGCAGCTGCTACGAGTTCGAGCCGTGGCACCTGCGCTACGTCGGGCGCGACATCGCCGCCGAGATCCACGAGTCCGGCGTCCCGCCCCGCGAGTGGTTCCTGCTGACCCGCGACCGCCGCTCCGGGTGAACGGAGGGAGGCCCGCGCGACGACCCGCACGCCATCCGGATACGGTCGGTCGGTGCGCCGAATCGCCCTCGCCCTCGCCACATGCCTGGCCCTGGTCGCCACCGCCTGCGCCACCGAGGCCGATCGGAACCCGCTGGAGGCCAGCGCAGGCGATGACGCCGGCGGCACCAGCGGAGACACCGACACCTCGGACACGACCGACGACACCGACAGCGGAGGCGACGGCACCGGCACGCTGGACTGGTCGAGCTGCGCCGGCGGCGCCGAATGCGCCTCCCTCGACGTGCCCGTCGACTACGAGCGGCCCGAGGGCGAGACCCTGACGCTCAGCGTCGCCCGGGTGCCGGCCGACGGCGACCGCATCGGCGCCCTGTTCGTGAACCCCGGAGGACCCGGCGCACTCGCCACCGAGTTCGCCGCCGCCATCGCCCCCGCGTTGCCCGACGACATCACCGAGCACTTCGACATCGTCGGCGTCGACCCGCGCGGGCTCGGCGCCAGCGACATCGACTGCGGCGGCGACTTCACCGAGCTGTACGGCGTCGATTACTCCATCGATTCCCCCGAGGACGAGGCGACCCTCCTCGACGTCAGCTCGGCCTACATCGCCGGCTGCGAACAGGCGGCCGGCGACCTGCTTGCCCACCTCGGCACCGCTGACGTCGCCCGCGACATCGATGCCGTGCGGGCCGCCATGGGCGACGAGCAGCTCAACTACCTCGGCTTCAGCTACGGCACCGCCATCGGCCAGATGCTGGCCGAGCTGTTCCCCGACAGGGTCCGGGCCATGGTGATCGACGGCGTGCTCGAGCTCGGCCCCACCGGCATCGAGCTGGCCACCGAGCAGTCCCGGGGCTTCGAGGGTGCGTTCGCCGCCTTCGCCGAGGACTGCGACGGCGATCCCTCCTGCCCGATCGCGCCCGATGCCAGGGCCACCCTCGACGAGCTGACGGCCCGCGTCGAGCAGGAGCCGATCCCCGCCACGCCCCGCGACCTCGGCCCCGGCGAGCTGTCGACCGGGCTGGCCATGCCCCTGTACAGCCAGTCGCTCTGGCCGGAGCTCGCAGATGCGATCGCCTCGGCGCTCGACGGCGACGGCTCTGGGATGGTCTCGCTCGCGGACGAGTACATCGGGATCGCCGACTTCGACATCTACTTCGTCGTGAACTGCCTCGACTTCGAGTGGCCCGAGGCGCCCGACGAGCTGCTGGCGGCCGGCGTGGCGGCAGCCGGCGCCGCGCCTCACTTCGGCGAGCCCATCGTCAACGACTACGTGCGCTGCACCATGTGGCCGGTCGAGGAAGAGCCGCTCCCGGCGGTGACCGCCCCCGACGCGCCGCCCATCCTCGTGGTGTCGACGACCGGCGACCCGGCGACGCCGTACGAGGCCGGCGTGCGCACGGCCGACCGCCTCGAGTCCGGCGTGCTGCTCACCTACGAAGGCGAGGGCCACACCGTGGTGGGCAACGGCGTGTCGTGCGTGGACGACGCCGTCACCCGGTACCTGGTGGACCTGGAACCGCCGGCGGACGGCACGACCTGTTGAGCGTTCCTGCCCGCGCTCACCACGCATGTAGCGAGGAGCGCGGGCAAAACCGTCTCGTCAACCCGCTGTGCCCTCCGCCACCAACCGCTCCAGCACCAGCTCCGGCTTCTCCGACTCGACCCGCGCGAGCCAGTACGGGCTCTCGAACAGCGCGTAACGCGTGCCGTCGGGCCGGAGCAGCACGCGCACACCTGGCATGCCCCGTAGCGCCGGCTCCGAGGCCTCGTCGGTGCGGCGGGCGATCGTGTACGCCGTGGGCGACATGTAGGTGGCGGCGCCGAACTCATGCTCCAGGCGCCAGTTGGCGACCTCCAGCTGCATCGGCCCCACCGCCGCCAGCACCGGCGCCTGATCCCCGAGCTCGCGGTCGCGCAGCACCTGCACCACGCCCTCCTCGTCGAGCTGGGCGATGCCCTTGCGGAACTGCTTGAACCGGCCGGTGTCCCGCGGCCGGACGGTCACGAAGTGCTCGGGGGCGAACGCCGGCAGCCGGGGGAACTCGACCGGCGCGTCGACGTAGAGCGTGTCGCCGACCCGCACGTCGGCCGCGTTGACCAGCGCCACGATGTCGCCCGGGAACGCCTCTTCGACGGTGTCGCGCTCCTGGCCGAACACCGAGTGGGCGTACTTGGTGGCGAACGGGCGGCCCGTCGGTTCGTGGGTCACGACCATGCCCCGCTCGAACCGGCCCGAGCAGACCCGCACGAAGGCGACACGGTCGCGGTGCGACGGGTCCATGTTGGCCTGCACCTTGAACACGAACGCCGAGAACGGGTCGTCGAGCTTGCGGGCGGCGCCGTCGACGTCGAGCCGCGGCGTCGGCGGCGGTGCCAGCTCGACGATCCCGTCGAGCAGCAGCCGGACGCCGAAGTTGGTGAGGGCCGAGCCGACGAACACCGGCGTCTGCTCGCCCGCCAGGAACAGGTAGGGGTCGACCTCTGCGCCGACCTCCTCCAGCAGCGCCACCTCGTCGGTCGCCGTCCGCCAGGCGTCGCCTTCCTCGGCGGCGGCCCGCGACGGATCGACGACCTCCTCGCTGGCCTCGGCGGCACCGTGGGCCGTGCGCCCGTAGCGGAGGAAGCATCCGGTCCGCCGGTCGATCAGTCCCCGGAAGTCGCCGGCGATGCCCACGGGCCACGTCACGGGCACCGGTTGGAGGTCGAGGCGGGACTCGATCTCGTCGAGGAGCTCGAGCCCGTCGCGGCCGGGCCGGTCCCACTTGTTGAGGAAGGTGATCAGCGGCACGTTGCGGGCGCGGCACACCTCGAACAGCTTGAGCGTCTGCGCCTCGATGCCCTTGGCGGCGTCGAGCACCATGACGGCAGCGTCGACGGCGGCGAGCACCCGGTAGGTGTCCTCGGAGAAGTCGCGGTGGCCCGGCGTGTCGAGCAGGTTGAGCACGTCGCCGCCGTAGGGGAATTGCAGCACTGCCGACGTGATGGAGATGCCCCGCTTCTGCTCGAGCTCCATCCAGTCGGACCGGGCGCGGCGCCGCTCACCCCGGGCCTTGACCTGGCCGGCCTCCTGCACCGCCCCGCCGTAGAGCAGGAACTTCTCGGTGAGGGTGGTCTTGCCCGCGTCGGGGTGGCTGATGATGGCGAACGTGCGGCGGCGCGCCGCGCTGTCGGCGGGGGATTCGGACATGCGAAGGATCAGGGTACGAGCCAGCGCGGAAAAGCAGTACGGTTCCGCCGAGCCCGCGAGCCAGCGAAGTCCGGTCCATCCCGGCGCTGTCCCGCAACTGTGATGCCTCGAACGAGGACGAGCCAGGTCGCCTGGCCCGCGGGCGCACGAAACCCTCGGGGTCAAGGGCTCTTCGTGCGACGGGGCACGGTGCCCGGTCGGCGAACAGGCCATTCCCTCGAGCCGACAGGAGGACCACCGTGAAACCCATCGCCAGCACTTCTGCCCTCTCGTTGGCCGTCGCCGCCACGCTCGCACTCGCCGCCGCCTGCGGGGACGACGACGGATCGATCTCCCAGTCCGGGGCCGACGCCGACGCCGAGACCTTCGCCGAGGCGGCCGAGGATGCCTTCCCGGCCGAGGTGGAGGCGGCCAACGGCACGGTCACGATCGACGCCCAGCCCGAGCGCATCGTGTCGCTGTCGCCCACGGCCACCGAGACGATCTACGCCATCGGCGCCGGCGAGCAGGTCGTCGCCGTCGACGACTTCTCCAACTACCCCGAGGGCACGCCCATGACCGACCTGTCGGGCTTCGAGCCCAACGTCGAGGCGGTCACTACCTACGACCCCGACCTCGTGGTGCTGTCGTTCGACGCCAACGACGTTGTCGCCGGGCTCGAGCGGCTGGAGATCCCGGTGCTCGAGCTGCCAGCGGGAACGACGGTCGACGAGGCCTACGACCAGATCACCGACCTGGGCACCGCCACCGGCCACACCGACGAAGCCGGCGAGCTGGTCGACGAGATGCAGGCCGACATCGAGGACCTGGTGGACCAGGTGCCGGAGCGCGACGAGCCGCTGACCTACTACCACGAGCTCGACGACCAGCTGCACACCGCCACGTCGCAGACGTTCATCGGCCAGATCTACGGCCTGGCGGGGCTGGAGAACGTGGCTGACGCTGCCGACGACGGCAGCGGTTACCCGCAGGTGTCGGCCGAGCTGCTGATCGACGCCGACCCCGACCTGATCTTCCTCGCCGACGAGGCCGCCGGCATCGAGGCCACCGACGTCACCGCCCGCCCCGGGTGGGATCAGATCACCGCCGTCCGCAACGGCGACATCGTCGAGCTCGACCCCGACATCACGTCGCGGTGGGGGCCGCGCATCGTCGAGTTCCTGCGCACCGTCGTCAAGGCCGTCACGGACGCCGGCTAAGTCCGACGGCGCCCCGGCTCATGGCCACCACCGAAGTCCCCCGGGCCGCACGCCCGCCGGGCGTCCGGTCCACCGGCGCCCCGCCGGGCCGGCGCCGGGCGCCCGCCCGGGTGCGCCTCACATGGCTCGGGTGCCTGGCCCTGCTGGCCGTGGCCTTCGCCACCGGCGTGGCCATCGGCCCGGCGGGGATGCCGGCAGGCCGGGTCGTGCTGGAGATGCTCGACCGGCTGCCGCTGGTCAGCATCGATTCGGGCCTCGACGCCCGCCAGTCGGCCATCCTCTGGGAGCTGCGCCTGCCGCGTGTGGTGCTGGCCCTGCTGGTGGGCGCCACCCTCAGCCTGGCCGGGGGCGCCTACCAGGGCGTGTTCCGCAACCCGCTGGCCGACCCCTGGCTGTTGGGGGCCGCCGCGGGGGCGGGGCTGGGCGCCACGCTCGTGCTCTCGCTCGGTGCCGAGGGAGGCTGGGGGCCGTTCGACCTGTTGCCGGCGGCGGCGTTCGTCGGGGCCCTGGTGGCCGTGGGTCTCACCTACCTCGTGGGCCGGGCCGCGGGGCGGGGCCTCGCCGGCACCACCACCTCGCTGATCCTGGCCGGCGTCGCCATGGCGAACCTGTTCACCGCGGTGCAGACCTATTTCCAGCAGCGCGCCGACGACACCCTGCGCGACGTGTACGCCTGGATCCTCGGGGGGTTGTCGACGTCCGGATGGGCCGAGGTCCGGCTGATCCTGCCGTGGACGGTGCTCGCCGCCGCGGGGGTGCTGCTGCACCGGCGCTCGCTCGACGTGCTGGCCGTCGGGGACGAGGAGGCCACCACGCTCGGGCTCGACGTCGACCGCACTCGCCTGGTGGTGGTCGTTGCCGCCTCGCTGGGGACTGCCGCCGCCGTGGCGGTGAGCGGGCTCATCGGGTTCGTGGGAATCATCGTGCCCCACGCCATCCGGCTGCTCGCCGGTCACAGCTACCGGGTCATCCTGCCTCTCACCCTGCTGGGTGGTGGGGCATTCATGGTGCTCGCCGACCTGGCGGCCCGTACGGCCCTCAGCCCCGCCGAGGTGCCCATCGGCGTCATCACCGCGCTGGTCGGCGCCCCCTTCTTCCTCGTGCTTCTGGGCCGGAGGCGGACATGAGCCGGCTTCGCCCGTCCTCGCCCCGCCGCTCACGGGTCCTGTCGCCTCCGGTGCGGGGCCTACCGCCTTCGGCGCACAGCGCCTCAAGCGGCCCCGCATCCTCAGCGCCACCCGTTCGCTACCCGCCCTCCGCCGGAAACGAAGAAGCGGCCTCGGCCTCCGGCCGAGTCGTGCTCTCTGGCGTGTCCGTCGAGCTCGGCGGAGCGACGGTGCTGCACCCTATCGACCTCGACGTCGCCGCCGGATCGTGGCTCGGGATCGTGGGACCCAACGGTGCCGGCAAGTCCACGCTGCTGCGGGCTCTGGCTGGCACCGTGCCCCACGGGGGCGCGATCACGCTGGGCGAGCAACGCACGGTGGGTCTGGGCCCGCGCCAGCGGGCGCGGATGCTGGCCGTCGCTCCCCAGCAGCCCACGATGCCCGGCGGCGCCTCGGTCAGCGACTACGTGCTGCTGGGGCGCACCGCCCACATCCCCTTCCTCGGCAGCGAGAGCACCCACGACCTGGTCGTGCTCGCCGAGGTGCTCGCCCTGCTCGACCTCACGGACCTGGCCGACCGCGAGGTGGCGACGCTGTCGGGCGGCGAGCGCCAACGCGCCGTGATCGCGAGGGCCCTGGCCCAGGAGGCGCCCGTGCTCCTGCTCGACGAGCCGACCACCGCCCTGGACATCGGCCACCAGCAGGAGGTGCTGTCGCTGGTGGACGACCTCCGCCATCGCCGGGGGCTGACCGTCGTGTCGGCGATGCACGACCTCACCCTGGCCGCCCAGCACGCCGACGGCTTCGTCATGCTCGACAAGGGGCGGGTGGTGGCGCGCGGCACGGCCCACGAGGTGTTCACCCCGGAGCTGGTGGCCCGGGTGTTCGGTGCCACCGTGTCGGTGATCGACGACGGCGGCGACCTGGTGATCGTGCCGCGCCGACCCCGCTAGGTAGCTTCGCCGCCGGTGGCACCGCGGCAGGAACACGAGACCGCACCCCGGCACTCGACCGAACCCCTGTGGCAGTGGCGGCCCCGCTTGGCCGTGGCCGCCGGGCTGTGTGCGCTGGCGCTCGTGGTCCTGACCGCGGCGGTGTCCGGCCCGACCGCGCCCGCCTGGGAGCTCGACGTCGTCGACGCCGCCACCGACTTCCCCGACGCCATCGGCTACCCGGCCCGGGGGGTGATGGAGCTGGGCACGCTGCGGTTGGCCGCGGCCAGCGCGCTCGTCTCCGGAGCCGTGCTCCGCCGCTGGCGCCCGGCGGTCGCCCTAGCGGGTGCCGCTCTCGCCGCCTGGCTGGTCTCGAACGAGCTCAAGGACATCGCCGAGCGCAGTCGGCCCATGGGTGTCCGGCTTCGGGACGGCAGCGACGGCTTCGGCTACACGTCCACCCACACGGCGGTGGCGTTCGCCCTGGCCACGGTGGCGGCGCCACTGGTCCCCGCCCGCTGGCGCTGGGTGCCGTGGGCGGCAGCGGTGGTGGTCGGCTGGGCACGCATGCACGTCGGCGTCCATCCAGCCCGACCCCCACCCGCCGCCCCGTGATGGCGTCGGTCTTCGACCGACTCGCCGTTCCTCGACGTCCTTGGCGGTGCCCTGGTCGGGGTCGCCATCGGGCTCGGTGTGCGATCGGTGTTCCGCTACACCTCGGCCTGACCCCGCGGCGCCACCAGCGCCCGGGCGAACGCCTCGCGCTCGGCGGCGGTCCCCTCGGCGTCGATCTCGGCGTAGGCGGCGTCGAGCACCGCCCGCTCCACCCGGTAGGCGACCAGCTGGCCCACGATCGCCGCCAGCGCCCGCAGCGACGCCACCACGCGCGCCGCCTGGTCGGGTGCCTCGCGACCCTTGCGTCGCAGGCGGGTGCCCACCAGCTGCGCCCAGGCGTCGACCACGTCGCGGCCGAGCTCGTCGGAGGTGACCAGCTGCTGCCGGGCGATGCGCATGAGGTCGTCGAGCGACAGGCCGACGCCCAGCAGGGTGAGCACGTGGCGGACGAAGCGCACGTCGGCGTCGCTGTAGCGGTCGCCGTCGGCCAAGTGGTGGGGCCGCAGGAGGCCCGAGGCCTCGAGGGCGCGCAGCAGCTCGACCGGCACGCCGCTGCGCTCGGCGACCTCCCCCAGCCGCAGGACCTCGTGCTCCTCGAGCGGTGGGGCCCCGGGCTCGACCGAGTCGCTCAGGGTCTCGGCGATCATCCGCAGCGAGTAGCCGCGGTCCTTGAGGTGGCGGATGTGGCGCAGCCGTTCGAGGTGGTGGGGTCCGTACCAGGCGACCCGGCCCTCGTGGCGGGGCGGCGGCAGCAGGCCCTTGGACTGGTAGGAGCGCAGGAGCTGCACGCTGATCCCCAGCTGGGCGGCCAGCTCGGCCGCCCGGTAGCGGTGCGCCTTCCCTCCGTCGCCTCCTGTCTGCTCTGCCATAGGTCCGGCGGTCCCCTCAGGTGACTGTCTGCGGATTCGTAGAAGAATTCCACAGCATCATGTAACGATCCGCCCAGCCGCCGGTCGGACCCTGGAACACCCGCCCGCCGACCCCCCGCAATCGCTGGAGGACCCAACCCGTGCCCTACGCCGTGATCTTTCCCGGCCAAGGCGCCGCCGCGCCAGGCGCCGGCCGTGCCTGGGTCGATCACCCGGCGTGGGCCGTGGTCACCGAGGCCGAGGCCGTGCTCGACCGCCCGCTCGCCAGCCTGCTGCTCGACGCAGATGCCCAGGAGCTGTCGACCACCGGCGCCAGCCAGATGGCGGTGCTGCTGGGCTCGCTGGTGGCCTGGGAGGCGCTGCGGGCCCAGGTCGACGAGCCGCCCGTCGCCTTCGCCGGGCATTCGTTGGGCCAGATCACGGCCCTGCTGGCCGCCGGCGCCGTCGACCGGGGCGACGGGTTTCGGCTCGCCGCTCGCCGGGCCGAGCTGTCACAGGCGTCCGCCGACGCCCGGCCCGGTCGCATGGCGGCCCTGGTGGGGACCGAGGTCGAGGTGGCCGTCCGCGTCTGCCAGGGCGCCGACGACGTGTGGGTCGCCAACGACAACGCCCCGGGCCAGGTGGTGATCGCCGGCACGCCGGAGGGGTTGACGGCCGCCGAAGAGCGGGCCCGACAGCTCCGCGTGCGCCGGGTCATGCCGCTCGACGTGGGCCACGCCTTCCACACGCCGCTGCTGGCCGACGCCGCCCAGGGGCTGCGCCCGCTGCTCGATGAGCTGGCGTTCCACGAGCCGGCGGCCCCGGTCGTCGTCAACACCGACGCCCTCGGCCACACCGACCCCGGCTGCTGGCCCGACCAGCTCACGCGCCACCTGGTCGAGCCCGTCCGCTGGCGCGAGTCGCAGCGCGCGCTGGCGGCGTCGGGGGCGACGTCGTTCATCGAGGTCGGGCCGGGACGGGTGCTCGCCGGCCTCGCCAAGCGCACGGTCCCGGACGTGACCGTGCACAACGTGTCCACCCCCACCGACCTGTCAAGTGTGTTGGAGTCGACCCTGACCGGAGCCACCCGATGACCGCCGTCGATGACCCGCTCACCGCCCTCGAGGCCGACCTCGAACCCGTTGCCGAGGACCTGCACGTGCCCGAGCGGCTGATCCCGGCCCCCGCCGCCGGCGTGTTCCGGGCGGCGGCGCCGGATGTCGTGACCGCCGAGGGCGAGATCGTCTACGCCGGCCAGCAGATGGGCACGATCGAGGTCACCGACGGTGCCGTGCCGGTGACCAGCCCCCACACCGGCTTCCTCATGGGACTGCTGGCGTTGCCGGGCGAGCGGGTTCGGGCCGACCAGCCCCTGGCCTGGGTCCGCATCCTCTGATGAGCCGGCTACGCCCGCCCGCACCTCCGCTCACGGGTCCCGTCGCCTCCGGTGCGGGGCCTACCGCCGCCGGCGTGACACACCGGCAGCGGCCCCGCATCCTCAGCGCCACCCCCTCGCTACCGCCCTCCGCCGGTACGCAAGAAGCGGCCTCGGCCTCCGGCCGAGTCGTCAATCCCGGGGTCGCCGTCGCCGGATGGGCGCACGCCCTGCCCGAGCGCCGCGTCACCAACCACGACCTCGCCCGCACCCTCGACACCAGCGACCAGTGGATCGTCGAGCGGACCGGCATCCGTGAGCGCCGGGTGGCCGCCGCCGGCGAGTCCACCGGGCCGCTCGCGGTCGCCGCCACCCGCATGGCGCTCGACCGGGCGCGCGTCGCGCCGGGCGACGTCGACCTGGTGGTCGTCGCCACCAGCACACCCGAGCGGCCGATCCCCGCGACCGCCGCCATCGTGGCCGCCGAGCTCGGGATCGCCGGCGGCGCGTTCGACCTCAACGCCGCTTGCGCCGGCTTCGTCTACGGGCTCGCCACCACCGCGGCGCTGGTCGGCCAGGGGATGGCCCGGAGCGCGGTGCTGGTGGGCGCCGACACGATGACGAGCGTCACCGACCCCGACGACCGCGCCACGGCAGTCCTGTTCGGCGACGCCGCCGCTGCGCTCGTGCTCACAGGCACCGGCGGACCCACTCCCACCAACGGCGACCATGCCCAGCCGGCGCCGTCGTCGGCCACCGCCACGCCAGGGCTCCTGGCCTGCGATCTCGTCGGCGATCCCGGTGGGATCGACCTGCTGGTCGTGCCCGCCGGCGGCAGTGCCCGGCCCGCCACGACCGAGACCGTGGCGAGCGGCGAGCACTACCTGCGGATGGACGGCCGCGAGGTGTTCCGGCGGGCGGTGCGGGCCGTGACCGCCTCGGTCGAGCGCACGCTGGCGCGGGCCGGCTGCGGCGCCGACGACGTGACGTGGTTCGTCCCCCACCAGGCCAACGCCCGCATCGTCGACGCCGTGCTGCCCCGCATCGGCGTCCCCGCCGAGCGCACCCTCAGCAACGTGGACCGGTTCGGCAACACCTCGGCCGCCTCGATCCCGCTGGCCCTGGCCGAGGAGGCCGACGCCGGTCGCCTGGCACCCGGCGACCTGCTGCTGCTCTGCGGCTTCGGCGCCGGGCTCACCGTCGGCACCGCGCTGTGGCGCTGGGGGCCGCCCGCATGACACGGATCGCGCTGGTGACCGGGGCGTCCGGGAGCATCGGGTCCGCCTGCGCCCACGCCCTCGCCGCCGACGGCCACCGGGTCGCCGTCGGCTACGGCGGCTCGGCCGGCGCCGCCGACAAGGTCGTCGAGGCCATCGGGCAGGCGGGCGGCAGCGCGCTGGCGGTGCACGTCGACGTCACCGACCCGGGCGTGGTCGACGGCGCCTTCGCCGCCGTCGAGGACGCGTGGGGCCCGGTGGAGCTGCTGGTCAACGCCGCCGGGGCCAACCGCGACAAGCTCACCGTGCAGCTGGGCGACGACGACTGGCGCCACACGCTCGACACCGACCTCAGCGGCCCGTTCCACGCCATCCGCCGGGCGCTGCGGCCCATGATCCGGGCCCGCTACGGTCGCATCGTCACCGTGTCGTCGATCGTCGCCGCCACCGGATCGCCGGGCCAGGCCAACTACGCCGCTGCCAAGGCCGGCCTCGTGGGCTTGTCGCGCTCGGTGGCCCGCGAGGTCGCCTCTCGGGGCATCACCGTCAACGTGGTCGAGCCCGGCCCGATCACCACCACCATGACCGAAGCATTGCCCGACACCCGCCGCCAGGCCTTGGCCGACGCCACCGCCATCGGCCGGTTCGGCACGCCGGACGAGGTCGCCGCCGTGGTCGCCTTCCTGTGCTCCGACGCGGCGTCGTACATCACCGGCGCGGTCGTGCCGGTCGACGGCGGCCTCGGCATGGGCCGCTGACACACTGCCCGTCCGTTCCCGTCTCCCCGAAACCACCACGAAAGGACCCACCATGGACCGTTCCGCCGCCTTGGAGGCCCTCCGCACGGCCGCCGTCGACGTGCTGTCGGTCGAACCCGACCAGGTGACCGAGCAGGCGTCGTTCGCCGAGGATCTCGACGCCGACAGCCTCGACCTCGTCGAGCTGGTGATGCAGCTCGAGGACAGCCTCGACGTCACCATCCCCGAGGACGACCTCGGCGACGTGCGCACCGTGGGCGACGCCCTCGACCTCATCCTGGCGGCCAGCGCCGCCAAGGCGTGACCGCCGCGGTGGCTGGGGACGCAACCGACCACCGCGGGCGACCGCGCGTCGCCGTCACCGGGCTGGGGGTCAAGACCCCGGCCGGCCTGACCGTCGACGAGCTGTGGGACACGCTGCTCGCCGCCCGGCCGGCTGCCGGACCGATCACGCTGTATGACGCCTCCGAACACTCCGTGGGCTTCGCGTGTGAGGTGCGCGACTTCGACCCCGTGCCCTACGTCGGGCCCAAGGAGGTGCGTCGCACCGATCGCGCCGCCCTGCTGGCCGTCGCCGCCGCCACCGACGCGCTGACCGACGCCACAGGCACCAACGGGACGGCCGGGACCGCCCCAGACCAGCTCGTCCCCGCCCCATCACCCGACGACCTCGGCGCCGACCCGCTGCGCTGTGCCGTCGTGGCCGGGTCGGGCATCGGCGGCATCCGCACCCTCGAGGATCAGATCGTCGGCTACGCCGAGAAGGGACCCAGCCGCGTCGGCCCCTTCCTGGTGCCGATGATGATGCCCAACGCCGCTGCGGCGCTGGTCGCCATCCGCCACGGCTTCACCGGCCCCAACCTGGCCGTCGCCACCGCCTGCGCCACCGGAGCCAACGCCATCGGCGAGGGCGCCCGGCTCGTGCGCGACGGCATGGCCGACGTGGTCGTGTGCGGAGGCACCGAGGCGTGCGTGAGCCCGGTCGCCATGGCCGCGTTCGCCCGCATGGGAGCGCTTAGCAAGAACCCCGATCCTTCGGCCGCCTCCCGCCCCTTCGACGATGACCGTGACGGCTTCGTGATGGGCGAGGGTGCAGCGTTCGTGGTGCTCGAACCCTACGAGCGCGCCGTGGCCCGGGACGCGCACATCTACGGTGAGCTGCTCGGCTACGGCATGACCTGCGACGCCCACCACATCACCGCGCCCCTCGACGACGGGTCCGGCGCGGTCGCCGCCATCGAGATGGCGCTGGCCGACGCCGGCGTCGCCGCCGGGGCGATCGGCCACGTCAACGCCCATGGCACGTCGACACCCCACAACGACGACGCCGAGGCGGCGGCGATCGCCAAGGTCTTCGGTCCCGGCGCCGTGCCCGTCACCTCGACCAAGGGCGTCACCGGCCACCTCATCGGTGCCGCAGGGGCGGTGGAGGCCGTCGCGGCGCTGCTGGCGGCCGCGCGCGGCCTCGTCCCCCCCACCGCCAACCACCGGCACACGGACCTGCCGGTCGACGTGGTGGCCGGCGAGCCCCGCGCCGTCGACGTGGCGCCGGCGGTGTCGACGTCGTTCGCGTTCGGCGGCCACAACGCCGCTCTGGTGCTCGGCCCGGCGTGACGGCCCAGTGGTCGACGTGATGGCCCACTGATCGGCACGTCAATGGGCACCGCCGTCGCACCTCGGGACACCCCCCTCGCCCGCCTTCCCGTCGGGCGGGGCCGGCCGGGAACGGTCGAGGCCGGCGTGGGCCACACGGAGTGGCTGCCGGTTGACCGGCCGGTCGCCTGGTTCCGAGGCGCGCCGGTCCAGGCCGACACCGAGGTGATCGCCCGCACGATCGCAACCGGCGTCGACGCCGGCGTCCCCATCGTGGGCGTCCTCCATGGCGTCGGCGTCGACGCCGCCGCAGGCCTGGCGTCGCTGCACGGCTGGGGGGCGCTGGCCCGGGCGCTGGCGGGGGCGTCCGGACTGGTGCCCACCGTGCTGGTGGTCGACGGGCCCTGCCTGGGCGGCGCGGCGCTCGTGCTGGGACTGGCCGACGTGGTGGTCATGACCGGCCGGGCCACCGCCTTCGTCAACGGTGCCGGGGCGTCGGCCCGCATCACCGGCTCCGCCACGCTCGAGGCCGACCTGCTGGGCGGCGCGTGGGTGCACGGCGCCCGCACCGGCGTCGCCGACGTGGTGGCCGACGACCTCGACGAGGCCTTCGACCTCGTCGCCGACCTGCTCGACCACCTGCCGCCCAACAACAGCGAGGCGCCGCCCGCCGTGGCGTCGAGCGACCCTGCCGACCGGCCCACCCGGCGCGCCGCCGCCAGCGTGCCCGCCGACGGCCGGGCGTCGTACGACGTGCGCCGGGTGATATCCGACGTCGTCGACGACGAGGCCTTCCTCGAGCTGCGGGCCCGTTTCGGCGCCAGCGTGGTGACCGGGCTGGGCCGGGTCGCCGGGCTGCCGGTGGGCGTGCTCGCCAACCAGCCCAACCAGCTGGCGGGCGCCCTCGACATCGAGGGATCGCAGAAGGGCGCCCGCTTCATCCGCTTCTGCGATGCTTTCAACCTCCCCATCGTCACGCTGGTCGACACGCCGGGCTTCCGGCCGGGTCGTGACCAGGAGTGGCGGGGCATGATCCGCCACGGCGCCAAGCTCGCCTTCGCCTACGCCGAGGCCACCGTGCCCCGGGTGTGCGTGGTGCTGCGCAAGGCCTACGGCGGGGCGTTCATCGTGATGGACTGCAAGTCGATGGGCAACGACTGCGCGCTGGCCTGGCCGAGCGCCGAGATCGCGGTGATGGGCGCCAAGGGCGCGGTCGAGATCCTGCACCGCCGGGCGCTGGGCGCCGCCACCACCGACGACGAGCGGGAAGCGCACCGCCGCCGGCTGGAGGCCGAGTACGACTCGATCCACCTCTCGCCCACCGCGGCACTGGAGCGGGGCTACGTCGACGAGGTGATCGATCCGGCAGACACCCGCGGGGCCGTGGCCGGAGCGCTGGTGGCGCTGGCGGCCAAGCGAGAGCGGTTGCGACCCCGCCGCCACGACAACATCCCGCTGTAAACCGGGGACGAGGATTCGAGGACGACCGCACCATGCTGCTCGACGGCAAGAAGCTCCTGATCACCGGCGTGCTCACCAAGGACTCGATCGCAGCGGCCGTCGCCCGCCTCGCCCAGGAGCAGGGGGCCGAGCTGGTGCTGACCTCGTTCGGGCGGGGGATGCGGCTCACCGAGCGGGTGGCCCGGACGCTGCCAGCGCCGCCCGACGTGGTGGAGCTGGACGTGACCGACCCGGCGCACCACGCGGCGCTGGCCGAGGAGCTGGGCGGGCGCTGGGGCAAGGTGGACGGCGCCCTGCACGCAGTGGGCTTCGCCCCCGAGGCGTGCCTGGGCCAGGACGACGGCCTGCTGGCCGCCGGCTGGGACGACGTCGCGACCGCTCTCCACGTCTCTGCCTACTCGCTCAAGTCGCTGACCGAGACGCTGCTGCCGCTCATGCCTCCGGGCGGATCGGTGGTCGGCCTCGACTTCGACGCCGCTCAGGCATGGCCGGCGTACGACTGGATGGGCGTGGCCAAGGCGGCGCTGGAGGCGACGTGCCGCTACCTGGCCCGCGACGTCGGCGGCCGGGGCGTGCGGGTGAACCTGGTTGCGGCGGGGCCGTTGCGGACGCTGGCCGCCCGCTCGATCCCCGGGTTCGGGGCCATGGAGGCCGCCTGGGGACAGCGGGCGCCGCTGGGCTGGGACGTGCGCGACCCCGAGCCCGTGGCCCGGGCCTGCGTCGCCCTGCTGTCGGACTGGTTCCCGTCCACGACCGGCGAGATCGTCCACGTCGACGGCGGGGTCCACGCCGTGGCTCTGGCCAGCGGGGAGGTCGCGTCGGACCGGCGGCCGGATGACCACTGACCCCGTCGAGCTGCTCCCCCACCGGCCGCCTTTCCGGTTCGTGGACGTGGTCGACGAGCTGGTGCCCGGCGAGCGGGTGCGGGCCCGGTACCGGGTCACGGGCGCCGAGGCGTTCCTCGCGGGGCACTTCCCCGGCAACCCCGTCCTCCCGGGGGTGATCCAGCTGGAAGCGCTGGCCCAGGCCGGCGCCGTGGCGCTGCTGTCCGACCAGCGCTACGCGGGCTCACTGCCGTTGTTCGGCGGCGTGGAGGACGTGCGTTGGCGTCGCCAGGTCCGGCCCGGCGACGAGCTGGTGCTCGAGGTGACCATGGACCGGCTCTCCGGCCGGGGAGGCTGGGGCCAGGGTCGCGCCACGGTCCAGGGCAAGGTGGCGTGCCAGGCCCGGCTGTTCTTCGTGCTGGCCCCGGCGCCGGGCGCCAACGGCACCGGCGGCACGGGATCGGGCTGATGCCCGGTGCCGCGCCGCCGCCCGTCGAGCGTGCGCTGCTCGACTTCGCGGTCGACGTCGGCCGGGCGGCAGGCGAGGTGACGCTGCGGTGGTTCCGGTCGCCCGACCTCGCAGTCGACAGCAAGGCCGACGGCACACCCGTGACCGCCGCCGATCGGGCGGCGGAGCGCCTGGTGCGGGACCGGATCGCGGCCCGCTTCCGAGACGACGGCGTCTTCGGAGAGGAGGAGCCCGAGACCGTGGGTCGCTCGGGCCGGCGCTGGATCGTCGACCCCATCGACGGCACCAAGGCGTTCACCCGCGGCGTTCCGCTGTACTCGACGCTACTGGCACTGCACGACGCCCACGGCCCCGCCATCGGGGTCATCGGGCTGCCGGCGCTCGGCCAGGTGGTGTACGCCGGCCGGGGCCTCGGCTGCTGGAGCGACGGCCGCCCCGCCCGGGTCAGTGACACGCCTGCGCTCGACCGCGCATACCTCATGAGCAGCAGCTACAGCCACTGGCCCGACCGGGCGCTGCTGGCGGTCAAGCACGCCGGCTGCCACCTGCGCACCTGGGGGGACGGCTACGGCTACGCGCTGGTGGCGACCGGCCGGGCCGACGCCATGGTCGATCCCGACGTGGAGCTCTACGACGTGGCGGCCATGCCGGTGATCCTCGCCGAGGCCGGCGGCCGGTTCACCACCATCGACGGCCGCGAGGACGCCGGCGGCGGCAGCGGCGTGGCCACCAACGGCCGGGTCCATGACGAGCTGCTCGCGCTCCTGCGGTGACGACCTAGTGCCGTGACCGTGAACGTTCGCCCGTCCACGGCGAGTCAGGATCGTCGCTCGCAAGGACGACGACGAAGCCTGGGTAGGCCCCCAGGTGAGGAGGAGGACGCCGCGAGCGGCGATCCTGGCCGGCGTGGCGGGCGCAAACGTTTGCGGTCACGGCACTAAATCCAACCGCGTCCGTGAAGCGTGCGATAGAGCACCGCCAAGCCGACGGCCATCAGGCCCAACGCCAGGGGATAGCCCCACCACTCGTCGAGCTCGGGCATGTGCTCGAAGTTCATGCCCCAGATGCCGGCCAGCATCGTGGGCACCGCCGCCATGGCCGCCCAGCCGGCGATCGTGCGCATGTCGTCGTTCTGCTGCACCGAGATGTGCGCCAGGTTGACGTCGAGCACCTCCGAAAGCAGCTCCCGCTGGATCTCGATGCGGGACACCGCCCGGCGCACGTGGTCGTTGACGTCCCGGAAGTAGTGGGCGAGGTCGGCCCGGCCGATGGCGTACTTGCTCGCCTGCAGCAGCTCCAACGGCTCGAGCACCGGCTCGATGTTGCGGTACAGGTCGAGGACCTGGCGCTTCAGCTTGTAGATGCGCACGGCCGGGTTGGTGCGGTCGGGGGAGAACACCTCGGCCTCGATCTCGGCGATGTCGTTGTCGAGGCCGTCGAGCACCGGCGAGTAGTCGTCGACGACCCGGTCGACGATGGCGTGGACCACGGCGACGGGGCCGAGCGCCAGGCGCTCGGGGTCGGCCTCGAGCGCTTGCCGCACGGACTTCAGGGGACTGGCCTCGCCGTGACGCACGGTGACGATGAAGCCCTCGCCGGCGAACAGCTGGATCTCCGAGAACTGGATCGCCTCGGCGGCGTCGTCGTAACGGGCAGTCTTGAGCACGAAGAACACGCAGTTGCCGTAGCGCTCGAGCTTGGGGCGTTGGTGGGCGTGGACGGCGTCTTCCACCGCCAAGGGATGGAGCTCGAACTCGCGGGCGACCGCATCGAACTCGTCCTCGGTCGGCTGGAAGAGGCCGATCCAGACGAAGCTCTCGTCGTTGCTGCGGCCCGCCTCGAGCGCGTCGGTCAGGTCCAGCGGACCGGGTCGCCGGACGCCCTTGCTGTAGACCGCGCTATCGATGATCACCGGGCGTGATTCTGGCCCAAGATGGGTGGATGGACCGTGCTTCGTACCTCGACTCGCTCCGCGGCGACGCCGACGACCTGCTCACCGCCGCCTCGGGCCACCTCGATGCCGACGTTCCCACGTGCCCGGGCTGGACGCTGGAACGCCTGGTCGGCCACGTCGGCCGGGTCTACCGCAGGACGGCGAGCTGGGTGGCGGGCGACGGGTCCCGCGAGCTGCCCCGGGCGCCTGAGGGCGCGGTCGTCGTCGACTGGGCCCGGGCCGGCCTGGACGAGCTGCTCGCCGCCCTCGACAAGGCGGGCGAGCCCGAGCCGGGCGCCACGGTGGCGACGTGGGCCGGGGACCAGCCGGCGATCTTCTGGCCCCGGCGCATGGCCGTAGAGACCGCCGTGCACCGCTGGGACGCCGAGACCGCGGTCGGTGATGCCCGGCCAGTTGGCACCGACCTGGCGCTGGACGGCGTGGACGAGCTGTTCGCAGTGATCGTGCCGTGGCGGGGAGCGCAGGAGTTGGCCGACGAGGCCGCCGGCCGGACGATGCACCTGCATGCCACCGACGTCCCAAGCGACGAGGCTGGCCAGGGCGAGTGGCTGGTCACCATCGGTCCCGAGGGACTGGCGGTGGAGCATGTCCACGCCAAGGGCGACGTGGCCGTGCGCGGCACGGCGTCTGACCTGCTGCTGTTGCTGTACAACCGCGTGCCGGCCGAGCGCTGCGACGTGTTCGGCGACGCAATGTTGCTGGAGCGCTGGCGGACGACAGTGCGCGTCTAGCCGTTCTGTCGGACGTCAGTCGCCACATCGCGCGTGAGCAGTGACAGAACGCTGGGGCGTGGGCCGGGCTGGAGTTACCCGGCCGGCGACACCATCTCCGGATCGCCGGCGCCCTGGCACGAGGCCCAGGGCTCGGGTGCCTCGGGCCCGTTGCGGTACTGCTCGACGAACGCCACCAGCCGGGGATCGCCGGGGTCGTCTAGCCGGAGCTGCCGGGCCCAGGCCGACACGACCAACGGCGTGTCGAGCCCGGGGTACGGCGTCGCCGTGACCTTGGCTTGCTGCGCCACCAGGTCACGGATCGTCGCGAGCTCGGCGGCATCCATGCCGGGGTCGTAGGCGATCCATATGGCGCCGTGCTCGAGGTCGTGCACCAGCATGGAGTCGGGTGGCGGATCGTCGGCGTAGAACCCACAGATAGCGGGCACGGGATGGTGCTCGCCCCCCACGGGCGGCGCCGGGTCGTAGGCCAGCGGCTCCTCCGTGTGGGTCCGGCTGTCGACCCGGAACGCCTCGACGCCCTCGATGCCCTCGTCGGCCGGCCCCAGGAGGTCGCCACCGCTCACGGTCCGGGCCTCGATCTGCCCGCCGGCGTCGCCGGAGCCGTTGGCGCCGCCGTGGCCGTTGTCCGCGGTCGGCGCATCGTCCGCACCGTCCCCGGAGTTGTCGTCACCCCCGCAGGCCGCCGCGCCGATCACGAGCGCGGCCACGACTCCGACCAGGACGACGAGGCGGCGGCGCACGGCGGGCGACCCTACCGTGCGTGCCCGCGCCGGAACCCGCGGCTCACGACCCCTCGAACACGGCCGCCCGCACTCCGGCGCGCGACAGCTCCTGCAGGAACGGCAGCGGTTCCACCAGCGACGCCAGGCCCGCGGCCCCGGTGGTCAGCATGCGTCCGGCGGCGATCCATCGAGCGGTCACGCCCGCCACCGTTCCTGCCGCCACAGCCGGGCGGTCGACCGCACCGAGCACCACGGCGTCCCGCACGCGGCCGCGCCGGCCCCGCACCTCGACCCGCAGGCCGCCGATCCGCCCCTCGGCGTGTGGGCGCCGGAGCATCGGCAGTCCCGCCGTCAGGCGATCTCTGCGGGTGGCCGCCAGGCGCGCCGTCACCCGGGCCACGCCCGGGAACGCCGGCACCAGCAGCAGCGCATCGGGCAGCCCGGCGCGGTAGCAGTCGGCGCCCCCGATCGGGTCGGGGAAGAACGACAGCTCCCGTCCGGAGCCGGGCGGCCGGCGGCGCCAGCCGTGGTCACGCCAGTCGAGCCCCACGCCCCGCAGCGCGGCGTGGTGCTGGCGGGCACAGGCGGGGCCCCCGGTGCCGTGGTGTGCGACGTGGACCTCGTCGACGTGGTCGAAGTCGTCGCTGGCGTGGCGTGCCAGCACGCACGACAGGCCGGGGCCGAACCCCGCCCCCACCGCCACCACGACGCCCCGCTCCCGGGCCTCGGCATGGAGGTCGAGCAGCCCCTCGACTGCGGCCACGCTGTCGGCCACCGAGACGACGTGCTTACCCGCCGCCACCGCCCTCTTGGCGACCTCGACGTGACGGGCGGCCGGAGCGGCGATGACGATCACGTCGGCGGCTGCCGGCTCGAACTCGTCGATCGCCGTGGCCCGTGACCCGAGCGACGCGACCACCGCGGCACGCCGCTTGCGGTCCGCGTCGGCGATCAGTACAGCCTTGGTGTCGGCCTCGGCGATCAGATGGCGGGCGGCGCGGGCACCCACCGCCCCGGCGCCGCAAACCAGGATCCGCACGCTCGTCGCCCGGGAGCTGGCTACCGCAGCCCGGGCCCGCTCAGCTCGCGCCACCCGCCGGACTGGGGCGGGGTGCCACCGGAAGCCCGGAGCCGCAGCACCCCGGCGATGATCCCGGCGATGCCCACGGCGGCAAGCGCACGTCGGAGGAGAGCCATGGATCGCACCTTAAGCGCGCCGTGGGGCTAGCTGGAATCGAACCAGCGACCTCACCCTTATCAGGGGTGCGCTCTAACCGACTGAGCTATAGCCCCGCGTGCGAGCGCACCAGGCTAGCGCTGCATCCGCGTATCGGTCGAACCTTCTACGTCCGGCACCCGGACGGGTGCCGCACCCTCTGCCGGACCGTCCGGGCGCGGCCCGTCCGGCCGGCGCGTGGCGTGGCGGGGCCCGTCGGGACGCCCGGCCGCGGCCCGCGGCGCGGCGGGGCGGAGGCCGCGCTTGCGCCCACCCGCTGGTCGTGGGATCGGTTCCTTCACGATCGTGTAGCGCAGGCCGCCGGTCAGCTCGTTGAGCAGGTTGACCAGCACCACCATGAGCACGTTGCCGATCGACCCGGCCACCACCAGGATGCCGCCGCCGATCGCTGCCATCCGGAACATCGTGCCGTCATCGAACTTGTAGCCGCCGACCAGCACCTCGCCCTCGGCGCAGTCGTCGTCTTCCTCGAACGGCGTTCCTGCAGGCACCTCCGCCTTGAGCGTGCACGTGCCATACGCGCCCATGCGGGTGACGAAGCTCTCGATGTCATCGATCGTGCCCACCGACCGACCGACGTTCCACAGCAGGGTGCCCGCCACGAGGAGGATCCCGCACAGGCAGATGTAGAACAGCGTCGATAGCTTGAACACGGACCAGGGATCGATCGACCACAGGCGCTGGCGAACCCGCAGGCCCCGCCGCGCCTTCCGCTTGCCCGCCCGGCGAGGCCGGTCGCGCAGCGCCGCACGCCCACCGGTGATGCGGGTGCCGCCCGCCTCCTCGGCTCCCTCGCCGTCGCCGGCCGCGCCGTCGCCGCCGGGGTCGAGCGCCGGCTCGATCGTCGGCCGCGGCTCGGTGAGAGTGCCCTGTGCCGGCAGCGTCGGTGCAGCGTGCGTGGCGGACCGCCCGGTCGGCGCCGTCGACCGGGCCGACGGCGACTCGGCGGCGGCACTGGACCCGTCGCTACGGGAAGCGACCGCTTCGAGCCGCTCGGCGGCCGCCACGTCGTCGTCGAGCGGCGCGGCCCGGGGGGGACCGTCGCTCGCTCTGACCTCAGGAAGGCCGATGTACCCGTTGTTGGAGCCGTTCCCACCGAGACGGGCGCCGCCTACCGGAGGGAGGCCGGCCCGAGCGTCGGCGACGGGTGCGCGGTCGGCGCTGGGCGCGTCGTCGGGTCTGTGCTCCCCACCGACGCCGCCTTGGCCCTGATCGTCGGTATTCACTCCGGACGGGTCAACCGGCATCGCGGGGAGTCTACGGCACCACCGTCGCGCTGTATAAGCGCGGCTTCACCTGGGCCTTCGGCACACGCCGAACGCTTCGTCCCTGGTCGTCGCCGCCGGCATCACATCCCATTGGTCGACCAATGCCATGGCTCGCTGGGCAGATTGTAGAAACCGAAGTCGCCAGCGTGGGCGCTCAGCCACCGCCAGCAGGCGCTCGAGCGGCTCGCGCACCTGTCGAAGTCGATGGCGAGCCCGCGCTCGTGCATCGACGTGCCAGGGCGGGCGGTGGGGGGTGAGCACGACGACGGCGGAGCCTCGTAGATCGCGTACCGGGTCGTGCCGCAGTGGGCGCGCCGCAGCTCGATCTGCTGGCGGCTGCTGCGATACCCGGTGCCGCTCAGCGTGACGCCGTCGGCCGCGGCGGCAGCCACGAGGGCCTCGACCTTGCCGGCGATGCCGGAGTGGACCGTGATGCTGCGCACGGTCGTGAGAGGAGGCCCCGCGCCGGACAGCGCGTCGGCCCCGCCGGGTCCGGCCCGGTGGGTGGCGCGAGCCTTGGCGTAGGCCTCCACCTCCCCCACCCGCACCTGCACCACGACGTCGTCGCCGTCCCGCTCCATCTCCAGCAGGTCGGCACCGTTGGCGCTCGCCACCTGGCGCGCCGCCTGCTCACCATCGGCGGCACCGGCCAGCGCCGCGGCGTCGGCCGCCGTGCGCGCCCGGGCCCGGTCGTCGAGGGCACCCGCCACCGGCACCAGCGCCAACAGGGCGACACTGCAGAGAGCCACCATCGCGGCGGCCAAGGGGGCGACCTGCCCCCGATCGTCGTCGCGGGCCCGCCATCGCCTGCTCCGAACGCCGCTTCTGGGCTCTTCCCGGCCATTGGACACCTCGAGCACCTCCCCCGGCACGGCGCCCCAAGGAGCGCGCCGTCGTCACCGTCGTGAGGGGGAAGTCAGCGAGAGGAAGTGCGGGCGCCGAGCGTCAGAACGGACACGATCAACGGGAATCGGCGGCGCCGGGCGCCGCAACCTGCGAGCCCGAAGCTCAGTCGGCGCCCAGCACCGGGGCCACCGCGGCCACGCTCTGGCCGGCGTCGAGGTTCATCACCCGGACACCGGTGGCGTCGCGCCCCTGCGACGACACGTCACGCACCGCGGTGCGGATGATCGTGCCGGCCGAGGAGATCACGAAGATCTCGTCGTCGATGCCCACCATGAAGGCGGCGACGACGAAGCCCTTCTTGGCGGTCAGCTTGATGCCCCGCACGCCCTGGCCACCGCGGCCCTGGGCGTTGAACTTGTCGAGCTGGGTGCGCTTGCCGTAGCCGGCGTCGGTGACGATGAGCAGCGACACGTCGTCGCGGGCCACGTCGCACGACACCAGCTCGTCGCCGGTCCGTAGCTTCATGCCCCGTACGCCGGCCGCCACGCGGCCCATGGCCCGCACATCATCCTCGCCGAATCGGATCGTCATGCCCGACCGGGCGACCATGAAGATGTCGTCGCCCCCGTTGGTCGGGATCACCTTCACCAGCTCGTCGCCGTCGCGCAGGCTGATGGCGATCAGGCCGCTGCGCAGCGAGGAGTCGTACTCGTTGAACTTGGTCTTCTTGACCTGGCCCTGCTTGGTGGCGAAGAACAGGAACCGGTTGGTCTCGTAGTCCCGCGTGTCGATGACGGCCTGGATGTGCTCGCCGGGTTGGAGCGGCAGCAGGTTGACGATGGCCGTGCCCCGCGCCGTGCGGTCCTTGCGCGGGATCTCGTGGGCCTTGAGCCGGTAGACCCGCCCCCGGTTGGAGAAGAACAGCAGATACGCGTGTGCGGTCGTGGTGAGGATGTGGCTCACGTAGTCGTCGTCACGCAGGCTGGCGCCGGCCACGCCGCGGCCGCCGCGGCCCTGCGCCCGGAACGTGTCGGCCGCCACGGTCTTCACGTAGCCGCGTGACGACATCGTGACCACCAGCTCCTCGTCGTCGATGAGGTCCTCGATGTCGATGTCGCCGACGTCGAACGTGATCTCCGAACGCCGAGGCGTGGCGAACCGCTGCTTCACCGCGGCCAGCTCGTCGCGGATCACCGAACGCAGCTTGGCGTCGTCGCCGAGGATCGCCTCGAGCTCGGCGATCGTCGCCCGCAGGTTCTCGGCCTCGGTCTCGAGGTCGATGCGGGCCAGGCGAGTGAGCTGGCCCAAACGCATGTCGAGGATGTGCTCGGCCTGCTCGATGGAGAACTCGAACGGCTCGGTCATGAGCCCGGTGCGGGCGGCCGCCCGGTCCTCGGACCCCCGGATGAGAGCGATGACCTCGTCGATGACGTTGATGGCCTTGAGCAGGCCCTCGACCAGGTGGGCACGCCGGCGGGCCTTGTCGAGCCGGAACTGGCTGCGGCGGCGGATGACGTCGACCTGGTGGTCGATGTAGGCCTGCAGCACCTGCACGAGGTTGAGCGTGCGGGGCACGCCGTCGACCAACGCCACCGTATTGACCGCGAAGTTGGTCTGCAGCGGCGTGTGCTTGTAGAGGTTGTTCAGGATGACGAGCGCCGGCGCATCCTTCTTGAGCTCGATGACCAGGCGGGTCTGGCCGCCGGCCGACTCGTCGTTGACGTCGGCGATCCCCTCGATCTGCCGGGTCTCCACCAGCTCCTTGATCTTGGTGGCCGTGGCCGAGATCGACGCCTGGTACGGCATCTCGGTGACCACGATGCGGTCGCGCTGCCGGCCGGTGCCCTCGATGATCTCGGTGCGTGCCCGGACGCGGATGGAGCCCTTGCCCGTGCGGTAGGCGTCGAGGATGCCGGACCGGCCCATGATGAGCCCGCCGGTGGGGAAATCGGGACCGGTGACGAACTGCATCAGGTCGTCGGGCGTGGCCTCGGTGTGGTCGAGCAGGTGGAGCACCGCGTCGATGGTCTCGCCCAGGTTGTGGGGCGGGATGTTGGTGGCCATGCCCACCGCGATGCCCTGACTGCCGTTGACCAGCAGGTTGGGGAACCGGGCCGGCAGCACGAGGGGCTCCTGGAACTCGCCCGAGTAGTTGTCGACCATGTCGACCGTGTTCTCGTCGATGTCGAGGAGCATCACGTCCATGGCCAGCGGATCGAGCCGGCACTCGGTGTAGCGGCGAGCCGCGGGACCGAAGTCGGGCGTGCCAAAGTTGCCGTGGCCGTCGACCAGCGGATGACGCAATGAGAAGTCCTGCGCCATGCGTACCAGCGCGTCGTAGATCGCGTCCTCACTGTGCGGGTGATAGCGGCCACCGACATCGCCGGTCACTCGAGCGCACTTCATGTGGAGGCGGTCGGGGCGAGCCCCGATGTCGTACATGCCCCAGAGGATCTTCCGGTGCACCGGCTTGAGCCCGTCGCGCACGTCGGGCAGCGCGCGCGCCGTGATGACCGACATGGCGTAGTCGAGGAAGGAGCGCTCCATCTCCTCCTGAATCTCGATGGGCTCGACGGCCAGGCGGCCACGCTCGGCGCCGTTGTCGTCAGTGGAGGGTGTGAGGGGAGTCGAATCGTCAGGCATGGGTCCGGTCGAAGTCAGATGTCGATGAAGCGGACGTCTTTGGCGTTGGTCTGAATGAACTGCTTGCGCATCTCGACGTCCTCGCCCATGAGGATCGAGAGCACCTCGTCGGCCAGGGCCGCTTGCTCAACGTTCACCTGCAGCAGCGTGCGGTAGGTGTCGTCCATGGTCGTGACCTTGAGCTCCTCCCAGTCCATCTCGCCCAGACCCTTGAGGCGGCTGAAATCCTTCTTGTGGTTCGGGTGCTCGGTCAGGAAACGGGCCTTGGCGGCGTCGTCCTTGAGGTAGGTCTTCTCCTTGCCCACCTCGGTGGAGTACAGCGGGGGCTCGCAGATGTAGACGTGGCCCTGCTCGAGCAGCGGCTTCATCTGGCGGAAGAAGAAGGTGAGCAGCAGCGTGCGGATGTGGGACCCGTCGACGTCGGCGTCGGTGAGGATGCAGACCTTGTCGTAGCGGCGCTTTTCGACATCGAACTCATCGCCCAACCCCCCGCCGATGGCCGAGATGAGGGCCTGGATTTCGTTGTTGCGCAGCATCTTGTCGATGCGGGCGCGCTCGACATTGAGGATCTTGCCCCGGATGGGCAGGATCGCCTGGGTCGCGGGATCGCGGGCCTGCACGGCCGAGCCGCCAGCCGAGTCTCCCTCGACGATGAACAGCTCGCGCTCGTCCCGGTTCTTGGACGAGCAGTCCTTCAGCTTGTCGGGCATGCCGGCGCCGTCGAGCAGCGTCTTGTTACGTACGACGTCGCGCGCCTTGCGGGCCGCGGCCCGGGCCTGGGCGGCGGCGATGCCCTTGCGGACGATCTTGTTGGCCTCGGTGGGGTTCTCCTCGAGCCAGTCGCCCAGCTTCTCGTTGGTGGCGCGTTGCACCAGCGTCTTCATGGCCGTGTTGCCGAGCTTGGCCTTGGTCTGACCCTCGAACTGCGGATCCCGCAGGCGCACCGAGATGATGGCGGTGATGCCCTCGCGGATGTCCTCGCCGGCGAGGTTGGCATCCTTCTCCTTGAGCTGCTGCTTGGCTCGGGCGTACTTGTTGATCGCGGTCGTGAGCGCGGCCTTGAAGCCCTCCTCGTGGGTGCCGCCCTCGACCGTGTTGATGCCGTTGGCGAAGCTGTGGATGCCGTCGGTGTTGAACCCGGTGTTCCACTGGAACGCCACCTCGACCTCGGAGGTTTGGTCTGCGTCGGCGTAGCAGCCGACCTTGGAGAACAGGCTCTCCTTGGTCTTGTTGACGTGCTTGACGAAGTCGAGGATGCCGTTGGCGTACTTGTAGACGACCGGCTCGTGCTCGTGACCCTCACGGTCGTCGCGGAAGCGGATCTCGAGGCCCTTGTTGAGGAACGCCATCATCTGCAGGCGCTCGAGGATGGTGCGGGCGGAGAACTCGGTGGTCTCGAAGATGGTGTCGTCGGGCCAGAACGTGACGGTGGTGCCGCGCCGCGGGCCGGAACGGCCGTTGCGGGGAGCGTCGCCGGTGACCTTGAGCTTGCCCTGGGGCTGCCCGCCGTTGGCGAAGGTCTGGGTGTAGCGCTTGCCGCCGCGATCCACCTCGACCACCAGCCGGCGCGACAGGGCGTTAACCACCGACACGCCCACGCCGTGGAGCCCGCCAGAGACCTTGTAGCCGTCGCCCCCGAACTTGCCGCCGCCATGGAGCTTGGTGAGCGCGATCTCGACCCCGGAGATCTTGTGGACCGGATGGACGTCGGTGGGGATGCCGCGGCCGTTGTCTGCCACCCGGCAGCCACCATCGGCCAGCAGCGTGATGTCGATGCGGTCGCATTCGCCCGCCATCGCCTCGTCGACGGAGTTGTCGACGACTTCCCACACACAGTGGTGGAGCCCCGTAGGGCCGGTCGAGCCGATGTACATGCTCGGTCGCTTGCGGACCGGATCGAGGCCCTCGAGGACCTGCATGTCTTTGGCTCCGTAGGAGGTGCTTCCCCGCGGCAAGGCGCGCCCTTTCGGCCAGGTCGATTTCTTAGGGGCGGATGACCGGCGCCAGAAGGCCTTTTGCCTGGTCAGAGCCGCAAATCACAACAAGGGAAGTCTACCAGAGGGGTGTGACGTTCCCGCTCATCCCGGGCCCCGGTGGCGAGGGGCGGGGCGACGCGGAACGCCCCCGGCACGGCCTGGTCAGCCGGTCCTCGGGGCCCGACGCGGCGGCCGTGGTCCCCGGGGGCGCCGGTCGACTCGCACTTCGATCCGTGTGATCTGGCGGGACCCGGCCAGCTCGTCGAGGCGGGCCACCAGCTGGGGCTCCAGGAACCGCACGTGGGTCGCCAGGGCGGGCTCGTCGCAGCCCACCACCAGCGTCCCCCCGTCGATCGCCAGCGGGCGGGTGCGGGCCGCCATCGATTCCCCGACCACCTCGTCCCAACGGTCGAACACCACCTCGACCCCGGCACGGCTGGGGGCACCCAGACGGCGCAGGACCCGGTCCAGCGTGTCCTCCACCCGGGTGGGCGGCGATGTCGTTCCGCGGAGAGGCTGCCAACCCATGGGCACAGTCAACCATCCGCCGGAGCGGCGGTTGTTCCGGGCAGGTCCCCGGCCAGGACCGTCACCTTGCCGCCGTCGAGCCCCAGCACCACATCCGGATGCGCGCCCGGTGGGAGGTCGCTCGCGGTGGTCAGCACGGTCTGCCCGGGGGGGAGATTGGCGAGCAGGGCGTCGCTCCGCCCCGAATCGAGCTCGCTGAACACGTCGTCGAGCAACAGCACCGGCGGGCTGTCGCTCGCCGCAGTGACCACGTGATGGACCGCCAGTCGCAGCGACAGCGCGAGGGTCCGTTGCTCCCCCTGGCTGGCGTGGGTTCGGGCCGGCGCCCCGGCGATGGCCAACACCAGCTCGTCGCGATGGGGACCGACCGTGGACACGCCGCGCCGCAGGTCCTCCGCGCGGCCCGCCGCCAACGCGTCCGCCAATCCCCGGTCCCGCCACGCCGTGTCATAGGTGACGGTCACCAGCGCGGGCCGACGAGCGAGCGCGTCGTAGGTGGACGCCAGCACCGGCGCCAACCGCTCCACCAGCTCGGAGCGGGCCGCCGCCAACGCCTCCCCGGCCTGGGCCAGCTTGGCGTCCCACACGTCGAGCGTGAACGCCGCGCCCTCGTCCAGGCGGCCACCCGTCTGGCGTAGCAAGGCGTTGCGCTGCCGCAGCACCTTGTCGACCTCGGCGCGCAGCGCGTCGTTACGGGGGTGCAGCGCCACGAGGGCGTCGTCGAGGAAGCGGCGTCGCTCACCCGGACCGTCCTTGACGATGTCGAGGTCGTCGGGGGTGAACACGGTGACCCGCAGCGATCCCAACAGGTCCCGAGCTCTGCGCAAGGGCTGGCGATTGACCAGGACCCGGTTGCGGCCGCTGGGTTGCAGCTGGGCTTCGAGCAGCAGCTCGCGCCCGTCGCGTTCGGCCAGCGCCCGCACCACGGCGAACCGCGCCCCCCGGCGCACCAGCGCCTCGGTCGGTGCGCCCCGGAACGACGACAGCGTCGCCAGCCAGGCCAGCGCCTCGAGCAGGTTGGTCTTGCCCTCGCCGTTGGCGCCGACCAGCGCGGTCAGCCCGGGTGACAGGTTGAACTCGACCGACGTGTAGCTGCGGAAATCGGTGAGCCACAGCGTGCGGACGTGCACGCTAGTGCCCGCGCAAAATCAGCTCACCCGGACCGGCATGAGCAGGTAGAGGAAGTCGTCGTGCTCGGGGCTGCGCACCAGTGCCGGCTTCAGCGAGTCCACGGTCTCGATCAGCACCTCGTCGCCCTCCAACACCTCGACGCCCTGCAGCAGGTAGTCGGGGTTGAACGCCACGGTCAGCTCGGTGCCCTCGTACTTGGCGTCGAGCGACTCGTGCGCCTGGCCCACATCCTGGGTGACGGCCACCAGGTCCAAGCCCTCGGGCGACATGGCGAGGCGCACCGGCGTCGCCTCCCGGGCCAGGAGCTTTACCCTCCGCAGGCCCTCCAACAGCCCTTCGCGGCTGACGATCAGGCGGTTGGGCGGGGGTGACGACGGGATGAGGCCCCGGTAGTTGGGGAAGTCGCCCTCGATCAGCATGGTCGTTAGGCGCACGTCGCCGGCCTCGAAGCCGGCGTCGCGCTCACCCAGCCTGACGGTCAGCTCGCCGACCCCACCCAGCACCTTGGTGAGGTCGTTGAGCGCACGCGACGGCACGAGGACCGACTGCCCTTCGGCCAGCACGCTCTGGCCGGGAAGGTCACGCACCGCCAGCCGGAACGAGTCCGTGGCCACCAACCGCAGCCCGCCCTGCTCGGCCGACAGCAGCACCCCGGTGAGGATGGGACGCGCGTCGTCGCTCGACGCCGCCGGCACGACCTGCCGCAGCGCCGCCGCCAGCTCGGTGGCGTCCAGGGTCACAGCCTCGCCGGTGGCCTCGGGCAGACGTGGGAACTCGTCGGTCGGAAAGACCCGCAGCGTGAACTCCGACCGGCCCGAGGTGATCCGGGCCTGCTCGCCGTCCACGTCCATCTCGACTGCGCCGGGGGCGAGCGAGCGCACCACGTCGGACGTCAGCCGGGCCGGGAGCACAGCCACCCCGTCGCTGCTGCCCTTGACGCCCTCGCTGATGGCGACGGCGATGGTCAGCTCGAGGTCATGGCCGGTCAGGGTGAGGGTGTCGCCGCGCAACTCGGTGCGGATGCCCGAAAGCACCGGGAGCGCACCGCCGCGACTGGCGGTCGCTCGGCCGGCTGTGCCGAGGGCTTCGACGAGGACGTCTCGCTCGCATCGGAACTTCACGCCGTTGCTCGCTTTCTCTGCCTTCGTAACGATTACTCGTAGTAGTGGTGGTAGTAGGGGCTGTGGATTGTGGACGACGGCTCGTCACCGCAGGTCAGCGGTCCGTTCGTCGTCCCCGGTGTATCCCCAGGCTCCCACAGGTCGGAGGGTGTGCGCGTGACCCCCCTGGGGATGGCCATCACCTCGTCCACTGGCCGGCGGGGGCGGTCCACAGGCCGTCCGGAGGTTTCTCCACCGTGCAACGTCGCCGGCCTCAGTCACCCTGGCGGACGGCCTTCATGAGCCGGGTGACCTGGTCGTAGATCTGCCGGTCCTTGGACATCAGCGAGCCGATCTTCTCGACCGCGTGGATCACGGTGGTGTGGTCACGGCCGCCGAACTCGCGGGCGATGTTGGGATAGGACAGGTCGGTCAGCTCCCGCATGACGTACATGGCGATCTGCCGGGAGGTGACCAGGGGCCGTTGCCGGTGCTTGCTGGTGATCTCCTCCTCGGTGAACCCGAACTGCTTGGCGGTCTCCTCGAGGATCAATTGCGGCGTGATGGGGCGGGGCTGGTTCTCGCTCAGAAGGTCGGCGAGCACCTGGGTGGCCCGGTCCACGGTGAGCGGCTCGTGGGTGAGGCTGGCGAAGGCGGACACCCGGATGAGGGCCCCCTCCAGGACCCGGATGTTGTCCTTGATGTTGGTGGCGATGAGCTCGAGCACGTCGTTGGGGATGCGGGTGGACTCGAGCTCGGCCTTCTTGAGGAGGATCGCCATGCGGGTCTCGAGTGCCGGCGGCTGGATGTCGGTCATCAGGCCCTGCTGGAAACGGCTGCGCATGCGGTCCTCGATGCCGATCTGGTCGGGCGGCCGGTCGGACGACAGGACGATCTGCCGGTTGGTCTGATGGAGGTGGTTGAAGGTATGGAAGAACTCCTCGAGCGTCTCCTGCTTGCCCTCGAAGAACTGCACGTCGTCGACCAGGAGCACGTCGATGTCGCGGTAGCGCCGCTTGAAGGCGTCGCGGCTGTCGGAGTGCATGGAGTCGATGAACTCGTTGAGGAACGTCTCGGAGGTGACGTAGCGGACCCGGTAGGCCGGGTAGTTCCGCCCGACGTAGCTGGCGATCGCCTGGAGCAGGTGGGTCTTGCCGAGGCCGGCGTGGCCGTAGATGAAGAGCGGGTTGAACTTCCGGGCGGGTGTCTCGGCCACCGACAGCGCGGCGGCGTGGGCGAAGCTGTTGGACCCGCCGATCACGAAGTTCTCGAACGTGTAGCGGGGGTTAAGTTCGACGTCGCCCAGCCCGTCACCGGGCAGGACAGGGCCGTTGGGCGCCCCGGCAGCGCCGGTCAGGTTGCCGCCGGCGCCGGACTCGCCTGTGGGCGTGTCGCCGACCTGCCCGCTCAGCGTGTCGTCGGGGCGGGGAACGGTCCACAGCGGCGGCGGCTCGACCGGCTCGATGCGGAGCCGCAGCTCGGCGTTAGCGGCGCCGGCCTCCGCCATGGCGTCACGCACCAGCCCGAGGTAGCGGCCCTCGATGCGCTCCTTCGCCAGTGGGCTGGGAACGCCCAACGTGAGGACGCTGCCGTCGAAATCGACGGCCCTCACGCCGTCGAACGCGGTGTGCCACACGAGATCGGAGACTTGGGCTCGGAGCAGCGCCGCGCACGTTGTCCACAGATGGTGCGCATCGCTGATCACGTCCCTGAGCCTTCCTGCTGCCAGCCTTGGTCGTCCACAAGCAATCCACACATGTGGATGACCGCACAAGAACCTGACGCCAAGTAGCCGATCCGTGACGGAAGGCTGAAGATCGGCCGCCGTTGGCCGCCGCCGCTACGGATGATTCGGTACCTGACACCCCCGGCGAGGGAGCGGGTGCGGGGAACGTAGCACAGTGCTCCCGCCCCGGCCGCCGTAACCTGCTGGGGTGCTTCGTGACCGTTGCGCACAGGGTTGGCGCTGCGACGAGGCGGGGCTCTACCGTTGTCCGCGCACCAAACGCGTGGCGTGCCGCGCCAGCGCGTCGTGGACGAGTTCAACACCCCGCCGCAGGCCCCGCTGATCTGGCGAGGAGGCCGCGTGCTCGAGGAGGCAGCAGGTGAAGCGTACGTACCAGCCCAACAACCGAAGGCGAGCCAAGCGGCACGGCTTTCGGCTGCGCATGCGGACCCGAGCCGGCCAGGCCATCGTGCGGGCCAGGCGCCAAAAGGGCCGGGCCCGGCTGTCGGCCTGATCGGGCGGATCGGCGATCGTGCGACGTTCGACGCGCTGCGGCGTGAGGGACGGCGCGCTCGGCGGGGTGCGGTGACGGTGGTGTTCCTCCCCCAGCGTGCCGATGCCGCCACGTCTCCGGGCGGCGGCGCGGGCCGCGTGCGGGTGGCCTACAGCATCGGCCGGCAGGTGGGGTCTGCCGTGGTGCGCAACAGGGTGCGGCGCCGGCTGCGGGCAGCGGTGCGGGAGGTCGATCGCGAGCGTGGAGGGTTGGCGCCGGGGGCGTATTTGGCACTGGTTCGTCCTGAGGCCGCGGACGCCGACTACGCAGAGTTGAAGAGGTCACTGGGGGCGGCGTGTGACGCTGCGGTCCGGGGTTCGGGCACATGAGCCCCCCGGCGCGGCTGCTGCATCGCTTGGTAAGGCTCTACCAGAGGATCACGGACGGTCGCCCGTCGCCCTGTCGATTCGTCCCCACGTGCTCGAACTATGCGTTGGATGCGCTCGAGCGGCACGGGGCTGTTCGTGGTTCGGCGCTGACCGCGCGCCGGCTCGTCCGTTGTCATCCCTGGGGGGGACACGGGTGGGATCCCGTTCCTGAAGGAAAGCACCACTGATGCTAGACGGCCTGTTTGAGCTCATCTCGGGCATGCTCAACTTCTTCTACGCCAACGTGCCCGGCGGCTACGCGGTGGCGATCGCGCTCCTGACGTGCGTCGTGATGGTGGTGACGACACCGCTGACGCTCAAGGGCACCCGGTCCATGATCGAGATGCAGCGGCTGCAGCCCGAGATCCGCCGCCTGCAGGTGCAGTACAAGGACGACCGGCAGAAGCTCAACGAAGAGCTGATGCGCTTCTATCGGGAGCACCAGATCAACCCGGTCGGCGGCTGTCTCCCGCTGCTGATCCAGGCGCCGGTCTTCTCGATCCTCTTCTATGTGGTGCGGGGGTTGACCCAGCAATCCAAGTTCGTCGGCCTGCAGCGCTACACGCTCGACCTGGGCCTGACGACCACGGTCACCGACGGGTTCCGCCCCAAGTACCTGGACCACGACGCCGAGCTCTATCAGTCGTTGCTGGGAAAGCACGAGATGAACTCGTTGGGCGTCGACCTGGCCATAACGCCCGGCGATGCGCTGAGCCAAGGGTTCGTCACGGCGCTCCCCTATCTGGCCCTGATCGCCGTCATCGCCTTCCTGAGCTGGTACCAGCAGAAGCAGATCATGGGCCGGACCGCGGGCACGGAGATGACGCAGCAGCAGCGGATGATGATGCGAATCGGGCCGCTGCTCTACGTGTTCTTTGCGTTCGTCAGCCCACTGGCCATTGGCGTCTACTTCCTGGTCTCCACGCTGTGGCGGGTGGGCCAGCAGTGGTTCATCACCCGTTCGCTCTACAGGGGTGAGGAGTCGATCGGGGTGCAGGCGCAGAAGGCCATGGCCGAGCTGCGTGAGGCGCGCAAGACCGAGGGGAACGGCGCCAAGGGCGGGCGAGCGGCGGCGAAGAAGCCCGCCGATTCGCCGAGTGGCAATGGCCGCGCCGGGGCCCAGCAGAAGGGGAGCCAGCAAAGGGGTGGCCAGCCGCGGCCCAAGGCCCGGAGCGGCACCGGCGGCGGCGCCAAGTCGCCGAGCGGCACCGGGGCGGCGCCGAAGCCCCACCCGCGCTCCCGCAAGAAGAGGAAGAGGAAGTAGCACACTGTGGAATGGGTCGTGACCACCGGTCGGACCGTTGCGGAGGCCGTTGAGTCGGCCCTCGACCAACTGGGAGTGGATGAGCAGGACGCGGAGATCGACGTCGTCCAGCTACCGCAGAAGGGGCTGTTCGGGCGCCTGCGCACCGAGGCCCAGGTGCGGGCGCGGGTGCGCCCCACGGCGCCCCGGCCAAAGATCGACCGGCGCGACCGACGCCGGGCCGACCGGCGCGGGCGCGACGGGGAGCGCAGCCGGGCCAAGGGCAGGTCGCCTGGACGTGGTGATGGCTCGGGCGGCCGGGGTGGCTCCGCGGGGGGCGGCGCTCGGGACACAGCCGGGCGGCCCCGGGAGGCGGCAATTCAGGCCGGCGACGAACCGACCAGCGACACCACGGTGGCCGTGGTGGGCGGCGACGTGGCCCCATCGGACGAGACGACGACCGCCGGATCGCACGCGCCCGGCTCGGCTAGTGCACGCCGGCGACGGCGCCGAGGTGGTCGGACAGCAAAGGGAGCGAATGTGGTGAGTGAGAGCACGCAGCCGACAGAGGCGCCGGTGCCGGCAGAGCTCGACATCGAGGGCCAACGCCGAGCGGTCGAGACGTTCCTGACCGACCTGCTGTCGGCGTTCGGCCGGTCCGACGCCACCCTGACCGTGGCGGTGACCGACGACGCGATCGAGGCCTCGGTGGACGGCACGGAGCTAGGCCTGTTGGTGGGGCAGAAGGGCGTGACGCTGCAGGCCGTGCAGGAGCTGGTGCGCAGCATGGTTCAGCGCCGCTTCGTGGGCCAGACGCACGCCCGGGTGCGCGTCGATGTCGCCGGCTATCGGGCCCGGCGGCAGGTGGCGCTCGAACGCTTCGCCCGCGAGGTGGCGGAGTCGGTGAAGGCGAGCGGCGTCGCCAAGGCGCTGGATCCGATGGGGTCGGCCGACCGCAAGATCGTCCACGACGCCGTCAACGAGATCGAGGGTGTGAGCACGGTGTCGGAGGGCGAGGACTCGGCCCGCCGGGTGGTGATCCGGCCCAGCTGAGCGGCCGGTGGTGACGCCGCTGCTGGACGTACTGGAGCGGAGCCGGAGCCTGGGATTCCTCGGGCCCGGCTCCGTTCGCGTCCATGTCGACCACGCCGACGGCTTCGCCGCGGGCCTCGAGCAGCCGCCAGCGCGGTTCCTGGATCTGGGGAGCGGCGGCGGCGTGCCCGGCTTGGTCTTGTCCCTGCGCTGGGTGGACAGCGAGGCTGTGCTGTTGGACGGGCGTGAGCGGCGCTGCGCGTTCCTGGAGGAGGCCGTCCAGTCTCTCGGCCTCGCGGAGCGGGTGACCGTGGTGTGCGCTCGAGCCGAGGATGCGGGTCGGCGTGCGGACCTGCGGGCCCGATTCGACCTGGTGGTGGCGAGAGGCTTCGGGCGCCCGGCCACCACGGCGGAATGCGCCGCTCCCTTCCTACGGGTCGGCGGAACCCTGGCGGTCAGCGAGCCGCCGCTGGACGACGATGTGATGGTTGCGGGCGGTGGCCCTTCTGCGCGCTGGGAGCCAGCCGGCCTGGCCCGCGTGGGCCTCGCGCTGGGCCGGTCGTGGGCGCAGGAGTATCGCTACCAGGCGCTGCAGCAGGTCGAGCCCTGCCCACCGCAGTACCCCCGCCGCACGGGGATCCCGGCCAAGCGGCCACTCTTCTAGCCCGTTGTTCCACGTGGAACAGGGCGCCCTGTGTTCCACGTGGAACACACGGACGCGCGACACGGGCCGCCGGCGCCCGAGCGCCGTATGGGCCCGAAGAACACGATCGAATGGAGGGACGGGTCAGCGCCAGCCGCTGCCGCGGTCAAGCCACGCTCTGGAGCAAGGAGAAGCAGGTTGGCCGGCCGTCACGCAGCGGTGCCGCGCTAGGCGACGCTGATGTTCTGGGCGCCGAATTGGCTATTTGGGCAATCTCTTGGGCGCGGGGAAGGCCAACGCGCCAGTAGAGCAGTCTCCTACAGTCCCGCCATAGAGCAGTTTCCTACAGTCCCGCCATCGCGTGGACGCCCCTACAGCAACACGAACCGCCGCGATGTTCCACGTGGAACACCCTCGGGCAAACGCGCAGCCTGGCCGGGGAAAACCCAGGCTTGACCGGGACCTGGCGGGCCGAAAGTATGTGCTCTGGCCGACGGCCCGCCCGAGATGGCGCCGGGTGAGCGGGCGAAGGACGTAGTCGGCCGCAATCATGAACGCGTTCAGCTTGCCGGGGATCGAGTGCGTCCGGCATCGAAAGGCTGGGAGCATCCGCGATGAGCACCCAAGACAGCGGCGTCGGCGGCCCCCCCACATCGGCCGTGCTCGACGAAGAGCTCGACCAGGCGATCGGGGAGGAATCGCCGGAGTCGCCCTACCTGGACGAGGCCGCGGCCGTCTCCCCTTCCCCGTTCGAACGGCCGTTGCCCCGGACCATTGCCATTGCCAACCAGAAAGGTGGCGTGGGGAAGACGACGACCGCGGTGAATCTCGGCGCCTGCCTGGCCGAGTTGGGTTACCGGGTGCTGGTCGTCGACCTCGACCCGCAGGGCAACGCCAGCACCGGGCTTGGCATCAACATCCGCGACCTGCAATCCTCGATGTACGACGTCATCTTGAACGATCTTCCACTCGAAGATTGCGTGGAAGCCACGACGGTGCGCAACCTGTTCGTGGCTCCGGCGGCCCTCGACCTCGCGGGGGCCGAGATCGAGCTCGTCCCCGCGTTCAGCCGCGAGATGCGACTGCGGCGGGCGCTCGACGCCGTGCGCAACGACTACGACTACATGCTGATCGACTGCCCGCCTTCCCTCGGGCTGCTGACCGTCAACGGATTGGCGGCTGCGAGCGAGGTCATTGTGCCGATCCAGTGCGAGTACTACGCCCTCGAGGGCCTCGGACAGCTGCTTCGCAACGTGCAGCTCGTCCAACGCAACCTGAATCCCGGCCTGGAGCTGAGCGCCATGGTGCTGGTCATGTACGACGCCCGCACCAAGCTGGCGGACCAGGTCGTCCGCGAGGTGCGGGACCACTTCGGCGACAAGGTCTGCCACAGCATCGTCCCCCGGACGGTGCGCCTGAGCGAGGCGCCGTCGTTCGGCCAGCCGATCATCACGTTCGATCCCACCTCGCGCGGCTCGATCGCGTACCGGAACCTGGCGACGGAGGTCAGCGGTGGAGCGCCGCGGCGGACTGGGTAAGGGGCTCACCGCCCTCATCCCGTCGGATGTCACATCGACCACGGCCGCCGGGCTCGGCGCGCGTCCCGGTGTCGAAGAGATCCCGATCAACCAGATCGAGCCCAACCCCTACCAGCCCCGCAGCAGCTTCGACGAAGAGACACTGGCGGGCCTGACCGCCTCGATCCGCGAGCTCGGCGTCCTGCAACCGATCCTGGTCCGCCAGCTCAGCAGCGACCGCTACACGCTGATCGCCGGCGAGCGGCGCTGGCGGGCCGCCAAACGGGCGGGCCTGCAGTTCATCCCGGTGATCGTGCGCCAGGTCAACGACGAGCTGAGCCTGCAGCACGCACTGGTCGAGAACCTCCATCGCGACGATCTCAACCCGCTCGAAGAGGCGGCCGCCTACCAGCAGCTGGTCGAGGACTTCGAGCTGACGCAGGAAGAGGTGGCGCACAAGGTCGGCAAGAGCCGGTCTGCGGTCGCGAACCTCCTGCGGCTGTTCCAGCTACCTCCGCAGGTGCAACGACTCGTGGCCGAGGGCCGGGTGTCGGCAGGGCACGCCAAGGCGCTGCTGGGGACCCCCGACCGGGCCTTCCAGGAGGCCCTCGCGCGGCGCGTGGCCGCCGATGGGCTATCCGTGCGTGAGACGGAGGAGGCGGTGCGCAAGCGCAACGGCCTGACGGGCTCACCGAGCCCGTCGGCAGGTGGCGCGGGCGGTGCGAACAAGCTGCGACCCCCGGGGCTGCTGGAGCTCGAAGAGCTGCTGGCCGAGCAGCTCGAGACGCGGGTCAAGATCAACGTCGGTCCCAAGCGAGGCCGCGTGGTCATCGAGTTTGCAGACCTGGAAGACCTCGAGCGCATCTATCGCGTCATGGCGGGCACCCGCTGACAAGTACAGGCACCGAAAACCGCTTAACCCCAACCTGAGGGTTGGAGGTCCTCAAGTTGGGGTCGAGTCAATCCACAACCTTGCACACAGGTTGTGGATTACGTCTGTGGTGAAGGTTCAGGGCAGGAACTCGCCGAGCTCAGCCAACAGCTGACCCTTACCCTTGGCCCCCACGAGGCGCTTCTGCGGCGCGCCGTCCTTGAAGACGATGAGCGTGGGGATGCTCATGACGTCGTAGCGGCGGGCGACGTCCGGATTCTCGTCGACGTTCAGCTTGGCGACGCTGAGCTTGCCCGCATGCTCGCCGGCGATCTCGTCCAGGATCGGGGCGATCATCTTGCAAGGTCCGCACCACTCGGCCCAGAAGTCGACGACCACCGGTTCGGCCGCGGCGCCGATCGTCTCGTCGAACGTGGCGTCGGTCAGGGTGGTGATGCCTTCAACCATGTTTGGGTGACCTTCCTCTGTATGACTTGAGTTAAACCAAGAACCACGAAGCTGAACAGCGATGCAGTCGGCGTTGTTCCCAGCCCCGTTCCTGCGACCAGCCTCAGTGACCCTGGGCCTCGAGCCAGCGCTCCGCGTCGATGGCCGCCTCGCAACCCGACCCGGCGGCCGTGACGGCCTGGCGGTACACGTGGTCCTGCACGTCGCCGCAGGCGAACACGCCCTCGACATTGGTCGAGCTGACCCCTCTGCCCAGGCCCGTCAGCAGGTAACCCGACTCCTCCATCTCGAGCTGGCCCTTGAACAGGTCGGTGTTGGGCTTGTGGCCGATGGCCACGAAGAGCCCCGTCACCGCCAGCGGGGTGACCTCGTCGGTGAGCACGTTGCGCACCGTGATCCCGGACAGCTTGGCGTCGCCGTCGATGCCGTCGACCACGTGGTTCCACAGGAAGCGGATCTTCGGGTTGGCGAACGCACGTTCCTGCATGATCTTGGAGGCCCGCAACTCGTCCCGGCGGTGAACGATGGTGACCGAGCGGGCGAACTTGGTGAGGAAGATGGCCTCCTCCATGGCCGAGTCTCCCCCGCCCACCACGGCGATGTCGTGGTCGCGGAAGAAGAAGCCGTCGCAGGTGGCGCACGTCGAGAGGCCATGGCCCACGAGCTCGGCCTCACGGTCGAGACCCAGCATCAGCGATTGGGCGCCAGTCGAGATGATGAGCGCGTGGGCCTGGTACGTGGGCTCGGCCGCGTCGGGGTCGCCGACCCACACGCCGAAGGGGCGGGCCGACAGGTCGACCCGCGACGCCTTCTCGGTGCGGATGTCGGCCCCGAACCGCACCGCCTGCTCCCGGAACCGGGTCATGAGCTCGGGGCCCATGATCCCCTCGGGGAAGCCGGGATAGTTCTCGACCTCGGTGGTCATCATCAGCTGTCCACCGGGCTGGTCGCTGGTGGACGACGGTTCGCCCTCGAGCACCAAGGGCTCGAGGTTGGCGCGTGCTGCGTAGATGGCGGCGGTCAGACCCGCGGGACCGGATCCGATGACGATGACCTTGCGGCTGCTCATGTGTCCTCTGGATGCGTCATGGCGGCTCGAGAGTGAGCCTCCGCTCCCTCAACGCACTTGGGCGGGCCGATCTTCCGCTCCCGATCCGTGGCGGCGGATCCACAGCACCGAGCCGGCGATCACGAACGCAAGCCCGATGATGAGGTGGGCCGCCCAGGTGTGGTCCTCACCGAAGACGGCGTCGGGCAGGTAGTTGTCGACGAGGCGGACGGCGGCGATCGTGCCCAGCACCAACGCCGCCAGACCCACGAGCAGCGCGAAGCTGCCGTACACCACGCCCCGGGCCACCGTGAGCGCCGGCCCGGTGGTCTTGTCTCGGACGCCTCCGACCACCCGCTCGATGGTGTCGGCGGCCTGCGCAGCCCAGTCCCCCGACGGTGGGGCCGGGGTGGTGGCGTCTCGATTGCGCGGGACAGATGAGCCGACCTGAGCCATGCCGGCAGCCTAGTTGCGGGTCCCCGCCGTGATCGGCGAACTATCAGTTCTCGAGCGGCTGGTCGACGACCACCGTGCAGTCGGCGGCCACGGCGACGAGCCTCTGTGCGCCCCCCACGTCGACCACCCAGACGTCGACCGGCTGGCCGTCGAGGGACGCGCGTCCTTGGAGCACCACGGTGCCGGCCACCGGCGCGAACGCGCCCCCATTTGCCGGATCGCCGCCGGGTTCGCATGCCCGGGCGAAATCTTCGTCCACAGCCGACCCCTGGTCAGCCTCTGCCGGGGCGTCGTCGCCGGACTGCTCCGCCTCGGCGCCGTCCGAGTCCTCGGGCAGCGAAGCGCGGGCCCGGTCGGCCAGCGCGTCCGGCGATCCGACGTCACCCAGGTCGACGGCCTCCGAGGCTTCCTCTGCCTGGCCGCCGCCTGTGTCCTCGCCCTCACTGCTGTCGCCGCTGGCGGCGGATCCAGCTTCGTTCGAGGTCTCTTCCACCGCCGATCCGCCCGCGGAATCGTCGCTGTCGCCGTCGGACCCCAAGTCGCGGGCAAGGAACCCGAGACCGACCACGACGAGGATCACCGCGGCAGCCGTGAGCCAGCGGCCACGGCGGCCTGGATCGGAGGCACGCCATGAGGTGTCAGCGGAGCGCGCCGCCCTCGTCCGGGTCATCGGAGCGACCGCCGCCGCCGGGTCGTCCGTCTCGCCTCCGTCGGCGGCGTCGAAGGCGGCCAGCGCCGCAGCGAGGCTCCGCTCGCGGGATGCCGGGTCGGGCGGTGGGGGAGGCGTGCCCACCGCCTCGCGGACCGCCGCCAGCTCGGCCAGCCGGGCCACGACAGCGGGGTCGCGGCGGGCCGCGGCCGCCTCGTCGTCGGACAGGAGGCCGTCGAGCAGCGCAGACGCCAGCTCGTCGGGGTCGCGGGGGGTGGTCATGGTCTCGTGCTTGGACGATCGGGGGCGTCGGCCGGGTTCCCGAGCAGGTCGGCCAGCTGCGCACGCCCCCGGGCGATGCGCGACCTCACGGTCCCGGGCGGGATGCCGAGGACCCGGCCGATCTCGGCGTAGTCGAGGTCGCACAGGTCCCGCAGGACGACGGCGGCGCGGAAGTCTTGGGGCAGGCGGGCGAGCGCGGCGTCGATGTCCAACCTGTCCTCCACCGCGGTGGCGGCGGAGGGCACAGCGGCGCCGACACCGGGGCCGTCCGCCAGCGGACCGACCGCGACGGCGTCGGGCGCCTCGGGGAGGGGACGCCGGCGCCGGCGCCGCAGCTCGTCGAGGGAGGCGTTGGTTGCCACGCGGTACGACCACGTCGTGAACGCGGCCCGGCCGTCGTAGCGGCGGATGCTGCGGGCGATGGCGATCAGCGTGTCCTGCAGCGCGTCCTCGGCGTCGGCGTGGTTGCCGGTCAACCGCCGGCAAAGGGCCCCCAGGCGATCGTGATGGCGTCGCAGCAGGGCGTCGAGGGCGTCGCGGTCACCGGCTTGCGCGGCCGCCACGAGCGAGCGGTCGTCGGCGTCGGAAGCGTCTCGGGCGATGCTGGGAACAGTAGATCAGCGCTGGAGCCGCACTTCGGTGACCGTGACCTGCCCGTCGTCGCCGGCGCGCGTGAACCACAGCAGCACGGAGGCGCCGCTCTCGTCGAGCTCCACCGTGCGGGTGCCGCTGCCGTTCTCCTGGAACGTGGCGACCGGCTCGCCCCAACCGTCGAGCGTGTCGGGAGTGCTGTCGGCGACGTAGACCTCGGCCTGCCAGCCCACCGATGGTGTATCGAACTGCAGGGCGTGAAGCTCGGACGGCTGGTCGAGCTCGAGGATCAGGCCGACTCCCGGCTTGCCGAGGCCTCCCCAGTCCGGCGTGTTGTAGTCCTCGGTGCTCCACGAGGTGCCCGCGTCGCCGTCGATGGCGTCGCCGGCGGCCGCCTCCTCGGCGTGCTCGCCGTCCCCGCCCGCCGGGTCGAAGTCGATCGTGCGGGCGATTAGGACCTGCTCGTTGGCCGGCGGGAGCGCGTCCGCCGGGTCCGTTCCGTCGTCGGGATCGCCGAACAGGTCGGTGCCCGATCCCTGGATGAGCAGCCCGGCCACGCCCAGCGCCACCGCCAGCAACACCACCAGCAGCGTCGGCACGAGCCAGCGGCGCTCGCTCTCCGCGAAGCGCACCGGCGGAGTCTGGCCCGGGGCACCCGGCGCGCCTGGGGGCGCCGGCACCGCACCGGGCGGCGGAGGCAGGCGGTCGACGATGCCGGTGGTGGCGGCACCGGCACCGGCTGCGTCGGATCCCGCCTGCGTGATGGTGGGATCGCCGGTGGTGGGACGGTCGTCCGCGCCCGCGCCGAGCAGCGCAGCGCGCACATCGGTGGCGGTGCGGTATCGGTCGTCGGGCGACCGGGCGAGCAGCCGCATCGTGATCGACTCGAGCTCACGGGGGATGCCCGGTTTCACCAGGCGGAGCCTCGGGGGATCGCTGTGCAGCCGGGCCAGGGCCGTGGCCGACGACGTGTCGCCCTCGAACGGCACCCGCCCACACAGCATCTCGTAGAGCACGACCCCCAGGCTGTAGAGGTCGGTCCGGCCGTCGACCGGTCCCGCTTCGACCTGCTCCGGCGCGAGGTACTTGGCCGTCCCCAGGAACGAGCCCTCCTGGGTGAGGTCGGCGGACTCGGCCGCCTTGGCGATCCCGAAGTCGCCCACCTTCACCCGGCCGTCCTCGGACAGCAGGATGTTGGCCGGCTTGATGTCCCGGTGGACCAGCCCGGCGGCGTGTGCGACCGCCAGAGCGCCGCACACCTGGGCGGCGATGTTGGCGGCGACCCAGGGATCGATGGGCCCGTCGTCGAGGCGTTGGCGCAGCGTACGGCCGCGCACGAGCTCCATGACGATGGCCTCGATGCCGTCGTCGCTGCACGTGTCGTAGACGTTGACGATGGCCGGGTGCGACAGGCGGGCGACGGCGATGGCCTCGTGGCGGAACCGGGCGACGAACGTCTCGTCATCGGCGAGGTGTTGGTGGAGGATCTTGACGGCGATGGCCCGGCGCAGCACGTCGTCGGTGCCCAGCCACACCTGCGCCATGCCGCCCGACGCCAGCTGCTCCTCGAGCCGATAGCGGCCGCCCAGGAGCGCGCCAGCCGCCAGGCCGGCGGCGGGCGACGGGCCGGTCGGGGGAGGAGGCGTCACTGCCACGGTGCGCCCACCGTAGTCAAGGTGCTGGCCTGACGCCGCGTCAGCCTGACGCCTGGACGGCCTTCACGGGGCGCACAGGGCAACTCCCAAACATGCTTCCCGCTCTTGGTGCTTCGCACCGGGCCGCTCGGGCCACAGCCTCGCCTTCGGCTCGGCTTCAGCCGGGATCGATCCAGGTGACGCCCATCACCCGGGGTCCGGCGTGGGTGCCGATGGTCGCGCCGATCGTCGTCACCCGGATCTGGTCGGCCGGGTAGCGCGGGCTCAGCAGCTCGCGCATCTCGTCGAGGTCGGGGGCCATGCCGTGGGCCAGGGTCAGGTCCTCCACGGCGGTGCGCTCGAACACCTTGTCGCGCAGGGCGTGCAGCGCCTTGCGGCGGGTGCGGGCTCGCCCGGCCTCCTCCACCTCGCCGGTGGAGATGTCCAGTAGCGGCTTGATGGCCAGTAGCGAGCCGAGCGCGGCCTGGGCGCCACCGATGCGGCCACCCTTGCGGAGGTTGTCGAGGGTGTCGAGCGCCCCGATGACATGGGTGCGGCTGCTCAGGCCACGGACCAGGGACTCGACCGCATCGGCGTCGGCCCCGCCTGCGGCGGCCTGGGCGGCCCGGCGCACCTGCGATCCGAGCCCCGACGTGATGGAGCGGGAGTCGACGACGCGCACGTCGAGCTCGCCCTCGAGCGCCTTGGCACCGTTCTGGGCGGCCTGCATCGTGGCCGACAGGCCCGACGACAGGTTGATGCAGACCACGGCGTCGGCGCCGGCTTCGGCCTGGCGCCGGAACGCTGCCTCGAACGCTCCCGGCGACGGTGCCGCCGTTTCGGGCAGCTCCTGCGAGGAGGACAGCTTGTCGTAGAACTGCTCGACGGACAGGTCGACGCCGTCGGTGTACTCGGTGGACCCGAAGCGGATCGACAGCGGCACGACCTCGACCCCGAGCTCCTTCGACTCGGCGGCGTCGAGATCGGCGGCAGAGTCGGTGACGATACGAACTGGCATGGCCGGCGACCCTAATACGCAGGACCGTCGCCGGCAGGCGGTCGCGTCAGTCCCGGCGGGGCCGACTGCCCGCCATGTGCGCGGGGCGGTAGTCGCCGGTGTCGTCGTCCTGGCGGGAGGGGCCGACGGCCGTCTCCGACCCGTCGCCCACCGTCACGACGCCACCTGCGGGCACCGTCGGCGGCTCGCCCGCCGGCATCAGGTGACGCGAGCGGCGGGAGTTGCGCCAGTGACGGGCCCACCACACGGCGAGGAACAGGCCGGCGCCGACGGAGAGCACCAAGCCCACCCCGGTCACAGCCGTCGAGCGGATGTCGAACGTGGTCTGGTCGAGCTCGAGGGAGCTGTCCGGGGTCAGCACGGTGATGCCCATGGTGAACGCGCCCGAGGTCAGGGCGCGCACACGCACGTCCAGCCGCGTGGCACCCGGCGGGAGGTCCTGGGTGATGAAGTCGCCGTCGAGGAAGTCGAGCTGCGCGCTGTCGAACTCGATCCGCACCCGGAGCGGTCGGTCGAGGTTGTTGATGATGTTGACGGGGACGGTGCTCGTGCGGGAGGTGAGGGTGATGCGGAACGCGTCGGGCAGAACGACGGCACCCTCCAACGAGTCCAGCTCGCCGGTGACACGCTCGACGAAGGCGGCGCGCTGGTGGTCGGGCGTGGCGGTGCCGGTGGCGAGCAGCAGCGACCGCTCGAGGGAGCGACCGTCTGCGGCCAGGGTGCCGGCGACGCCAACCACGCCGCGGCGGGCCTCGCGCAGCGGGCCGGCGATGGCGTCGAGGTCGTCGTCGATCTCGTGGGCGCTGAGATCGACGGTGGTGGGCCCGTCCGGATCGGGCGGCACGTCGAAGACCTGATCGAGCGGCACCGCTTGCACCGTTTGGCCATCCGTCAGCCCGTTGAGCGCGCGAGCGACGGTCTGGGGGTCGATCGGGTCGTCGCCGGGGATGTAGACCGCGACCGCTCGGGGCGTGGAGGGCCGCTCGAACCACATGATCGCCAGCTCGGCGAGGAACCGCTGGGCGTCGATGACGCCGTCCTCCGCGGTCAGGTGTTCGGCCAGCTCCGGATCGCTGACCATCGCGACAAGCTCGTTGGTGACGGCGACGGGTGCGTCGGGCACTGCGCCCGCCTGTGAGCCCGAGTCGTCATCCTCGACGGCGCTGGAGGGCAGCAGGGCGCGGTCGATGCCGAGGTCCACAGCCTGCTCTGCGGCGTCGTTCCCCAGCGTAGGTCCGGACAGCCAGATGCCTGCCGACGGCTCACGCCGGAACCGGTTGCGCACCGCTGTGGCTCCGGCCCCGATCTGGTCGTCGGCCTCGCTCACCAGCCCGCTGTGGCGGAGCGTCGTCAGGTCTACGTCCGTGTAGGGGCGGGCCAGCACCGGTCGCTCGCCGCTGGCATCGACCAGGGCCTGCACCGTCGCCGCGCCCGTACCACCGCTGTCCGCGAGCCCGTCGAGCGTCTCGGGTTGCGGGGCGAGCGTGAGGGGCACATCAGGCGTGGCGGCCAACACATCTGCCCGCTCGCGGGCCCGGTCGATGGTCCTGGACGCGACCCGGACGTCGCCGTCGGGCTGGAGGGCGGGCGGCCCGCTGACATCGAGCACCACCGCGACCGATAGCGGCGTGTACGAGGGTTCCTCGTTCGGTTCGTGGAGGTACGGGAGATAGGTGACGAGGTTGGCCAGCTCCGTGCCCTGCGTGTCGACCAGGCGCACCTCGACCGGGTACACGCCGCGGCCACCGAGGCCCTGACCTTGATCCCCGACGACGAACCCGGTGGTGAACGGACCGGCTGCCGGGCCCAGCTCGCTCAATGGCCGCGGATCGAGCGTCAGCTCCGTGTCGCCCAGCTCACCGTCGAGCGTCTGCTGGAAATCTGATCGCGACACGAGACGATCGTGGACCACCATCTGCAGGCCGGCCCCCGCCGGCGCGCCGCCGACCCGCACGCTCACCCGGAACTCGTCGCCGGCATGCACCCAGCTCGTCTGCTCGACAAGCTCCATGGTCGGCCCCGCCTGGCGGGGAGCGGCGGCCGTCGGTGCGGCCGGTGCCGCGGCCATGCTGATCGCGACGAGAATCGCGACTCGGCCGCAGGCCGAGGCCAATCTTCGTCTTCCGGCGGAGGGCGGGTAGCGAGCGGGTGGCGCCGAGGATGCGGCGCCGTTGTCGGCGCCTGTCGGCGCCGGCGGCGCCAGGGCCCGAGCGGCCCGGCGGCGGAGCCGCCGAGAGCGGGTGTCACAGCGTCGGAGCCGCCGCACCGGAGGCGACAGGACCCGTGAGCGGAGGGGCGCGGACGGGCGAAGCCGGCTCACGGGGAAGCGCCGAGATCGAGGCGGAGCACCCTGAGCCCATCGGGCTGCAGCACGAACCCCGTGCGCTGGTAGAGCCGCAAGGAGCGGTCGTTGCCCTCTTGGGTGTTGACCAACGCGTCCCGCGCGCCCCAGCGCCGTAGCCAGCGCAGGCCGTCGAGCAGCAGGGTGCCCCCGATGCCATGGCCCTGCACCCGGGGGTGCACGGCCAGCCGCTGGACGTAGCCGCGGTCGGCAGCTCGCCCGCAGATGGCGTAGCCGGCGGTCCCGGCGGCGTCGCGGGCGACCCGCAGGTGCACCGTGGGCGTGGCGTTCAGCGCCTCGTCGACCCCGACCCGGTCCAGGCGCCACATACCGCTGAACGCGGCGGTGTCGACGGCCAGCAGATCCTCCATGTCGCGCCGCCGTCCCCGGCGAATGTGCACCGGTGCCGACAGCACGGCTTCTGGCAGCTGGCCGAGCGGGTGCACCAGCAGGTGCAGGCGCTCGGCGGGCACGAACCCGGCCTCGAGGAACGGCGGCTGGTCGGCCCGCCCCATGGCGGCCGTGACCGCCCCCCTGTACCCGCCGTCGCGCAGGTCGGCGATGCAGCGGCGCACCTCCTCGGCGGTGAGCGGGCCGGACCCGTCGACCGCAGGGGTGATGTGCGCGAGCCGGTCATCGGCGTGCCAGGTCCGCACCCGGAGCCGCGCCGCTCCAGAGGAGGGTGCCCGCAAAAGGCTCATCAGCTCGCCTTCGGCTCGCCGATGAGCCATCGCCGCTTCGCGGCGAGCAACGCACTGTGCTCATGATTCGCTCGCGCTTCGCGCTCGCTCATATACCCGTCAAGCGTAGGCAACCGGGCGACAGCCGTTACCGTCATCGACGGTGCCGATCGCCTTCGTCTCCCATCCGCAGTTCCTCGCCCACGACGCCGGGACGGGGCACCCCGAGCGACCCGATCGCCTGCGTGCCGTCCACGAGGGTGCCGTTGGCGCCGGCTTGGAGGACGAGCTCGTGATCGTGGCGCCCCGGCCGGCGACGCTCGCCGAGGTCGAGCGCGTCCACGACGACGACTATGTGGAGGCGCTCGGGCGGTTCTGCCGCGCCGGCGGCGGCCACCTCGACGCCGACACGGCCGCGGTCCCCGCCTCGTGGGAGGCGGCGCTGCTGGCCGCCGGCGCCGGGCTCGCCGCCATCGACCACCTCGATGCCGGCGAGGTGACGGCGGCGTTCTGCGCGGTACGCCCGCCCGGGCACCACGCGCTGGCCAGCCGGGCCATGGGCTTTTGCCTGTTCAACAACGTGGCGGTCGCCGCCGCCGCGCTGGCGGAGCGGGGCGAGCGGGTACTGATCGTCGACTACGACGCCCACCACGGCAACGGCACCCAGGCGACGTTCTACGACGACCCCCGCGTCGCCTACGTGTCGGTCCACCAGTACCCGCTCTACCCGGGAACGGGGACGGTGCTCGAGACCGGCGAGGGCGAGGGCCGAGGTGCGACGGCCAACGTGCCGGTGCCGCCCGGCGCCACCGGTGACGTGTTCCGGGCGGCGGTCGCCCAGGTTGTGGTGCCGCTGGCCGAGGACTTCGGGCCCACCTGGTTGCTGCTGTCCGCCGGCTTCGACGCCCACCGCGCCGACCCGTTGACGGACCTCGGGTTGACGTCGGGCGACTACGCCGACATCACGGCCGACCTGCTGGCCCTGGTCCCGCCCCGACGGCGGCTGGTGTTCCTCGAGGGCGGCTACGACCTCGCCGCGCTGCGCGACTCGACCGCGGCGGCGCTGGCCGCCCTGGCCGGCGACCGGCTGCACCCCGAGCCGCCTTCGTCGGGCGGTCCGGGCCGGGACGTCGTGGATGTTGCCGCCCTGGCACACTCCCGGGCGGTGCAGGCCCGCTGAAGCCCGACGCCTCGTAGCCGGCTGCGCCCGCCCCGTGGTTCGCCGGGACGCAGCCTCGCCGACGTGCCATAGTCCTGCGTCGTGGGGACGGGGGCGTGGCCGCAGGGCGGACCCGGTGGGCCGATCAGCTGGGAGATGGAGGCGCCCCACCGCCCCCGCCACGTACGTCGCCGCCCGCCTCGGCGGGAGCGCCTGCCGGCCGTCGCCACGGCGCTCGTGGGCCTCACGCTCGTGGTCGGCGGCGCGGTCATCTCGATCAGAACTCCGGCCCCCGACACCGACGCCATCCGTGCGGCGCCCGCCGACGCGGCCGACGCGCCCGACGGAGCCGCCGACGACGGCGCCACGCCCGGGTCCCCGGAGGCCATCGTCGCGTCCGCCGCCGACCAGGTCGAGGACGCAGGGACGTTCAGCTACGAGGGCACGAGCCGGGTCGAGGGAACCGACCCGCAGGACGACCAGCCGTTCGTCGTCGACTGGACCCTGTCGGGTGAGGTGCGGGTGGGGCAAACCTGGCACGAGATCAGCGACGAGCCGGACGGCTCACGCCTCGAGATGGTGGCCCGGCGCGGCGAGGTGTGGCTCCGACGGACGGCGTTTCCGGACCAGATCGAGAGCCGACCGTGGCAGCAGGTCGAAGCCGGGACGGTCGGCATCGCAGTCCACCGGCTGGTCCGTTGGCTCGACCTTGCCGACGAGCACCGGCAGGGTGGGGAAGACCCCGACGGCAACCGCGTGGTGCACGCGGCGGTGCGCGCCGGGTTGCTGGGAGACCTGGGGGAGGGCGACGCACAGCTGACCCTGACGGTCGACGAGGCCGGGCGGCCGATCTCGCTGGACATCGACATGGCGCAGTTCGGCATCGACCTCACGGCGAGCTACGAGTTCGACCACTACGGGGACAGCGTCGACGTCGAGATGCCCGACCCCGCCCAGGTCGACGCAACGCCGTCCATCGACGAGGAGGACATCACGGCACTGGGCGGCCCCCTCCTCGTCGGGCTGGGGGGCGTGCCCGCGGGTTGGACGCTGGTCAATGCCGCGGTCACGCCGGACGCCGAGGGCGAGTGCGCCAGCGTCGACCTCGACTACACCGACGTCGACGATCCCGTGGGTAGCTATCTGTGGCTCTCGGTCGTGTCGCCCGCCTGCGTCGTCGATCCGCCCGGAGCCCAGCCCTTCGACGTCGAGGGCTACGACGCCACCGGCGTCGTGACCGACGGGATCGCCGAGGGCATCCTGCATGCCAGCGACGGCGCGTCAGTCGTGTTCGAAACCGACCTCGGGCTCGCCGACCTGGCCCGGGTGCTCGCCACGCTGGGGCCTCTCGACCTGCGGGCGACGCCGGCGCCCATCGAGGGCCTCCCGTCGGTGCCGGCCTGAGCGGCGCTCCGGTATGCCTCGGGGACCTGGCACCACACCTCACTACCCTGCGCACGTGATCCCCGAGCGGCTGCAGCCGATCCTCGACGACGTCCGGCCGCTGGCCGAGCGTTTCGCCGCAGCGGGCCACCGCGTCTACCTCGTGGGCGGGATCGTGCGCGACCTGGTGCTCGGTCGCTTGACCGAGGGGGCCGACCTCGACCTCACCACCGACGCCCGTCCCGACAGGACGCTCGCCCTGCTCGACGGCTGGGCCGACGCGACCTGGACCCAGGGCCAGTCGTTCGGCACGATCGGCGCCCGCAAGGGGGGCGTCACGTTCGAGGTCACCACCCACCGCGCCGAGGCCTACCGGGAGGACTCGCGCAAGCCCCACGTGGTCTATGCCGACGACGTCACCGACGATCTGTCCCGCCGGGACTTCACCGTCAACGCCATGGCGCTCCGCCTGCCCGACGTCGAGATGATCGATCCCTTCGGGGGCGTGGCCGACCTGGCGGCGAGCCGGCTGCGCACGCCGCTGGCCCCCGAGGTGTCCTTGTCCGACGACCCGCTGCGGATGATGCGGGCCGCCCGCTTCATCGCCGGCTACGGCCTGGCGCCCGATCCGGATCTGGTCGCGGCCGTCCGCAAGCTGCGCCATCGGCTCGAGATCGTGTCGGCCGAGCGGGTGCGCGACGAGCTCTCGAAGCTGCTGGTGGTCGACGATCCGAGCGCCGGCCTGTGGTTCCTGGTGGACACCGAGCTGGCCGACGAGTTCCTGCCCGAGCTGCGGGGGCTGCGGCTCGAGCAGGACCCGATCCACCGCCACAAGGACGTGCTGTCCCACACCATCGCCGTGGTGGCCAAGACGTCGCCCCGGCTGGTCCTCCGTTTGGCGGCCCTGCTCCACGACATCGGCAAGCCCAAGACCCGCTCGATCGGGCCCAAGGGCGTCAGCTTCCACCATCACGAGGTGGTCGGCGCCCGCATGGCCCGCGACCGCATGCGGGCACTGCGCTTCTCCAACGAGATGGTCGACGACGTGTCACAGCTGGTGTTCCTGCACCTGCGGTTCCATGGCTACCGCGAGGATGTGTGGACCGACGCGGCCGTGCGGCGCTACGCCCGCGACGCCGGTCCGTTGCTCGACGACCTCAACGAGCTGACCCGCTGCGACTGCACGACCCGCAACGAGCGCAAGGCCCGCATGCTGGCCAAGCGCATGGACGACCTCGAGGCGCGCATCGCCGAGCTGCGCGAGCGCGAGGAGCTGGAGCGGATCCGTCCGGACATCGACGGCAACCGGGTCATGGAGCTGCTCGGCGTCAAGCCGGGGCCGGTGGTGGGCGCGGCGCTGTCGATGCTGCTGGAGGCCCGCCTCGACGAGGGCCCGCTCGGTCAGGCCGAGGCCGAGCGCCGCCTTCTGGCTTGGTGGGCCGAGCGCAAGAGCCAGGCCGGCGCTGCCGACGCCGCCACACGAGGCGCCGGCGGTTAGGCGACCTTGCGCGCCCGGAGGATCAGCGTCGGCGGGACCCAGCTCATGGCGTCGGACCAGCTGTCGCCGGCCGCGGCCCGGTCGGGTTCGGGCTCCGCGAGCGCGTCGACCCGGAAGTTGGCCCGCCCCAGGCTGGCGAACAGCCCGGCGAGCGTGCGCGGGCGGTCGGGCTCGGCCCGGCCGGCGCCGACTGACCACGGGACGGGGCTGGGGTCCCACCACGAGCGGCGCAGCACCGGCTCGCCGCCGCCCGGGTCCAGCAAGGTGAAGGCCGGGTGGGGCAGCGAGAACACGAACGGCCGGTCGGGCTTCAGCACCCGGTGGACCTGCCGGAACACCCGGTCGAGGTCGTCGGCAGCCGCCAACCCGTAGACCGACACCGCGCCGTCGATGGTGTCGGCCCGCACGAACGCCAGCTCGGGCAGCGGCCCGTGGTGGGTCTCGATCCGCACGCCCGCCTGCTCGGCGTGGTCCCGGGCGGCGCCGACGTTGGCGGCGTCATCGTCGACGGCGATGACCCGGGCCCCGGCCTTGGCCAGCGCCACCGAGCAGGCGCCGGCGCCGCAGCCGAGGTCGAGGATCCGCCGCCCATCGACGTGCCCGAGCAGCTTCAGCTCGCTCTCGGGCGGCAGACCGGGTCCGTACAGGAGCGCATCCGACGCGAGCGCGGCGGCGTCCGGTCGGGTGGGGGAGAAGCGGGTCCAAGCCATCTCGTCAGTCTGTCCGACCCTTCACGGCGACGCGGCTGCTCTGGGCGTCCGCAGGTCGCCGAGTGCGGTGGTTCTCCACAGGCGCGAGACTCCGAAGACCGCATGACCATCCGGCCCGGCCCCCACCCTCCGCCCCTTGGCGGCGTCGGTCTGACGACCGACTCGTCTGCGATGCCCGTGGCAGCTGCCACGGTCCGGACGCTGCCGTCCGGCGCGCTGGCCGTGGCCCTCTCCTGGGACGAGGGCGGGCAGTGCCGGGAGGCGCGCCTGGACGGTGGCGCCGCCGGGCCGCAGGTGCAGGACGATTCCGTCCTACACGGCGACGGCTGGCTCGAACTGCTCCACCCCGGCGACCGCGACGCCGCGGCCGCCGCGGTCCGGTCGGTCCTGGCCGGGGAGACCGGCGGTGGGGCGCACGAGCAAGCGGTGCGGTTGGCGGACGGTGACCGCTGGGCCGTGCTCCTGGTGCGGGCCGTCGACGGCAGGGAAGATGTCTCCGGTGCCGCGGGCGTGCTTGTCGACGCCACCCGCTCGCTCGGCACGACCGTGGCGATGGCCCGGTTGGTCGAGCAGCTCAACCGCCTCCGTCACCCCGACGAGATCGTGCGGGCCATCCTCGGCGACGGTGTCGCCCTGCTCGGCGGCCGCACCGGCGTGGTGTACGTGCTGTCCGACGACGAGCTGGTGGTCGCAGGGGTGTCGGGTGTCCCGGAGGACATGCTGCAGGCCCGCTTCGGGCGCATCGCCCGCAGCTCGCCCCTGCCGGCGGCCGAGGCGCTGCGGACCGGCCGCCCGGTCGTGGTGGCCAGCACCACCGAGAGGCGACGCCGCTATCCGCAACTGGACGCCCCCGAGCTCGTCTACGAGGACGCGTTCGCCGTCGTGCCGCTGAAGGACGCCGCCGGGCAGCCGTTCGGGGTGCTGGGCATGGGCTTCGACGACGGGCACCGGCTCCGGGCCGCCGAGGACCGGCACCTGCTGGACGACGTGGCCGCGCACTGTGGCCTGGCGCTCGATCGGGCACGCCTGGCGGTGGCCGCCGAGCGAGACCAGGAGCGGCTCCGGTTCCTCGACCGGCTGAGCGGCACGCTGTCGAGCACCTTGCAGCTCGATGCCACGTTGACGCAGCTGGCGGGCATGGCGGTCCCCCACATCGCCGACTGGTGCGTCGTGCGCCTGGCCGAGTCGACCACCAATCCCCGCCCCGTCGTCGGCGCCGCCCACGTCGACGCGGATCAGGTCGCGCCGCTGCGCCGCCTGGCCGAGCGAATCCCCCGGGACCTCGACCGCGCCGGCCAGCTCGGCGACGCGCTCGAGGCGGGACGACCCCTGATCCGGGGGTCGCGCGCCGCGCAGATGCTGCGGCCACTGTTCGGTGACGACGACAGCCGCCAGGCGATGGATGCGGTCGGCGTCGAGGGGCTGGCGATCTTCCCCCTCCAGGCCCGTGGGCGGCTGCTGGGAGCCATCGGGTTCGGCAACCGCCCGGGGCGCACGTTCGCCGACGACGAGCTCGACCTCGCCCAGTCGGTGGCGGCGCGGGCGGCGGTCAGCGTCGACAACGCCCGCCTGTTCGACGAGCAGTCGGTGGTGGCCCGGGCGCTGCAGGACAGCCTGCTGCCGGGCAGCCTGCCGGAGATCCCCGGCGTCGAGCTGGGCGCCCGCTACCGGGCGGCGGGGCGGGGGCTCGACGTGGGGGGCGACTTCTACGACGCCTTCCAGGCCGACGCCAACTGGTGGATCTTCGCCGTGGGCGACGTGTGCGGGCACGGCGTGGAGGCGGCAGCCACCACCGGGCTGGTGCGTCACACGATCCGCTCGTCGGCGATGGCCGGCGTCATGCCGTCGGCGATCCTGGCCCGCCTCAACCAGATGCTGCTGCGCCACACCGCCGAGTGGGCGGACACCGACGACGACCACGTGCCCGTGAGCCCCCGGTTCTGCACCGTGCTGGTGGGGGCCGCGCAGCCGACGTCCGGCTCCGGGGACGCCCGCGGTGTCGACCTCATCCTGTGCTCGGGCGGCCACCCGTTGCCGCTGGTGAGGCGGAACGTCGGCCGGGTCGAGCCCGTCGGCGTCCACGGCACGCTCCTGGGGGTGACCGACGAGGTCAGCCTCACCGACACGGTCGTGCACCTCGATCCGGGAGAGGCGCTGGTCTGCTACACCGACGGGCTCATCGATCGCCGGTCGGGCAAGCGGGTCTTCGGCGAGGAGGGCATAGTGAAGGCCCTCTACCAGGGCAAGGGGCTGCCCGCGTCCGAGCTGGCCAGGCTCATCGAGGGGGAGGCGGCGGGGTTCGTCGACGCCGAGCCGACCGACGACATGGCGGTCCTCACGCTGCGGGCCGCACCGACCTGAGCGGCATCGGGGAAACCGCTGCCGGCCGGCCACCGGCCCCGTAGTGGTCGACCGCCCGCTCGACCAGGCTGAGCCCGTCGAGGCCCGGTAGCGCGCCGACACGCTGGTCGATCCGGCGGGCGATGGCCCGCCCCCCGTCGTCGCCGAACAGCTCGCGCACCATGAACCCGACTTCGCTGCGGGGCATCACCCCGGCACCGACGGGCCGCCACAGCCGCCGCAGCGCGGCCCGGCACAGACGCTGGGCCCGGCGACTGCCGGCCAGGCGGCGCTCGGCCTCGGCGGCGTAGAAGGCGATGTGCCGGCCCTCCTGGCGCATGATGCGCGACAGCAGGTCAGTGAGCACGGGGTGGCGGGCACGGTCGATCAGGCGGGCGTAACCGGCCTGGGTCGTCCACTCGTTGGCGGCGCCCCACGCCATGTGGACGGCGGGGAAGGTGTCGCCGGCGAGGCTCGATCCCAGCGAGTGCAGCAGCGGCGACAGGCGGTCCCGCACGCCGAGGCGCCGGCGCATCTCGCCGACCCGGCCCGCCCCGTGGGGCTGGTCGTGCGCGGCGAGCACCCTGCCGATGGCCTGCCCGTGCCACATCTCCTCGTAGCTCCACACGGTGAGGAAGGTCGTCACGGCGGGATCGCGATGCGCCGGCGTGACGAGCAGGTCGCGCAGGTAGCAGATGGTGTGGTGCTCGACGTCGTGCATGTAGCGCAGGCAGCGGATGACCTCGGGGGGCAGCGGCTGGTCGCGGAATGCGTCGAAGTCGATGCCCGCCAGGTCGACGGGGGCGGCCCGGTCGCGGTAGCGGTCGACGTCGCTTCTCATGCCCCAGGTTCGGAACGGTCGGGGACGGTGGATGAGGGTGACGTGCGGCGCTCAGCCGGTGGCCTCGCCCTGGGCGACGATCTGATCGGGCGTCGGCGCGACCACGCCGCCCGCGACCTCGGACGAGATGGCCATGGTGGTGGTGCCGGTCGGGACCGCCACCGCGATGATCGGCGTGGTGCCGTCGCCGACGGGGCCAAGTGAGACGGGCTGCGGTCCGTCGAGCTGCCAGAGTTGGTAGACCCGCCCGGCCGGCAGCGCGGGCAGGTCCTCCGTGAAGAAGAAGCCGCTGCCCTCGGCGGTGACCACGACCTCGGCGACAGGTGCGCCGTCGGCCGTCACCAGGGTGACGACCGACGCGCCGGGCTCGTTGCGTGCCTCCTCCGCCACCTCGTTCAGGTCCGGCTCCTCCTCGCCGCGGTCACCGAGCACGTAGCCGACACCGAGAGCGGCCGCCACCAGGATCACTGCCGCCGCGGCCTGCCCGACCCACGTCTGCCACGGTCGACGCCGTTCGGCCAGGTGGCGCGGTCTCTCGCCGGGAGCTCCCGGTGGTTGCCGGCGCACCGGGCGCCGCGGGGCCGCCCCCGGCCGCGGAGCCTGGGGACGGGGCACGGCCTCGAGCGGCGGCCGGGCCGCCCCGGTCTCGGCGGCTTCGGCCGCGATGGCGTCGGCGATGCGGGCCCAGATGGCCCGTGAGGCCGGCTCGTCCGGCGTGAGCCGGGCGAGGGTGGCGAGGTGGCCCTCGAGCTCGGCCTGGCACACCGGGCACTCCGCGAGGTGCGCTTCGATCGTGGCCTGCTCGTCGGGCTCGAGCCCGTCGAGGGCGTACACCGCGATCTCGTCGAGCGGGTGGAAGTGTTGCGCGTCGCTCACGGCCGCACCCCCTCGACGTCGAGGGCCCGGCGCAGCGTGGCCAGGCCCGAGCGGATGCGGCTCTTCACGGTCCCCTCGGGCAGGCCGAGGAGCTGGGCGGTGTCCCGGTAGGAGCGGTCACCGAAGTAGGCGAGCAGGATCGGCTCCCGTTCGGGGGCCGGCAGACGGTGGACGGCCCGGCGCACCTCGTCGGCCAACGCCGCCGTGTGCACCACCGACTCGACCTCGTCGACCGCGACCGGCGAGAGCGAGGCCTCCTGGTCCTGCCGGCGCCGTCGGGCGCTCTCGGAGCGCACGAGGTCGACGGCCCGGCGGTGGGTCAGCGACAGCAACCAGGGCCGCATGCCGCCGCGCTCGGGGTCGAACCGCTCGGGCGCCCGCCACAGCTCGGTGAACACGGTCTGGCAGACCTCTTCGGCCCGATGCGGGTCGCGGGTCACTCGCCGGGCGAGCGCGAGGACGGCGCCCCCGTGCCGGCGGAAGAGCTCCTCGAGCGCCGCCATGCTGTGACGGCCCACGGCGATGACGAGGCTCGCGTCACTCCATTGAGAGGTGCTCTCGTACACGCCGCTCCTCCCCGGCGCCCGACACGGTAGCTGGCGCGCCGCTGTCCGTAGGCGACCGACCGCACGCCATCGGTGGCGTCCCGGCGCGGACGCCCCGGGGCCGGATCGCCTGGACAGGGAGGACCGGCCCCGGGACGGGGGGAGAGGTGATTTGTGTCGGCCTCCGGGCCGACGCCACCACGGGGTGGCGGGTGGAGGCCGGGCTGGAGTTGACACCCGGGTGCTGCCGCGGCTGCTGATCCCGCACATCGGCACCCGACAGCACCCGGTGCCCCTAGTTCGGAGCCGACCGGGCGCGCGGATGTCGTTCGGCCAAGAAAATCCGCAGCGACTGCCGGGGGGTCAGGACTCGATGAACGCCTCGAGCGCGTCGCGGGCCACGTCGTCGTGCACCTGGGAGGGCGGCGACTTCATGAAGTACTGGCAGGCCGGCAGCACCGGTCCGCCGATGCCCCGGTCGAGGGCGAGCTTGGCGCACCGCACGGCGTCGATGATGACGCCCGCCGAGTTGGGCGAGTCGTGCACCTCGAGCTTGAGCTCGACCGTCAGGGGCACGTCACCGAAGTTGCGGCCCTCGAGGCGGATGAAGGCCCACTTGCGATCCTCGAGCCACGGCACGTGGTCGGACGGGCCGATGTGGACGTCCTGATCGCTGATGCCGGCCTCGATCTGGCTGGTGACCGACTGGGTCTTCGACACCTTCTTCGACTTCAGCCGCGAGCGCTCCAGCATGTTCATGAAGTCCATGTTCCCGCCGAAGTTGAGCTGGTAGGTGTGGTCGATCGTGGTGCCCCGGTCCTCGAACAGCCGGGCCAGGGTGCGGTGGACGATGGTGGCGCCCACCTGCGACTTGATGTCGTCGCCGACGATCGGCACGCCGGCATCCCGGAAGCGCGCGGCCCACGAGGGATCGGACGCGATGAACACCGGGATGGCGTTCACGAAGGCCACGCCCGCGTCGAGGCAGGCCTGCGCGTAGTGCTTCTGCGCCTGCTCCGAACCGACCGGTAGGTACGACACCAGCACGTCGGCCCGCGCCTCGCGCAGCGCCTGGGCCACGTCGACCGGCTCGGCCGGCGACTCCTCGCACTCCTGGCGGTAGAACTCGCCGAAGCCGTCGAAGGTCGGGCCCCGCAGCACCGGCACGCCCAACTCGGGCACGTCAGCGAAGCGGATGGTGTTGTTGCGGCCGGCGGAGATGGCCTTGGACACGTCGATGCCCACCTTGTCGGCGTCGACGTCGAACGCGGCCACGACCTCGATGTCGCGGACGTGGTAGCCGCCGAGGTCGACGTGCATCAGGCCCGGGACCTGATCGGTGGGGTCGGCGTCCTTGTAGTACTCGACGCCCTGCACCAGCGAGCTGGCGCAATTGCCCACGCCGGCGATGGCGAGACGGATCTTGCTCATGGGTTTCCTCCGGTGTCGGTGTCGGCGCCCACCTCGGCCCCGGCCATGGGCGACGCTGCCCGTTCCTCGGCGATGAGGCGGTCGAGCCATGCCAGGTCGACGGCGATGGCGGCGGTGTCGCGCTCGACCAGCGAGCGCAGGTAGGTGTTGACCCGCCCGTCGGATCGGGCCGGGTTGCGCCGCTGGTCACGGCGGCGGATGAGCTCGGTGCGGCGACGCTCGAACAGCTCGAGGCGCTCGGCAGCGGTCAGGTTGCGGCAGAACGCCACCCGCAGGGCGAAGCGGCGGTCGTCGGCGACGTCGGGATCGACGAGCAGCTCGTGCAGCCGCTGCCGGCCTCCGTCTGTGATGCCGTAGACCTTCTTGCCCCTCGAGCCTCGTCCGGCGCGTGACGCGGGCGCGGTGCTCGTGTGGCGGAGCTTGGCCCGGAACGCGGCCAGCTCGCCGACGAGCGACCCGCTCATGGGGGCGGTGGGAACGGGCTGGGCGGGGCGGCTGGTGACGGCCTTGACCTGGCCGGCCTTCTCGAGCCGGCCGAGCGCCGGATAGAGCGAGCCGAACGAGACCGCCAAGCCCATGCCCGGCAGCTCGCCGAGCCGCTTGCGCAGCTCGTAGCCGTGGAGGTCGTTCTCGTCGAGGAGGCCGAGGATGGCGAGGTCGAACATGTTGAGGCAGGAGGGCAGAAGAGGACCGGTAAAGCGAACGTCATATCGGATCGATATAACGACGTGCAGTCTGCCGGCGGTTCGCCGGAACGTCAACCTCCGTCACCGATCTCCCAGGTCTGCGTGGTCGCTCGGTTCGGCGTGTGGGTCCGGGCCCGCCCGAGGGCACCGGCGAGAATGCACCGCTAGCGTTCCCTGCGATGAGCTTTCGGCCGGAGGCGATCCGAGGAGCGAGCACCAACGGCGCCGTCGTCGACTACCGCCTGACGCGGCAGTCGGTCGTGCAGCAGTACCGCAAGGGCCGGCTCTCCCGCCTCGACGTCTGCGACGCGCATCCCGAGCTGCGCCGGGCCGCGACGATGGCCAGTCGCGCCACCGAGGAGCCGTGCCCGATCTGCGAGGAGTCCGAGGTCGTGCTCGTCACCTACGCCTTCGGCCCCCGGCTGCCGGCCGGCGGGCGCTGCATCACCACGGCCCGGGAGATGGCCAAGCTCTCCCGGGGCCGGGCCGCGATCACGTGCTACGTGGTCGAGGTGTGCCCGGAGTGTGCCTGGAACCACCTGACCCGCGCCTTCCAGGTCGGCGGCACCTGACGGTCGGGCGACGCCCGCGTGACATGGCCGGGCGGTGTGACCCCCGGTAGTCTTCTGGCCTCGGAATGGCTGGACGACCGATCTACAACACCCGCCCGTTCGACGCGCGCTCCCGTCCGCGCCCCGGCCAGCGTCCGCGGCCCGGCGGTGGGCCGCGTCCGCGCGCGGTGTCCGACCAGCCATGGCCGCAGCCCGGGTCCGGCGAAGCTGGTCCGGCCCGCCGCGCCGGCAACGGTGGCTTCGACCAACCGGCCCCCGAACGCGGCCGGCCCCGCCCTGCGGCGGGCGGCGGTCCGAACGGCCCCCGCCGGCGGCCTCCGGGCCCCGGGGGTGGCGGCGGGGGCGGGGGCGGCGGCAACGGCCGAGGCCGCGGCCCGGGCGGCCCCGCCGGATCGGGCGGCGCGGGCGGTGGCCCGATCGATCCCGAGGGAACCGGGCGCCGGGCCCGTCGCCGCCGGCGGCGACACAAGCGCAGCCTGCTGTGGCGGCTGCGCCGTCCGCTGTTCCTGATCGGCCTGGCGATGCTGGCGGCGCTGACCGGCGTCGGCGCGCTGTTCGCCCAGACCGAGCTGCCCGAGGTCGAGGCGCTCACGCAATCCAGCTACTTCTGCGCCGCCGACGTCCAGCCCGGGAAGTGCACGGCACAGAAGGCGATGGCCAAGATGGCCGCCAACGTGGAGGCCAGCGGCGGCGACACCGACAAGGGCGACCGGGTCAACCTGCCGTTGGAGGAGGTGCCCCAGGTCGTCATCAACGCCGTCCTGGCAGTGGAGGACCGCGACTTCTTCGAGCACCAGGGCGTCGATCCCGTGGGCATCGCCCGGGCGCTGTACCGCGACCTGCGGGGCCAAGGCGTCCAGCAGGGGGCGTCCACGATCACCCAGCAGTACGTGAAGGCCGCCTTCGACCTCACGCGGGAGAAGTCGGTCACCCGCAAGATCAACGAGGCGGTGCTGAGCGTCAAGCTCGAGCGGGAGATGTCCAAGGAGGAGATCCTCGAGGGCTACCTCAACACCATCTACTGGGGCCGCGGCGCCTACGGAGTGGGCGCCGCCAGCCAGGCGTACTTCGGCATCGACGTGCGCGATCCGCACTTCGGCGTCGCCGAGGCCGCCTTCCTGGCCGGACTCATCCGCGCCCCCAACCTGGCCGAGCCGAGCAAGAACCCCGAGGAGGCCGCCCGGCGGCGCCACACCGCGCTGGAGGCCATGCGGGAAGAGGGATACATCACCGCCGAGGAGGCCGAGGCCGCCGACGCCGTGGCCCTCACCGAGCCCTACATCCGGCCGCCCGGCAGCGTCAAGCTGCGGAACACGTTGCGGGGCGCCAGCGACCCCAACTACATGGGAACCCCGTACGTCACCGACTACGTGTACCAGGAGCTCCTGCGGCTCGGCTTCACCGACCAGGACATCACCAGCGGCGGCCTGCGGGTCTACACGTCGCTGAACTACGACATGCAGCGGGCCGCATGGCAGGCGGTGACCGGCACGCTGGTCGATCCCAACGACCCCGAGGCGTCGCTGGTGGCCGTCGACGACCAGGGCCTGGTGAGAGCCATGGTGGGTAGCCGCAGGCGCTATGACGGCACGGAGCAGGCCAACAACTATGCGGTGCGAGGGCTGGGCTCCGAAGGCCGGCAGACCGGATCCATCGCCAAGGTGCTGGCGCTCGCTGAAGCCATCCGGCGGGGCTTCTCGCTGGACTCCCGCTACAACGCGCAGGGGCTCATGACCTTCGACTCGCCCGAAGCGCTCGACGCTGTCGGCAAGCCCTGGGAGGTGGGCAACTACTCGGAGAGTGACGCTGGCATCCTCGATCTCTTGGAGGCGACCAAGCAGTCGTCGAACACTGCCTTCGCCCAGCTGATGCTCGACCTCGGGCCCCAGAGCGTCGCCGATCTGGCCGAGCAGCTCGGCATCGGTGCCGGACAGCAGCTAGCTCCCAACGCCTCCATGGTGCTCGGCACGACCGAGGCCACGCCGTTGGAGATGGTGGGCGTGTACTCGACGTTCGCAAACCGCGGCGTGTACAAGGCACCCGAGATCGTCACCCGCGTCGAGCGGGTCGACCAGCACGGCAAGGCCTCGGTCGTCTGGGAGCGGCAGGTGTCGCAGCGACAGGTGCTGGCGCCGGAGCAGGCCGACCTCGTGACCTATGCGCTGCGGGGCCCCCTCGAGCCCGGCGGCACGGGTGCGCGCGCCAACCTCGGCAAGCCGGCGGCCGGCAAGACCGGGACGGCGCAGCAGAACTGGGACGCCTGGTTCGCGGGCTACGTCCCCAAGCTGACGGCGGTGGTGTGGATGGGCCACCCGCAGGCCAGCATCCCGATGGAGAACGTCGAGGGAGTCGCGTCGGTCACCGGTGGGTCGCTTCCGGCGGAGATCTGGCGGCGGTTCATGGAGGTGGCCACCGAGGGCACCAGCGACGAGTTCGTGGAGCCCACGCCCGAGCAGATCGAGGCGGGCACGGTCATCAACGAGGGCGAGCTGCTCACCGCCGACGAGACGACGACCACCACGACCACCGCCCCGCCGCCCACGAACCCTCGCCCCGGGCCCGGTGGCGGCGGCGGAGGGGGTGGTGGCGGCGGCCGTCAGACCACGAGCACGACCGTCCCGACCACCACGTTGATCACCTTGCCGACGACCTCAGTGCCGGTCCCCACGATCCCGGTGCCCGGCCCAGGGGACAACTGACGCCGCAGGGTCAGCCGCCCAGCGGCTGGTGGGGGTACTGGCTCCGGCAGGGGAAGCACCAGCGCTCTAGCTCCTCGAGCACTTCCACTTTCTCCTCGGTGTCCCATGCCGCCGGGATGACATAGACCCGGTGCACCTCCGCCAGGTCGTCGGCCGCGGCGCCGCAGGACTCGCAGGTTCCCGCGCCGATCCCGGAATGCGCGCCGGCCGACATGGCGTTGACGCTAGCGGCCACATTACGGTCGACAGCACCGCCGGCAGCCACCCAGGCGCTGGACGGAGAAGGAGGGTTAGTGCCGATGCGCACGCTGACCGTGCCCGCCATTCGCGCCTCCAAGGTGCGGAGTGGCAACGACGCGCTGGTTATGGTCACCGCCTACGACGCCCCGGGGGCGCGCCAGGCGCACGCCGCCGGCGTCGACCTCGTCCTCGTCGGCGACACGCTGGCGATGGTGGTCCTGGGCTACGACGACACGCTGCAGGTGTCGGTCGACGACATCGCCCACCACACCGGCGCGGTGTCCCGGGGCCTGGCCTCGTCCGACGCCGAAGTGCCGCGCCCGCTGGTGGTGGGCGACCTACCGTGGATGAGCTACCACACGTCCACCGACGAGGCCGTCCGCAACTCGGCGAAGCTCGTCCGGGCCGGTGCCCAGTCCGTGAAGCTGGAGGGCGGCCGCAAGCGGCTCCCGGTGATCGAGGCGATCATCGACGCCGAGATCCCCGTCATGGGGCACCTGGGGCTGACGCCGCAGTCGGTGCACGCCGTGGGCGGGTTCAAGGTGCAGGGCCGCCAGCACGACGCCGCCCTCGAGCTGGTGCGCGACGCCAAGGCGCTGGAGGCCGCCGGCTGCTTCGCGATCGTGCTCGAGGCGGTGCCCGACGAGGTGGCCCGCATGGTCACCGGCGCCGTCGACGTCCCCACCATCGGCATCGGCGCCGGGGGCGATTGCGACGGCCAGGTGCTCGTGTACCACGACGTGCTGGGCATCGAGGAGCGCATGCGGCCGAAGTTCGTGCGCCGCTACGCCGAGCTCGGCGCCGCCTCGGTGGAGGCGCTGCAAACGTTTGCCGCCGACGTGCGTGCGGGTCGCTTCCCGGCCGACGCCGAGACGTACCACCTGTCGGCCGAGGTGGCCGAGAGCCTGAGCCTGTACGGCTCGGCCAGGGACTGACCCGCCACTCCGGCCGCTCGTCATACTGGTTCAACCGGCTTTCGGATGCGTCGATCTTCGACGCTTGCGGACGCCGATTCGGTCCGTCGGCGGTCCGGTCGTCCGAACCGGCGTTGGTTCGCTGCGGAATCCGGCGGCGTTAGCGGACGCGGTTCGTGGGTGCCGCCCATTCGGGACGGTGCCGGCGTGCCAGGATGCGCGGATGCGTCGGCGCCGAGTGGCCGTGACCGTTGCCGCCCTGAGCCTGCTCGGGGCATCGGTCGGCTGCGCCAACGGCGGTGACGACAGCGGCGATGCGCCGTCCGGGGAGCCCGATCTCGCAGCGCTGTCCGGCGACGCGCCGGCGGCCCGGGGCGCGGGGCTGGCGTCGCCGCCGGGGCCGGCCGATCGGGCGCCGCTGGACAGCTTCGACGTCGGCGACCTGGCGTTCGGCGAGGTCGCGATCGCCATCACCGGGCCCGATGGCGACGTGGCCGGCTGGTGCGTCCTCCTGGCGGCGACCAGCGAGCAGCGCCAGCGGGGCCTCATGGAGGTCACCGACCTCGACGGCTACGCCGGGATGCTGTTCGTGTGGGACGCCGACGTGTCGTCGAGCTTCTACATGCGCAACACGCCGACACCGTTGTCGATCGGGTGGTTCGAGGCCGACGGCGACCTGGTGTCGACGGAGGACATGGACCCCTGCGGCGACGTGGATGGCTGCCCCACGTATGCCCCGGGGGGGCGCTACCGGTTCGCGCTCGAGGTCCCCCAGCATTCACTGGACGATGTCGGCGTGGCCGCCGGCAGCACGTTGGCGGTGGGAGGCCCCTGCGCCGACCGGGCGTAGCGTCCCTTCGGCAGCAACCGGCCGACACCATCCGGTTCCGGTCGATCGGGTAGACCGAGGCCAGGCGCTGCTGCCTCGGCCCGCTCAGCCCAGCTCGTCGCCGCCGTCCACGACGCTGAGCCCACCCAGCGCCCGGTACTCGAGCATCGGCGCTCCGCCCTTCCTGGCCGCCACACCCGCACTGCCACAGGCCCCGATGCAACCCCGTGGCAAACCCCTCGCCCGAAAATGTCACACCCCGCGGGCATGATCGTCGATGTGAGGAAACAGCCGGGCGCCCGCTACAGTCTCCGGGTCCAACTCGACCCTGCTCCGCGCTGCGGGGCCCCGGTGACACCGGGTCCGAAGGGAGGTGAGCGCTCGCCATGCGAGCCTACGAACTGATGGTCATCATCGACGCCGAGCTCGACGACGATGTGATCGATGCCACGGTCAAGCGAATCGCCGATCTGCTCGGCCAACGGGGCGCCACCGTGAAGCGTGAAGACCGTTGGGGTCGCCGGCGCTTCGCCTATGAGATCAACCACAAGCTCGAGGGCTACTACGTGCTCTTCGAGTTCGTGGGTGGCAGCGAGCTCGACCAGCTCGAGAGGGCGCTGCGACTCGCGGACGAGACGGTCCGCCACAAGGTCGTGCGCCTGCCCGATGCCGAGGCCGCCCGTCGCGGCCTCCTCGAGCAGGCTGCAAGCTGAGGAGGCAAGCAGTCATGTCATCGAACGTCACCATCGTGGGCAACCTGACCCGCGATCCCGAGCTGCGGTTCACCCCCGCCGGCGCACCCGTGACCACCTTCGGGGTGGCCGTAAACCGCCGTTGGCAGAACCGCGACAACCAGCAGTGGGAAGAGAGCACGTCGTTCTTCAACGTCACGTGCTGGCGTGATCTCGCGCAGAACGTCAGCGAGTCGCTCGAGAAGGGCGCCCGTGTCGTCGTCTCCGGTCGGCTCGAGCAGCGGTCGTGGGAGACGCAGGACGGCGAGCGCCGCTCGGTCGTCGAGATCGTCGCCGACGAGGTGGGCCCGAGCCTGCGGTGGGCCACGGCCGACATCAAGCGCAACGAACGTCGCGAGGGCACCAGCGACGGCTGGAGCGGCGGCGGTGGCGGCCAGGGTGGTCGCAACGTCTCCAACGAGCCGGCTCAGGCCTTCGATCCGTCCGAGGAGCCGTTCTGATGGCGAAGTCCCGATCCAAGAACAAGGACAACGCCCGCAGGGCCAAGAAGAAGACCAGCATCCTCACCACCGAGGGCGTCGAGTACGTCGACTGGAAGGACGTGAACCTGCTCCGCCGGTTCATGTCCGACAGGTCCAAGGTGCGAGCCCGGCGGGTCACGGGCAACGACGCCCAGCAGCAGAAGGAGGTGGCCCGGGCCATCAAGAACGCCCGGGAGATGGCGCTGCTGCCGTACGTCACCCGCATCACCCAGCAGCGCGGACCGCGAGGCGACCGCGGCGACCGGGGCGATCGTGGCCCGCGGGGCGATCGGGGGCCCCGTGAAGATCGAGCGCCGCGCGACGAGCGCGTGCCCGCGTCCAACGGGGTCGGCAGGGCCGCCGGCGCCGCCGACGCGGCCGGCGAGGGCAACGGCGCGGCGCCGGCCGAGGCGCCGGTGTCCGGGGAGGTGTGATGCGGGTCATCCTCCGGTCCGATGTATCGGAGCTGGGCAAGCGCGGCGACATCCTCGACGTGTCCGACGGGTTCGCCCGCAACTACCTGGTGCCCAAGGGCCTGGCCATGAAGGCCACCGCCGGGGCCGAGAGCCAGGCGGCCGGCATGCGCCGAGCCCGCGACCTGCGCGACGCGCAAGACCGGGCAGCCGCCGAGGAGGTGGCCACAACGCTCGTGCCCAAGGTGATCACGGTGACGGCGCGGGCCGGCACCGAGGGCCGGCTGTTCGGCTCGGTCACCGCCGCCGACGTGGTGGCGGCGATCGAATCGCAGGCCAACGTGCGCATCGACCGGCGCAAGCTGGTGCTCGGTGAGCCCATAAAGACCCTGGGTACGCACACCGTGCCGGTCAAGCTGCACGCCGAGGTCGAGTTCCCCGTCACCGTCGACGTCGTCGCCGAGTGACGGGCCGATCGGGTGGGTCAGCCATGGTCGACCCACCCGATCGGTCCAGCTGTGCCCACGGCGGCCGCCCCGTGGTGGCGTCGGCCTGCGGCCGACGTTTCGCACATGGCGTCCACGGTTTCCACAGGACCGGTGCCGGCCAGTGGGCGTTTCGCTGCGAGACGCGGCGGTGCCTCATACGGAAAGTGGCGGTTCCGGCCGTTCGTCCCCAGGCTGACGGCGGTCTTCCACAGGACATCCACGGGGTTTTACGTCTAGCTACGCACAGGCAATCTCCGAGAAGGTGACAGCGCCATGGCCGACGACGTCACCTCCCCCCGCCGGGCCCGCGGCAGCCGCGTCCCTCCCCACGACCTCACCGCCGAGGAGTCGCTGCTCGGGGCGATGATGCTCGAGCCCGAGGCCATCGCTGCGGCAGCCGGCGTGCTCCGGGCCAACGACTTCTACAAGCCGGCGCACGCCCACATCTTCGACGCCGTTCACGCCCTCTACGCGGCGGGCCAGCCCGTCGACCCCGTGACCGTGGCCGACGAGCTGCGGCGCAACGGACTCCTCGAGACCGTGGGCGGCCACCAAGTGTTGGTCGACATCATGGCGTCGACGCCGGCCACCACCAACGCCGGTGGCTACGCCCGCATCGTCGAGGAGCACGCGCTGCTCCGCCGGCTGATCGGGGTCGCCGGCGAGATCGCCGAGATCGGCTACGGCATGCCCGAGGACGTCACCAAGGCGCTCGACCGTGCCGAGTCGATGGTCTACGAGGTCAACCAGCGGCGGGTCACCGACTCCACCTCCAAGATCGAGGATCTGCTGGGCCTCAACCTCGATCGCCTCGAGCAGCTCTACGGCCGGGGCGACGCCATCACCGGGGTGCCGACCGGGTACGTCGACCTCGACGAGCTGCTGTCCGGTCTGCAGCCCAGCAATCTCGTGGTGGTGGGCGCCCGGCCATCCATGGGCAAGTGCGTCGCCTGGGACACGCCCATCGTTGACCCCGCAACGGGTGAGCTGCGCACTGCGGCCGAGCTGCACCGGGCCGGTGCCGCCGGTTGGCCAGTCTCGGTCCTGGCCCTGACGGCGGGCAGCACGCTGAGAGCGGTCCGGCCCCAGGCGTTCGTGGACGACGGGCACAAGCCGGTCTTCCGAGTGCGCACCCGTTCGGGGCGCGAGGTCCGCACCACCGCCAGCCACCCGTTCCTCACGCCCGACGGCTGGCGTCCGCTGGCCGACCTGGCCGTTGGCCAGCGGGTGGGAGTGCCGGCCGCCATCCCGGTGTTCGGCGGCGACAGCCTGCCCATCGACGAGGTGCTGATGATCGCCCACCTGGTGATGGCGCCTGGCAGCGGGCCCGCCGGGCCGCGGTTGTGGACCGACAACCGCGAGGTCGCCATCGACATCGAACACCGTGGCGCGGCCTACGGGGTCCGGGTGGTCGACCGCACGCTCCCGGGTGGCGGCCGCACGTGGGACGGGGTGTCGGGGCCCGGTCTCGCCGACCTCGTCCGCCGCCACGGTGTCGCTGCCTCGCCGGCCGAGCGGCGGGTGCCGCGGGCGGTGTTCCGGCTGTCCCGTGACCTGCTGGCGCGGTTCTTGAATCGGGCGCTGGGGTCGGCGTCATCGGTCTGGCGCCCCGCCGGTGACGAACCGGGCCGGATCGTGGTGAGCTTGCGCAGCCCGGGCTTGGCCCGCGACCTGCAGCATCTGCTGCTGCGGTTCGGCATCGGAGCGGCGGTGCGTCCCTCGGTGGTGGCGGTCGACGACGCGACCTGGCTGGCGCACGAACTGGTGGTCGACGAGCCGGCACAGATCATCGCCTTGGCCGAGGAGATCGGGTTGCTGGGCCACGAGGCCGCCCTCGGCGCCATCGTGGCCCACGCCCGGCGGGTCCTGCTCCGCGAGCCGGCCGAGCTGGTGTCAGTCGGCGACGAGCGTGCGTGCTCGGGCGCCGGGGCCGGCAGCAAGCGCGTAGCCATGGGCATGGGCGTGGGCGACAGTTCAGCCGACGTCGACCCGGACCCTGCCGCCGGTGGAGCCGGTGTCGCCTCGACCGGTGAGGGCACCGCCCCCGATGGTTCGGCGGTGCTGTGGGACGAGGTCGTGGCCATCGACTACGAGCGCCACGAGCAGGTGTACGACCTCACCATCCCGGTGTGGCACAACTTCGTGGCCGCCGACGTCTTCGTGCACAACACGTCGTTCGCACTGGGCATGGCCGCGCACGCCGCCCTCTACGCCAACCAACCGGTGCTGGTGTTCAGCCTCGAGATGGGCAGCCTCGAGCTGTCCCAACGGTTGCTGTGCGGCGAGGCCCGCATCGACTCGGCCCGGGTGCGCACCGGCCGGCTCAGCGAGGACGACTGGAGCCGCATCAGCCAGGCCATCGGCCGCCTGGCCTCGGCGCCCATCTGGATCGATGACAACCCCAATCTCACGGTCATGGAGATCCGTGCCAAGGCCCGGCGCCTCAAGAGCCAGGTCGGCAGCCTCGGCATGGTGGTCGTCGACTACCTCCAGCTCATGACCGGCCGGACGAAGGCCGAGAACCGCCAAGTCGAGGTGTCCGAGATCAGCCGCGGCCTCAAGATCCTCGCCCGCGAGCTGGAGTGCCCGGTGGTCGCCCTCTCCCAGCTCTCCCGCCAGCTCGAGCTACGGGCCGACAAGCGTCCCATGCTGGCCGATCTGCGGGAATCAGGCTCCATCGAGCAAGACAGCGACGTCGTGATGTTCATCTACCGCGATGACGTCTACAACCGTGACTCGCCCGACCGCGGTCAGGCCGAGATCATCGTCGCCAAGCACCGCAACGGCCCTACCGGGGTGACGCGGCTGGCGTTCCTCGAGCAGTTCACCCGCTTCGCCAACATGGCCCGGGTCGACTGACGCGATCCTCCTGCCGCGAGGTTGGGTGCCGGGGCCCAACCTCGCGGCAGGTTGGTGAGCGCGTCTCAGGCATGGGGCGCTTCACGGCACGAGCACGACCTTGCCGGTGGTGGCCCGGGTCTCGAGGGCCTCGTGGGCCTTGGCGGCCTCGGCGAGTGGGAAGCGGGTCAACAACGGGGTGAGCCGCCCGGCGGCCGCCTCGGCAAGCGACCGGGTCTCGAGGTCGCGCAACCCGCCGGGCCGCTGCAGCATGCGGGGGCCGACGGCGGCGGACGCCGTGATCCCGCCGGCGTACAGGTCGCTGGTGGTGATCTCCAGCGGCTCGCCGGATGACCAGCCGAACAGGACGATCCGGCCGCCGGGTACGAGCAATTCCAGCGCGCCCCGCCCGATCTCGCCGCCGACGCCGTCGAGCGCCACGCTGACGCCGCGACCGCCCGCGGTACCCGGGTTGTCGAGGGCAGCCCGCACGGCCTTGGTCCAGTCGGCGTCCCGGTAGTCGACGGCCACGGCGGCACCCAGGGCCCGGACGCGCTCCACCTTGTCCGGCCCGCCCGCCACACCGACCACAACGGCCCCCTCGTTGCGCGCCGACTGGACGAGGAGGCTGCCGATCCCGCCGGCCGCCGCGGTCACGAGCACCACGTCGTCCTTCGTGAGCTCGGCGACCTCGAGGATGCCCATGGCGGTGCGCCCGGTGCCGATCATCGCCACGGCGACGTCGGCGGCCAAGTGGTCGGGGATCTCGTGGAGCGCCTCGACCGACGTGACGGCCAGCTCGGCGTAACCGCCGCTCGCCATCCCCAGGTGGACGACCGCTCGTCGCCCGTGCCACGCCTCGTCCACTCCCGGCCCCACGAGGTCGACCCGGCCGGCCACCTCGCGCCCGGGCGTCATGGGCAGGTCGGGAAGCGGGTACGGCCCGCCTGACTCGCCCTTGCGGATCACCGTGTCCAACAGGTGCACGCCCGCCGCCTCCACGGCGATGCGGACCTGGCCTTCGGCAGGGACCGGGTCGGGGACCTCGTCGTAGACCAGGTTGTCCGCGGGACCGAACTCGTGCTGACGGATGGCGTGCATGGCCGGCAGGGTAGGACTTCAACCAAACTTGAGGTCAAGCGTCCAGGCGAGAGGCGCCGGCGACCTCACCCGCCCGGGAGGCCGGCCAGGATGGCGCCGGCGATTGGCGCTGCCACCCGCCCGCCCACGCCGCCGCCCTCGACCAGCACCGCGACGGCGTGGTCGCCGCGGATGCCGATGAACCAGGCGTGTGTTGGCAGGGGGTCGCCGGTGCCGAACTCGGCGGTGCCGGTCTTGCCGGCGATCTCGACACCGGTGATGGCGGCCTCCTGGCCGCTGCCTTCGGTCACGACCCGGCGCATGAGGCCGAACAGCGTCTCGGCAGTCCCCTGCGGCAGCGTCCGGGGCTCGGGCCTGGCGGGTGACGCACCGGGACCAGAGCCGGCCGCCGCTTCCCCGTCGGGACCTCCGCCCGCGGCGGTCGTCTCCGTCCCGCCGGCCGCGGTCGTCGCCGTCGTATCCGTGCCGGCCTCCGTCGACGTCGTCTCGCCACCCGCCCGCGCCGCGTCGTCGCCGGTCGGGGGATCGGGGAGCAGCACCGGCGCGTCCCAGGTGCCGTCGATCACGGCCGCCGCCACGCTCGCCATGTGCAGCGGGCTCGCCTCGACGCGGCCTTGGCCGATGCTGGCGGCGGCGTGCTCGGTGGCATCGGACGGCGTCGGGAAGCTGCCGCCGAACGTGTTCAGTCCCGTCGAGTAGTCGGTGTTGAAGCCGAAGCTCTCGGCCGCCGCCACCAGGTCGGCGTCGGGCACGTCGGCCGAGGCCGTGATGAACGCGGTGTTGCACGACTCGGCGAAGGCGAGCCCGAACGGCACGGTGCCGAGGCTGGAGCTCTCGAAGTTCTTGAACTCGCGTCCGCCGGCGTTGGTGGTCTGAGCGCACTCCACCGGCGTGTCGGGTGTGACCCCGTTGGCGAGCAGCGCACCGGTGGTCACCACCTTGAAGGTCGACCCCGGCGCGTACCTCCCGGCGAGCGCCCGGTTGAAGTCGGCCAGGGGCCGCGACGCTGCTGCCCGCACGTTGCCATCGCGGTCGACGACGACCGCCGCCACCGGCTGATCGCTGGTCCCCATCGCCGATTCGACCGCCGACTGGGCCGTGCGATCGAGGGTGGTGGCCACGGGTTGTGGGGCCCGACCCTCGATCCGGTCGAGCACCTCGACCACCTCGCCCTCGGCGTCGGTGAGCTGGATGTCGCCCGACGGCGTGCCCGCCAGCTGCGTCTCGTAGGTGGCCTCGATGCCGCCGAACCCGACCACGTCGCCCGCCTGGTAGGGCGGGCCCAGCTCCTCGAGCCGCTCGGCGGTGACCTCGCCCGTGCGGCCCACCACGTGCTGGGCGAAGCCCGGGGACGGTGTGGTCCGCACGGTGGTGTCCCGGAACCGGGTCCCCGGCAGCGGGTAGATCACCGGCTCCGCCTGCGTGTACGTGGCCTGGCTCACCGTGATGATCGGCACGAAGTGGTCGGGCTGCACGCCGGGCGCGCCCAGCGCCTCGTCGACCGCCGCCGGGTCGACCCCCAGCTCCTGCTGAAGCGCCGCCTTGACCTGGTCCAGGTCCTGGATGGCACGGGGCTCGAGCCCGACGATACGCCCGGGGCCTATGGTGGCGAGCGGCTCGCCGTCCTTGTCGAGGATCGGTGCCCGTTGGGGCACCTCCCGGGTCCGGGTCAGCGTCTGGCCGGTGCCGAGCCGGGGATGGACGGCCGCGGGCGTCCAGTCGACCAGCCAGCGTTCCTCGTCGCCGTCGACGTTGCGGGTCAGCGACAGGGCGCCGTTGTACGACCACTCGCCCAGTCCGTCGAGCTGCAGCGTGGCGCTGAACCGGGCGATGGCATCGTCGCCGCTGACGTTCACCTCGCCCAGCTCGTAGTTCGCCGAGCCGATCCGGAGGTTGTCCACGATCTGCTGGTGGAGCGTGTCGAACTGCGTGGGTGGCTCGACCGCCAGCTCGCGCATGGCGGCGTAGTCGCCTTCCCGCCAGGCGGCCAGATAGGCCCGGGCGTCGTCGGCCGCGGCCGCACCCTCGTCGTCGCCCATGAAGGCGAAGATCCCCGCGATGGCGGCCCCCAGGAGCACCAGGCCGACCAGCGCCACGAGGCGGTACCGGTTCGACATCGCCGGCACGCTAATGGCTCCCCGCCGGTGCGTGCGGCGCGGATACTCCCCATCCTCGGCTGGGGGCGCCCCCGGTCAGCGGCCGCGGGGCGTGCGGGCGGCGGTGCCCTTGGCGCCGGGGTCGAGGTCGGCCAGGTGCCACAGGGCGTCGCCCCGGTTGACGAGCGGGTACTGGGTGTGGCCGATCACCACCGCCGCGAACGGCGCCTTCATGGTGGCCCGTGAGTCGCCGACCGCGTCGGCGATGATCCCCAGCACGTCGCCCTTGTCGACCCGCTGGCCGGCACGAACGGTCGATCGCAGGATCCCCGTGCGCCGGGCCCGCAGCCAGTGGGTGTGCCGCACGACCGTGGTCGACGCCCCGGGCGGCACGGGGTCGACGGTCCGCATCTCCAGGTCGGCCAGCACCCGCAGAACGCCGTCGACCCCGGCGCTGATGGCGGTCTCGTTGAACCGGCTGGCTTCGCCGCCCTCGTACACCACCACCGGAACCCCTCGACGCCGCGCCGCCTCGCGCAGCGACCCGTCACGCAACGGCGAGTGCACGCTGACCGGAGCGCCGAACGCCTGCGCCAGCCGCAGGGTGGCGGGGTCCTCGAGGTCGCCGCGGACCTGCGGCAGGTTGAACCGGTGGTCGCTGCCCGTGTGCAGATCGATGCCCATGTCGCAGGCCGCCACGACGTTGGTCATGAACAGGTGGGCGAGCTGGGCCGCCACGGAGCCGTTGGCCGATCCGGGGAAGGACCGGTTGAGGTCACGGCGATCGGGCAGGTAGCGGGTCTCGGTAACCATCCCGAACACGTTGACGACCGGCACGGCCAGCAGCGTGCCGGCGAGCTGGCGGGGCCGGACCACCTCGAGCACCCGGCGGACGATCTCCAGGCCGTTGAGCTCGTCGCCGTGCACCACCGCCGACAGCCACAGCCGGGGACCGGGCCGTTGCCCGTTGAGCACCATGATCGGCAGGTTGAGGCGGGTGGCAGTCGGTAGACGGGCGACCGGGACCTCCACGAGGTGCCGCCGTCCCGGCGTCACCGTGACTCCGGCGATCTCGACGGGCCGGTTGCGGGGGGCAGGGGGGCGGCTCCGGGGCATTCGTCACGCCGTGCGCCGTGACCGCCTCGGCCGGGCGGCGTGGCTCTTCTCGATCCATTCGACGACGCGGGTCGCCACGTCCACGCCGGTCGTGGCCTCGATCCCCTCGAGACCCGGCGAGCTGTTCACCTCCAGCACGAGGGTCCCGTGCCGCGAGCGGACCAGGTCGACGCCGCACACGTTGAGCCCCATGGTACGGGCGGCCCGCACGGCCATCGACCGCTCCTCGGGCGTGAGCCGGATCTTCTCGGCGCTGCCACCGCGGTGCAGGTTGGATCGGAACTCGCCGGGCGCGCTCTGGCGCCGCATGGCAGCCACCACCCGGGCGCCGACCACGAACGCCCGGATGTCGGCGCCGCCGGCCTCCTTGATGTACTCCTGCACCAGGATGTTGGCGTCGAGCTGGCGGAAGGCGGCGATCACCGACTCGGCGGCCTTGCGGGTCTCGGCCAGCACGACACCCATGCCCTGGGTTCCCTCGGTCAGCTTGACCACGATCGGCGGACCGCCGACGGTCTCGAGCAGGCCGTCGATGTCCTTGGTCGAGTGGGCGAAGCCGGTGACCGGCAGCCCCAGGCCGTTGCGGGCCAGCAGCTGCAGGGCTCGCAGCTTGTCGCGCGCCCGGCTGATGGCCTGCGACTCGTTGGCGGTGAACACGCCCATCATCTCGAACTGCCGGACCACCGCGGTGCCGTAGAAGGTGTGGGAGGCGCCGATGCGGGGGATCACTGCGTCGACGTCGGTCAGCTCGGTGCCCTGCACGATCACGGTGGGGTGGTGGGCCGTGATGTTCATGTAGCAGCGCAGGTAGTCGATGACCCGCACGGTGTGGTCGCGCGCCTCGGCGGCGGCCCGCAGTCGGGCCGTCGAGTGCAGGTTGGGGTTGCGCGACAAGATGGCGATCTTCACGGCAAGAACGGACGATGGACCGGTCGGTAGTCAGCGCGCGGCGGGAACGCACCCCGCGAGCGCGCGGGACGAGGCGGCGACTGTAGTCCCCCCGCCAGCGAACGATCGCGCCGGGTCGACGACGAATCGACGTCGAAGCGCCCGCCGGCCGATCAGCATTCGGAAGCCCATCTCGTCGCGCCGCGTGAGCGTCAGCTCGACATCGACACGGCGGCCGGCGATCACCACGGGCGTGTAGATGACGGGACGGCGTTCGAGCGTGCCGTTGCTCGACCGCACGTCACGCCAGCCCACAAGCGGGGCCTCGGCCACCACCGTGTGCGAGTGGTCGCGCTGGCGGGGATGGAGGACGAAGCGCACGACCGGGCCGGCGTGGGGCCGGTCCACCACGTCGACGTCCCAGGCATGCAGGGTCGACGACCGTGCCCCGGTGTCGACCTTGGCCTTGATGGCGTCGACACCCAGGTCGGGCAGCGTGACCCATTCCCGCCAGCCGATGGTCGGCGTCATCATCGACTGGGACGCTATCCGGCATCGCCGGGATCCGACGGGGATGGCCCGCCCGGCACCGGTCCCGCCCGTCTGGCAGGCTGGACGGATGGCAGCGCCGGCGATCGAGCGGGGTGACGCCGGCGGGCTGCGCGCCGCACCACCCCGCTGGACGTTCGGCATCGCCGGGCCGCGGTTGCGGGTGAGCGTCGGCCTTCTGGCCTGGCTGGCGCTGTCGGTGTGGTTGCTGGGACTGAGCCCCGGATGGCTGGGGCGGGTCGGACCGGCGGCGTTCGTCGTCGCCATGATGGGTTCGATGCTGGTGCACGAGGGCGCGCACGCGGTGGCCGCCCACAAGCTCGGCTACCGCGTCGAGTGGATCGTCCTGGGCGGACTGGCCGGCGTGACCGCCTATTTCGGGCGGGACGACCGCCCGCTGGATCGCGCCGCGGTGGCGTTGGCCGGTCCTGCGGCCAGCGCCGGGCTGGTGCTCGTCCTCGTGGCGATGCGGGCGACGCTGCCATCGGAGGCGGACCTCACAGCCCTGGTCGAGATGGTGCTGGTCTTCAACGTGCTGGCGCTCGTCGGCAACCTGCTGCCGATCGCCGGGACCGACGGTGCCCGCACGTTCGGCGGCGTGACCGAGCACGTGCGCAACCTGCGCGCCCGGCGATCCCGCTGACTGCGGTTGCGGTGCCGACGGCCCCTACGCTCTGATCCCATGTTCCTGGGCGAGGACCTGTTGGCATGGCTGGTGCTGGCGTTGGGCGGTGCGATGGCGATCGGCAGCCTGACGGCGCTGGTGCGGCCCCCCAGCAAGCCCCGGGAGGGCGAGCTGGCCCAGGCGCCTTTGGCCCGCAGCGTGGTGATGATCCTGGTGGGCACCATCGCCGCCATCTGGGCGCTGGCCAGCCTGGTGTCGGGCTGACGCTGCCTGTTCCCGTCAGTCGGTGACGGGCACCCGCTCGAGGCGCAGACCCAGCGATCCCAGCGTCTCGAAGGGTCGGTTGTAGCCCCGCTCCAGGTGCTGGATGCCGTGCAGCAACGACGGCCCCTCGGCGACGGCGGCGGCGATCACCGAGGAGAAGCCGGCCCGCACGTCGGGGACGGTGACCTCGGCGCCGTGGAGCTTCGACACGCCGCGCACCACGGCCGAGTGCAGGGCGTTGGTGTCGTGGAAGCGGCACGCGGGGCCGCCGAGGCAGGTGTCGTAGAGCTCGATCTCGCACCCCATCTGCGTGAGGGCGTCGACGTAGACCAGGCGGTCCTCGTAGACCGTCTCGTGGAGCACCGACATGCCCTCGGCCTGGGTCATCAGCACGATGAGGGGCGGCTGCCAGTCGGTCATGAACCCGGGGTGGGTGTCGGTCTGCACCGCGGCGGTACGGAGACCGTCGGCGCTGGCCGAGATCCACTCGTCGGTGATCTCGAAGCTGGCACCCATCCTCTGCAGCGTGTCGATGGCGGTGACCAGCCGGTCCTGGGCGCAGCCGGCGACCCGGACCCGTCCACCGGTCATGAGCCCCGCCACCAGGTACGAGAAGGCCTCAAGGCGGTCGCCCTGCAGGCGGGTGGCCGCCCCCCGTAGGCGGTCGACGCCCTCGATCACGATGCGCCGATCGGGGCGGAAGCTGATGCGAGCGCCCATGCGCTGGAGGAACAGGGCCAGCTCGGTGACCTCGGGCTCGACGGCGGCGTTGACCAGCACGGTGCGACCCTCGGCCTGGACCGCCGACAGCAGGACGGTCTCGGTCGCGCCCACGCTGGGATAGGGCAGGGTGATCCGGGCGCCGCGCAGGCGCTCGGCGCGGGCGGCGATGCCGTCGGGCGTCACGTCGACCTCGGCCCCCATCGCTTCGAGCGCGGCGATGTGGAAGTCGACGGGGCGTTGACCGATCCGGTCGCCGCCCACCAGGGGGACGAATGCCTCGTGGTTGCGGTGGAGCAGCGGTCCCAGCAACAGGATGGGGATGCGGTTGAGGCCGCTGAACTCCAGCGGCACCTTGGCGTCGGGCGTGGCGGTCGGCTCGATCGTGATCCGGTCGCCCTCGATGTCGACGCCGACCCCCAGCGAGGTGAGGATGTCGGCCGTGATGCCCACGTCCCCGACCTCGGGGGCGTTGGTGATCGTGCTGGGCTCGGTGCCCAGCACGGCGGCGATCATGTGCTTGGTCACGGCGTTCTTCGAGCCGCTGACCCGCACCTCGCCGACCAGGGGGCCGTTGGGTTGGATGCTCCAGGCCTCGGCGGCGGGCTGATCCATGTGAGCCGAGGGTAGCGGGGGGCCGGCCGGGCCCTGGACCATGTCCGGTCACGGGCGTCGGCCGGCCCACCCCTACGGTGCTGTGCTGGAGCTGCTGCGCGAGTGGCGCGGTGCACGCAGCCACCGTCGTTCGGACGACGGGGCCCGGACGCGTCGTGGCGCCCGCTTGCGCAGCTCTCGCTGCTTGTCGTGGACCATGAATGTGGCCACGTACTCGTGCTGGATCATGTGAATCACCTCGGGGAAAGCGCGCGGCGTCGAACCGCGCCGAACGGAGGGACAGCGGGGCGCAGTCGCCCCGGGAATGGCGGCTCGGTCAGGCCGTCGGGGACCCCGGTGGTCCGCTCGGATCAGATGCCGAGGTGGACGGGGCGGAGGGCGCGGCCGAGCAGCGTCGCAATCGAGCCCTGCTCGCGGATGCTGATCATCATTGGCACCCCCTTCGGTCGCCTCGTCAGATGCTGGCCAGTCTGGCGGAGCGTCTCCGTTCTGGCGAACGAATTAGCGCTGGGCGGGGTCAGAGGCCGTTCAGGACCGCCGACGTGTGCCCGTCGGCCGGGAAGAACGACTCGATGGCCAGCTCGGCGACCGTGATGTCGTGGGCGGTGCCGAAGGTGGCGATGGTGCTGAAGAACGTCAGGTCGCCGTCGCCGCTGCCGTCGCGGTCGCGCAGCACGAGTGGGACGAACAGCCGGGACGCCGTGTCGGAGCCCCCGGGGTGGCCCTCGGCGACGCCGGGATAGCGGCGCAGCTCGTCGCGCAGCGACAGCAGCTCCGGGTCGGCGGACGCGGCGGCCAGGCGGTCGAGGCGTTCGATCAGGTGGGCGCTGTACTGGGCGAGGTTGACGATCCGGGGCGCGAGCCCGTCGGGGTGCAGGCACACGCGCAGGGCGTTGGCCCGCGGGCCGAGCAACTCGGGATCGACCCCGTCGGACAGGATCGTGAGCGCGGTCTGGTTGGCGGTTACCAGGTTCCAGTGGCGGTCGACGACCACGGCCGGGAAGGGCTGGTGGCTGGTGAGGATGCGGTCAAGGGCGTCACGCACGGGGGCCATCTCGTCGGCGTCGAGCGGTGTCTCGGGGTACGTGGGTGCGAAGCCGGCCGCCATGAGCAGCGTGTTGCGGTCGCGGAGCGGCACGTCGAGGTGCTCGGCCAGGTGCAGCACCAGCTCCCGGCTCGGGCGCGACCGGCCGGTCTCGACGAAGCTCAGGTGGCGAGCCGACACGTCGGCGTCGACGGCGAGGTCCAGCTGGCTCATGCGCCGCTGGTGACGCCACTGGCGCAGGAGGTCACCGACGGTGCGCGGAGGGGAGGCGACGCTCATGCTTCGACGGTAACGGGGGCCGGGTCGTGGGCGCCCTTACGTGTCAGGTAATCGCTCAGGGTCCGTGATCGGCTCAGTGTCGGGGGCATCCCCCACAACCAACACCAAGGAGACACTTCCATGAGCGATGTCACGGCCACCGTCGACGCCTACCTGGAGGCGCTCACCCAGACCGATGCGGCCCGGCGGGCCGAGTTGATCGCACAGGCCTGGACGGAGGACGGTCGCTTCGTCGATCCGCTGTTCGACGTCCAGGGCCACGCCGCGCTCGACGAGCTGGCGCAGGGCGTGATCGCCCAGTACCCGGGGCACACGTTCCGCCGGACCAGCGGCGTCGACTCGCACCACAACCTTGTGCGCTACACGTTCGAGTTCACGTCACCCGATGGCACGGTGGTCCTCACCGGTACCGACGTCGGCGTGCTCGCCGACGACGGCCGACTGCAGGGCATGGCCGGGTTCTTCGGCGACGTTCCGGCCGACCAGGCCGCGTAGGGCGGTAGGCCGTTACGGTGCCCGGGATGGCGAGCTCGGCCCGCCGGCGGCGCATGCGCACACAAGACGCGGCCCTCGGCACGGCGGTGTTCCTCGCCGTTGCGCCGGGGGTCGTCGCCGGCGCGGTCCCGTGGTTGCTGACCGGCTGGCGCACGGGTGCGTCCCTGTGGGCGCCGCTGCGCTGGCTCGGCGGGGCGGTGGTGGCCGTGGGCGCCTCCGTTCTGGTCGCCGCATTCGTTCGCTTCGTGGTGGAAGGCCGGGGAACGCCGGCGCCGATCGCCCCCACGGAGGAGCTCGTGGTCGGCGGCCTCTACCGCCACGTCCGCAACCCGATGTACGTGGCCGTCGTGGCGGTCATCCTGGGACAGGCATTGCTGCTGGGGCGGCCGGTCTTGGTGGCCTACGCCGCTGCGGTGTGGCTGGTGGTCGCCTCGTTCGTCCGCTGGTACGAAGAACCGGCACTGGCCCGACAGTTCGGCGCCCGCTACGACGACTACCGCTCCGCCGTGCCGGCATGGCGGCCCCGCCTGCGCCCCTGGCGGCCGCTCGCCTAGCTGCGATCGCGTCGTGGTGGACCCGTACACTCCCGAAGCCATGACCCTGCGACTGGCCAACGTCACGTTCGACTGCGACGACGTCCTCAAGGTGGCCGAGTTCTGGTCGGCGGCGCTCGGCCGCCCGCTCGACCCGGACGCCAGTGAGTTCTTCGCCTCGATCGGCCTCACCGACGACGACTCGCCCAACTGGTTCTTCGCCAAGGTCCCCGAGGCGAAGGTCACGAAGAACCGCGTCCACGTCGACCTGGCCACCGACGACCGGGAGGCGGAGATCGCCCGCCTGGTCGATCTCGGTGCCACCCGCGGCCAGGATCACGACGAGTGGGGCCACTCCTGGACCGTCATGGCGGACCCCGAGGGCAACGAGTTCTGCGTGAGCTGAGTAGCCCAGCCTGCCAGCTGTCTGTGCTCGAGCGGCGGCTCAGCAGAGCGGGTGACGGGAAATCGAACTCGCATTTGTCAGCTTGGGAAATCTCGCGGGTGACCTGCGCGATTCGCCGGCTGACCTGGTGGAGCGTTGAGCAGGACGCGCTGCGAGAGAGCGGGTGACGGGAATCGAACCCGCATTATCAGCTTGGGAAGCTGACGTTCTGCCATTGAACTACACCCGCATGTTGAGGCACCGAGGCTAGCGGACCGGGCGGCGCTCACGCCGATCCGACCGTGCAGCGGTGGCCTGGCGAACCGCCATCGGCCAGTAGGGTCGGCGGCCGATGATCCTGTCGGACCGCACCATCCGCGAGGAGCTCGGCGCTGGGCGGATCGTCATCGATCCGCTGGACGAGTCGTGCGTCCAGCCCTCCTCCGTCGACCTGCGCCTCGACCGGCTGTTCCGGGTTTTCCTCAACCACACGATGCCGGTCATCGACGTGAAGCAGGACCTCGAGGATCTCACCCGCCTCGTCGAGATCGACGACGGCGAGGCCTTCATTCTGCACCCGGGTGAGTTCGTTCTCGGGTCGACCTACGAGCGGATCTCGTTGCCCGACGATCTGGTGGGGCGCATAGAGGGCAAAGCCCTGGCACTGGATACAGAGGTGCCCACGCCGTCTGGGTGGCGCCTGATGGGCGATCTCCGTGTGGGTGACGAGGTCTTCGGCCTGGATGGGCGACCGGTTCCGATCGTGGCGGTCACGCCACCAATGACGAATCGTCCCTGTCGCGAGGTCGTCTTCTCCGACGGTACGACAATCGTGGCGGACATCTCCCATCAATGGCTGACCCGCACGAAGAAGGAGTCACGCCGTGGTCTGCTCGGAAGCGTACGCACGACCGAGCAGATCGAAGGCAGCTTGCGGTGTGGGACCCGCGAGTACATGTATCGCGTCCCGCGCTGCCAAGCCGTGCAATATCCGACAGCCGATCTGCCCATCGACCCTTATGTCCTGGGTGTCTGGATCGGCGACGGCACATCGGCTGCAGCCGAGATCACGTGGGCCGACGGACGGATTCTCCTCGAGGTCGAAATGGCGGGCTCCATGGTGAGCCCCGCCAGCGGTCGCATCGCCTACCGGGTCGGCGGAGCCGGGCATACTCGAGACCCGGCCACCGGTGGGTATTCCCGTAACGGCTCGTTGTCGAGCGTGCTCCGCAACGCAGGACTCTTGGGTAACAAGCACATACCCGCCGAGTACCTACAGGGCGATGTCGAGCAGAGGCAGGCGTTGCTCGAAGGGCTTATGGATGCGGACGGCTACTGCGACAGATGGGGGCGCTGCGAGTTCACCACGGTCCGAGCCACTCTCGCCAAGCAGGTACGCGAACTGATTGCCAGCCTCGGATTTCGTCCGGTCGTGGCGGTCAAGCCGGCCATGCTCGACGGCGTCGACCACGGACCGAAATACGACGTCACGTTCACACCGGACCGTCCCGTGTTTCGCCTTCCTCGCAAGCGCGATCGTCAGAAGCGAGCCGGTTGGTTCGAATGGGGTCGGTCGATCGTGGCCGTGGGCGAGGTCCCGAGCGTCCCGGTTCGCTGCATCCAGGTGGGCAGCTCGGATGGGCTCTTCCTCGTGAGTCGGTCGTTCATCCCCACTCACAACTCCTCGCTTGGCCGCCTTGGCCTGCTCATCCACAGCACCGCGGGATTTATTGACGCTGGATTTTCCGGGCACATCACGCTTGAGCTGTCGAACGTGGCCAACCTGCCGATCACGCTCTACCCCGGCATGAAGATCGGGCAGGTGAGCTTCCTGCGCATGACCACGCCGGCAGATGTCCCTTACGGGTCGTCCCGGGTGGGGTCGAAGTATCAGGGGCAACGCGGCCCCACCCCGAGCCGCTACTGGGAGAACTTCCGGGAGTGACGTTGGCGCCGCGGCGATCGTTCCGGCGGTGATTCCTTGCGGTACACGCGAAAAATCACCGCAGGAACGAGAGCAACAGCGCTACCGCCGACCCATCAGCCCCCGACAGGTCGATGGCGGCGGCGCCTCGGCGATGGTGTGACCTCGGGCGTGACGCCGCGGCCTCCGATCGGGTCCTGGAGGTCCAGCGCGACCATCGCCGTGAACCGGCAGCACGATGGCACAACGGCCGCGCCGGAACTTCTTCGCCGAACGGGCGTCACGATCCACCGCCCGCCCCCTCTCTTCCCACATGAGCGAGCCGCGACCCTCGAGCTCATCCCAGCGGAGCCCGAGCGGCGCGTCGCGGCTCCTCGAGCTCGTCGTCCGGTCGGGATGCCCCCCTCGGCCGGGCGGCGGGCTCCTCACCGACTGGTACCGCGAGTCGGTCGCCGCCATCGACCTGGAGGAGTGGTGCGACCCGGCGGTGCGGCACCTGGGGGCGGTGTTCGAGTCCGAGGCCGACCTCGCCACGATCGAGGAGGCCGTGGTCACCTTTGCCCAGGCCCGGGCCGGCTCCGATCACACCGCGGCCGAGGTGGCCGCCGACGTGGTGGCGCTCGTTCGCCTGGCCTGGCCCGGCGCCGGCCACGGTGGAACGAGTGGCATGGGTGGATCGATGCCCTCGGCCTGCTCGCCCGTGCCCTCGGCGCCTGGGCGGCGGAGCGGGTGGCGGTCGCGTCGCCCGTCGACTGCGTCGATCCTGGCGCGGACCCACAGCGCCGAGGTGGCGGTCGCCCGCCTGCCGTTCGGGACCGCTGCCGCCCGCACGTTCGCAGCCCTGGTGGGAACCCCGGTGGCGGATCAGCGCGCATAAGGCGCCCCACCCGGTCAGGCCGGTCCCGGCACCGGCCGGAGGGGCGTCGTGCTGCGGGAGCGCGGCGCCCCTTCTCTCCCGCCCGCTCTCAGTCTCCCAGCGTCTCCACGGCCTCCAGCCGGCGGGCGTCGCGCTCCTCGAGCGCGCCGAGCAGGTGCATGGAGATGTCGGCCACCCGCACCTCGTCCTCTTCCTTGCCGGCGGCCTTGGTCCCGTCGTCGATCATGATGTAGCAGAACGGGCAGGCGACGGCGATGCGGCTGGCCCCGGTGGCGATGAGCTCCTGGCTGCGCTCGTCGTTGACCTTTTTGCCGGTGGTCTCCTCCATCCACATGCGGGCGCCGCCGGCGCCGCAGCACATGCCCTTGGTCCCGTTGCGCCCGGCCTCCACGACCTCGACGCCGCCGAGGCTGCCGATCACTCGCCGGGGCGCCAGGTACACGTCGTTGTGGCGGCCGAGGTAGCACGAGTCGTGGTAGACGATCCGCTCTTCCAGCCGCGCATCGCTGAGGTCGAGGCGCCCCTCGGCGATCAGCCACTCGAGCAGCTGGCTGTGGTGGATCACCTCGTAGTTGCCCCCGAGCTGCGGGTACTCGTTGCCTAGCGTGTTGAAGCAGTGCGGGCACTGCGTGACGATCTTGCGCACGCCCATGCCGTTGAGCGTCTCGACGTTCTGCATGGCGAGCATCTGGAAGATGTACTCGTTGCCCGAGCGCCGGGCGGGGTCGCCGGTGCAGTTCTCCGACGGGCCGAGGATGGCGAAGTCGAGCCCGGCCCGCTGCATGAGCTTGGCCATGGCTACCGTGACCTTCTGGTTCTTGTCGTCGAAGCTGCCGGCGCAGCCGACCCAGTAGAGGTACTCGTGGTCGAAGGTGCCACCGGGCTCGACGATGTCGACGCCCGGGACCTTCGCCGTCCAGGCCCCCCGGTCGGCCTGCGCCATGCCCCACGGGTTGCCCGAGTTCTCCATGGACCGGTAGGCGGTGCCCAGCTCGGTGGGGAAGTTCGACTCCATGAGCGACAGGTAGCGCCGCATGTCGAGGATCTTGTCGAGGATCTCGATGTTGACGGGGCAGATCTCGTCGCACGCCTTGCACGACGTGCAGGCCCAGATCTCCTCGGGGGTGATGCGCTCGAACAGCGAGTCGGCCGAGACCGTGATCTCGGCGTCCATGCCGATGGGCGGCGACACCCCCGGGGTGCCGGTACGGGCCATGACCTCGCCGGCCTTGAGCACGATCTCGCGGGGGTCGAGCGGCTTGCCGGTGGCATGGGCGGGGCAGACCGACGTGCAGCGCCCGCACATCGTGCAGGCGTCGGTGTCGAGCAGCTGCTTCCAGGTGAAGTCCTCGACGGTGGCGGCGCCGAACGACTCCAGCTCCGTCTCCATGAGGTTGGGCATCGCCTTCATGGCGCCGTTGGGACGCTCCCGGTCGCGCAGGTACATGTTGAGCGGCGACGTGAACATGTGCCGCAGCATCGTGACGGGGAGGATCACGACGAACAGCAGGAAGCTGACCACGTGCGCGATCCACCAGCCCTGGTGCCACCCGGCGAGGCTGCCGCTGTCGTCGATCAGGCCAGACAGGGGGTAGCCGATGACCGACCACTCCTCGAACTCCTGCCGCCCGTCGAGGGCGATGCGGTAGGCCTCGGCGCCGAACCCGGTGATGCCGATGGCGAGGAACGTGCCGAGGATCACGGCGTGCTCGGGCTTGGACTTGATGCGGATGCGGTACGGCCGCTGCACGTAGCGGCGCACGATCGCCCACACGACGCCGAGCACGAACAGCGCGCCGGCGACGTCCCCCACCAGCGAGTAGCCCCGGTACACGTCGCCGTGCAGGAACTTGGCGCTCTCGGGCAGCTGGTGGTTGATCTCGAGCACCGTGGTGACGGCGAGCAGGATCAGGAAGTTGAAGTAGATGAGCGAGTGCATGACCCCCGCCGCGGGGTCGCGCAGCAGGGTCTGCATGTAGACGCCGGCCCGGAAGTCCTCGAGGCGGCGCGCGACGTTCCGCCGGGTGGTGCTGCGGTCGTCGGGCGCGCCCCGCTCCCAGTTGCGGACCCGCCACGAGAACACCACCGCCCCGTAGACGATGACCACCGGCAGCACCGTGTAGAAGACGGCCTTCCAGGCGGACGGGATGTTGCCGAAGACCTCGCGCTGCACGTCGGAGTCGTCGTGCCACTGCAGCACGGTGGCGAGCACGCCGGAGGCGGCCGTGACGAGCGCGAAGGCCACGCCGATGCCGACGACGAGGTGGCTCGGGCGGATCCGGCGTGCCGGTGCCGTCGCCGAGGTCGCGGTGGTGCGCTCGGGTGTGTCTTCGGCGGCGGTCGCAGTGCTCACGCCGCCGAAACCTACCCAACCCGGCCTGGGGCATCGGAATCCGCCGAGCCGCCGTCGTCACGGCGCGGCCTCGGCCCGGCGATGCCTGGAGGCGTGGGCCCAGCTGTGGGACGCAGCCGGGTACCGGATCAGCCGTACGTCTGGCTGTCGAGCTGTCGCACGCGGCTGGCCAAGGCGGCGAGCATCTTGTGGTTGAGGGTCGGCACCTCGTCGAGCAGCCCCGAGAACTCCCGGGGGCCCAGCACGAGCACGGTGAGGGGGGTTACGGCGGTGACGCTGGCCGTGCGGGGGCCGTGGTCGAGCAGCGCGAGCTCACCCACGCAGTCGCCCGGTCCCAGCGTGGCGATCTTCTGACCGGCCCGGGACACCTCGGCCTGGCCGTCGATGATGATGAACGCCTCGCGCCCGACCTCGCCCTGGGTCACGAACTCCCTGCCCGCCTCGATGGGCAGCTCCACCGAGGCCTTGGCGACGGCGCGCAGCTCCTTGGTCGACGCCCCCGCGAACAGGGGCACGGTTGCAAGATGGTCGAGGTACTGCTCGCGTGCCATGGCGGCGCAGCTTAGACCCGGCGCGTGGCGCCGGCTCTGCGCGCCGTGCGTCCCGCTCTTGCAGCTTCGCTGCGGGCCGCTCGGGCCCCGGCCTCGCCTGGCGGCTCGGCCTCAGGCGGATCCGCCGGGAGCTAGGTCGGGAGGTTCATCCGACCGAAACAGTCGCGAAATCCTCGGTCCGTACCTTTCCGGCCGTAATGGAGGTGGCCCTCGTCCAGTGGCCGGCCGAACAGGACCGGCGGGAAGAGCTGCGCCGGTCGGGGCAGCCACGGTTGCTGTTGGTCGAGCGGGGCGCCCCTCCCATCCCCACCGACGAGCTCGAAGACTGGATCCGGCTCCCCGCCGACGACCTGGACCTGCGGGTGCGGGTCGAGGCGCTGCGCCGGCGCACCGACGGCGACAACGGGGCCGCACCTCTGCTCGACGACGACGGCGTGCTGCGCGTCGGCGATCGCTGGGTGTCGCTTCCGCCCGTCGAGGCGCGGCTCACCGCCGCATTGCTGGACCGGTTCGGCGCCGTCGTCAGCCGCGACACGTTGGCGCGGTCAGGATGGCCGGGCGGCTCGCCCGGGCGCAACGCCCTCGACGTCCACGTGTTGCGGCTGCGGCGCCGGCTGTCGCCGCTGCGCCTCGCCATCCGCACCGTGCGCTCGCGGGGCTACCTGCTGGAGCGAGCCGGCGGCGGCCAGGTCGGGACGGACAGGGTCCGCCCCGCCTACGCCGAGGGCGTCCTCCGGCCACTGAGCGTCGGCTGAGCGTCGCCGACCCGTTCGGGTCGCAGCGGCTCGCGGACGTCAGCGGAAGTCCATGAGCGGGACGGTTTCGCGTCAGGTCACGACAGAAATGAGAAAGGAATGCGTGGCCGTGACGCAACGGACGGACAACCAACGAGAAACCGACGGCACTTACGGTCCCACCGTCCAGTAGCAGGCAGCCAAAGGCCGGAGGTGCCAACGTGCTGCATCTAGTCACCGCAATCGTCAAGCCCCACAAGCTCGACGCGGTCAAGGAGGCGCTCACAGGCGTGGGCGTCAACGGCATGATCGTCACCGAGGTCAAGGGGTTCGGGCGGCAGGGGGGACACACCGAGACCTACCGCGGGCGGAGTACCAGATCGACTTCGTGCACAAGGTGAAGGTCGAGGTGCTGTGCCCAACCGACGAAGCCGAGAAGATCGCCGCGGCGATCGCCGAATCGGCTCAGACGGGGAAGATCGGCGACGGGAAGATCTGGATCAGCCCGATCGATCGCGCCGCCCGCATCCGCACCGGGGAGCAGGGGGCCGACGCCGTCTGATCCATCCGATGCGGCCTGCCGGCTCGCGCAGCGGCGCTCGAGCGGCGGCCTTCGCACCAAGCCACCTCTACGACAAAAGGAGCTCCGTGTGGGAGCGCATGTAGCGCCCACGACGACCAGAGCCAGACACCTGCTCACTCCCATCGGAGGTGATCGATGATCGCATCGCTTCTCCAGGACGCGCCCTCCGAGGAGGTGACGCTTCTGGGCCAGCAGGTCAACCTGCTCTGGATCGTCATCGGCGCCGTGCTCGTCATCTTCATGCAGGCGGGCTTCGCCTTGGTGGAGACCGGCTTCACCCGGGCCAAGCACTCCGCCCATGTGGTGTCGACGAACTTCGCGATCTTCGGCCTCGGGTTCGTTGCCTTCTTCCTCGTGGGCTACGCCTTCATGTTCGGCGGCTACAGCTACGTGTTGCCGGGCTTCGACTTCGGTTACAACGCACCGGTCGGCGATGCACTCATCGGCTCGGGAGAGTGGGTGTTCCTGTGGCAGGGCGGGTTTGCCTTGTCCGACGTCGGTGCCGCCGGCGGTGCGGCGGTGATCGGGTTCTTCCTCTACATGGTTGCCTTCATGGACACGACGGCCACGATCCCCACCGGGGCGATGGCCGAGCGGTGGCAGTGGAAGAACTTCGTGCTCTGGGGCTTCTTCTGCGGCGCCATCTACTACCCGCTGTTCGGTGCCTGGACCTGGGGCGGGGGCTGGCTGAACCAACTGGGCAACAGCTCGGAGCTCGGTTTCGGCTACGTCGACTTCGCCGGGTCGGGCGTGGTGCACGCCATGGGTGGCGCCGCGGCGCTGGCGGGGGCCTTCGTTCTCGGTCCGCGCATCGGCAGGTACGGCAAGGACGGCAAGCCGAGGGCCCTTCCCGGCCACCACATCCCCATGGCCATGCTGGGCACGTTCATCCTGCTGTTCGGCTGGTTCGGCTTCAACGCAGCGTCGACGCTCGCGGCCACCGATGTGCAGTTCGCCATCGTCGCCACCAACACGGCGATCGCCGCGGCGTTTGGTGCGACGACCTGCATGCTCTACGTGATGTGGACGACGGGGAAGCCGACCCGTCGATGATGGCCAACGGCATGCTTGCCGGCTTGGTCGCGATCACCGCACCCTGCGCCTTCGTCGACCCATGGGCGGCGATGGTCATCGGCATCGTGGCCGGTGTGCTCGTGGTGGTCGCCATCAACTTCATCGAGAAGAAGATGAAGATCGACGACCCGGTGGGCGCGATCGCGGTCCACGGCGTCAACGGCACGTGGGGCGTCCTGGCGGTCGCCATCTTCGCCAACGGCAAGTACGGCGCCGGCTGGAACCTCACCACGGCAGGCGAGGCCGGCAGCGGCCTGGGCGTGACCGGTCTGATCGAAGACTTCGGACTCGGCTTCCGTCAGCTCGTCGCCCAGACGATCGGCGTCGTGGTGATCTGGACCGTGATGTTGGGCCTCGCATACCTGTGGTTCAAGCTGAGCGACAAGATCACGCCGATCCGTTCGAAGGAGGAGGACGAGCTGGTCGGGCTCGACCTGCCCGAGATGGGCGTGCTCGCCTACCCGGAGTTCCTCGGCCACGGCGGTGTCCCCTCGACAGACGGGGCTCCTGCGCCTGTCCGGGTGCCGGAAGAGGTCGGCTGAATCGGCGGAACCCCTTCGGCAAGCACCATCCGACAGAGGAGCGGCTCCTGTGGGGGCCGCTCCTCCGCGTCTATCCGGCCCGCACGCGGGGTAGGCCCACGGGGCCGGGGCTGGGACCCCTTGTCAAGGGAGGCAACCATGCGCTCACGTGTCTCGATCCCCCTGATCCTGGTGATCTGGGTCGTGATCGGTGTGATCGTCGCCGCCAACAAGAACTACGCCGAGAACCTCGAGAACGGCTCGCAGATCGCAACCTTCATCCTGGCGGTGGTGCTGTGGCCGATCCCCGCGTTGGACGGGGCGGTCGCCGTTCGGCTGTAGCCCCGGCTCTAGCCGGCCTGGCGGGCAACGGCCTCGGCGGCGGCTGCGATCTCCTCGGGCGAGCGCAGGTAGCGCTCGATCGTCGGCTTGACCTCGAGGGGCATGTAGTCGTCGCCCAGGTCGTACACCAGCGGCTCGCCGGTGGGAACGTTGAGCTCGACGATGTCGGCGTCGGAGATGCCGTCGAGGTGCTTCACCAACGCCCGCAGACTGTTGCCGTGGGCCGACACCAACACGACCTTGGCGTCGGCCAGGTCAGGGACGATGGCGTCGTACCAGTAGGGCAGCATGCGGTCGACCACGTCGGCCAGGCACTCGGTGTCGGGTACCAGCTCGGGCGGTAGCGCCGCGTAGCGGGGGTCGTGGCGCACGTTGCGCGGGTCGCCCCGGTCCATGGCGGGGGGCGGCACGTCGTACGAGCGGCGCCACACCTTCACCTGATCGGCACCGAAGCGCTCGGCGGTCTCGGCCTTGTTCAGGCCCTGCAGGTCGCCGTAGTGGCGCTCGTTGAGGCGCCAGTGCCGCCGCACCGGGATCCACGTGCGGCCCATCTCCCGCAGCGCCAGGTCGGCGGTGCGGATGGCCCGCACCAGCACCGACGTGTGCACCACGTCCGGCAGAAAGCCCCTTTCGGCCATGAGCCGCCCACCGGCGATGGCCTGGGCTTCACCGGTGGCGGTCAGGTCGCAGTCGTACCAGCCCGTGAACAGGTTCTTGAGGTTCCACTCGCTCTCGCCGTGGCGGAGCAGCACCAGCGTGCGCGCCATGCGCCGTCAGTCGCCGTTGCCGGGCTCGGTCGTCGTCGTGTTCTCCGGCTCCCGGAAGCGGCCGATCACCAGGTTGACGGTCGAGCCTTGGTCGACCTCGCCTCCCGTAGGGACCTGGCTCAGCACCCGGCCGTCCTCGTTGGGATTCTGCGTCTCCTGGTCGCTCGTCTGCACGACCAGGCCAGCGGCCTCGATCTGCGCCCGGGCGTTGTCCTCGCTGAGCCCCACGACGTTGGGCACGCCCACCTGGCCCGGGCCCGACGACATGACCAGCGTGATAGCGGCGTCGGGCGCGGCCTGTTGGCCGGCCGCGGGCTCCGTGCCGATGGCCTGGCCCTCGGGGACATCGTCCGACGCTTGCTGGCGCACCTGGATGTTGCCGGTGAATCCCGCACCCGTGAGCGTGTTGCGGGCGTCGTTCTCGCTCTGGCCGCGTACCTCGGGGATCGCGATCGTGTTGGGGCCGGACGAGTAGTTGAGCGTGATCGTCGAGCCCTCGGGGGCCTCCTCCCCGGCTGCAGGGTCGGTGCTGATGACGATGTTCTCCTCGACGTCGTTGTTCTGCTGCGCCACCTGCGTGACCACGAACCCGAGTGCCTGGAGCTGCTGACTGGCCTCGTCGACGGTCCTACCCACGACGTCGGGCACTTCGACCGGTGCGGGGCCCTGGCTGACCGTGATGGTGACGGTCGAGCCTTCCTCGGCTTGCTCCGCCGGCTCGGGGTTCTGGGCGATCACCTGATCGACCGGCTGATCCGACTCCTGCATCTCTCGCCTGACCGTGAAGCCCTCGGCCTCGAGCGTGGCCTCGGCTTCGTCCGCGGTTTGGCCCACGACGTTCGGCACCGTGACCAGCGTGGGGTCTTCGTCGCCATCACCGAAGTTGCGGACGAGCAGGAACAGCAGCCCGGCCAGGATGAGCAGCAACAACACGAGCAGGGCCAGGAACCACTTGGAGCGCTTGGGCTCCTCCTCGGGCTGGGCGTAGTCCTCGTACTCGCGGTAGTCGCCGTAGTCGTCGTCGCCGGCCCAACCCCCCACCACCGCGGTGCGGTCGCCGTAACCGGTGGGCGCCATCACGTTGGTGGCCCCGGGGTCGATGGGCGGCGCCAGCACCGGCTCAGCCAGGATGCGCGCGCCGTCGAGGTAGCGACGCAGATCGGCCCGCAGGTCCTGCGCGGTCGGATAGCGGTTCGCCGGGTTCTTGGCCAGGCACTTGAGCGTGATGGCCTCGAGCGTCTCGGGCAGGGCGGGGTCGATCTGCCGGGGCGGAACCGGGTTCTCCTGCACGTGCTTGTAGGCGATCGCCACCGCGCTCTCGCCGGCGAAGGGGGCGTGCCCGGTCGTCATCTCGTAGAGCACGCAGCCCAGGCTGTAGATGTCGCTGCGGGGATCGACCGACGCGCCGCGGGCTTGCTCCGGCGAGAAGTAGGTGGCCGTGCCCATGACCGAGCCGGTCTTGGTGAGGTTCTGATCGGCCGAGTCGCTGATGGCGCGGGCGATGCCGAAGTCGGCCACCTTGACCGTCCCGTCGGCGGTGACGAGCACGTTGCCGGGCTTGACGTCGCGGTGGACCACGCCGTTGCGGTGGGCGAAGCCGAGGGCGGCGGCGATGTCGGCGGTGATCTCGGCGGCGCGGTCGGGGTGCACGCGGCCGTCGTCCCGCAGGACCTCTGCCAAGGTGTGCCCCTCGACGTACTCCATCACGATGAAGTAGGTGCCGTTGGCCTCGCCCCAGTCGAACACCGAGACGATGTTGGCGTGCTGCAGGTTGGCGGCCGACTGGGCCTCACGGCGGAAGCGCTCGACGAAGCCGGCGTCGGTCGCCAGCGCCGGGAACAGCACCTTGACCGCCACCGGGCGGTCGAGCATCTGGTCGCGCGCCAGGTAGACCTCGGCCATGCCGCCGCGCCCGAGCCGCCGGTGCAGCTCGTAGCGCCCGTTGAAGATGACCTGTCCCTGCTGCGACGACATCTGGACCTCAGGTTACGAGATGGGGGTATCCCCGCCCGACTTCGGCCTCATTGCTGTCCATCGGCATCCCCAGCCTCCTGGTCAGCCGGCACAACCGGCTGCTCCAGCGCCTGCCGCATGACGTCCGCGGCGATCGGCGCTGCCACTCTGCCACCAGTTTGCTCGCTCGCGCCTTCCTGTCCCTCCACGATCACCGCAACGGCCACGCTGGGTGGCTCGTTCTCGGGGCCGGCGAACCCGATGATCCAGGCGTGGGAGCGGGGTGGTGTGGTGCCGAGCTGGGCGGTGCCGGTCTTGCCGCCGACGACGAAGCTCTCGAGCCCGTCGTCGAGCCGGTCGGCGGTGCCGTCGGTGACCACCGAGATCATCGCCTCCCGTAGGAGGTCGGCGGTGCCGCCGTCCATGGCCCGGGTCCAAACGTCGTCGGTGGCGGCGGTCTCGACCACCTCGCCCTGGTCGTCGCGCACCTCGCGCACCACGTGCGGCGTCATGATCTCCCCGCCGTTGGCGGCGGCGGCCGCAACCAGCGCCATCTGCAGGGGCGTGGCCCGCACCCGGTTCTGGCCGATGGACATCTGGGCCAGCACGGCGGGGTTCTGTTCCAACGGCGTGCCGTCGACCTCGGTGTCGAACGAAGACTGCGCTGGGCGAGGCAGGTCGATCGGCACGTCCTGGTTGAACCCGAATGCCTGTGCGACGTCGATCATGCCGTCGGCCCCCACGTCCGCGGAGCCCATCTCGGCGAAAGCGGAGTTGCACGACGCCTGGAGGATCGGGAACAGCGTCCCCCCGCAGCTGGACCCGCCGAAGTTGCTGATCGGCCGCCCCTGCGGCTGCCCGCTGGGGGTCACCGGCTGGTAGGCCTCGCGAACCGGGTAGTCGGGCTCGTCGGGCGTCACGCCGCCCCGCTCGACGCCTGCGGAGGCGGTCACGACCTTGAACGTCGAGCCCGGGAAGAAGGTGTCCTGGTACGAGCGCGCCAGGGTGGGCTTCTCGGGGTCGGCGGTGAGCCGGTTGGAATCGGCTTCGGCGCGGTTGAAGTCGTGGGTCGCCAGCAGGTTGGGGTCGTACGTCGGGTTGGAGTACAGCGCCAGGATCTCGCCGTTGCGGGGATCGACCGCGACCACCGACCCCTCCCGCCCGTCGAGGGCTGCGGCCGCCGCCTCCTGCACGTCCTGGCGCAGCGTGAGCGTGAGGTCGCCGACCCGCTCGCGGTCGACGAACAGGTCCGAGATCTCCTGCAGGTCGAGGTCGAGCGTGCGTCCCGCCAGGTCGTCGTTGTAGGTCCGCTCCAGCCCGGTGGCGCCCAGCTCGAAGGCGAAGTAGCCGGTCACGTGGGCGAACAAGGGCCCGGTGGGGTACCGGCGCTGCAGCTCGTACTGGTCGTTCGACGGCACCGACTCGGCCACGACCACGCCGTCGGCCGTGATCATCGATCCCCGGGGGCCGGAGAAGTCGCGCTCGACCTCCCGGGTGTTGGCCGGGTTGTCCTGGAGCTCGTTGGCCTCGAAGATCGTCAGCCGGTTGACCTGCAGGAACAGCGCCGCGTAGCAGACCGCCAGGAACACGCCGATGTTGCGTATCTGCTTACTCACGCCACCACCTCGGTCACCGACTGCGCCACCAGGCGCTCGGCCTGCCGCTGGCCCGTGTCGTGCGAGATCCGCAGCAGGAGGGCCAACAGCACGTAGTTGGCCAGCAGCGAGGAGCCCCCGTAGGAGATGAACGGCAGGGTGACGCCGGTCAGCGGCAGCAGCCGCACGACCCCGGCCATGATGATGAAGGCCTGGAACCCGAGCAGGGTGGTCAGCCCGACCGCCAGCAACCGCTCGAAGCCACGGGCCGACTGCTGGGCGATGCGCAGGCCGGCGCCGATCATGAGGAGGAAGCCGATGAGCACGGCGGTGGCGCCCAGCAGCCCGAGCTCCTCGCCGATGGCGGCGAAGATCATGTCGCTCTCGACCACCGGGATCTTGGTCGGCGAGCCGAGCGCCAGCCCGGTCCCCGAGACGCCCCCGTCGGCCATGGCGAACGCCGCCTGCACCACCTGGTAGCCCTCGTCCTTGCCCCATGGGTCGAACCAGGTGTCGACCCGTTCCTGCACGTGGCCGAAGGCATTGAAGGCGAACACTGCGCCGCCGGCGAACAGCAGCACGCCCACCGCCAGGTACGACACCCGCTCGGTGGCGACCCAGATGAGCACCAGGAACAGGGTGAAGAACAGCAGCGACGAGCCGAGGTCGCGCTCCGACACCATGACCACCAGCGACGCCCCCCACGCCAGCAGCACCGGCCCGAGGTGCTTGGGATCGGGCAGCGAGAAGGGGCCATAGGCCCGGTTGATGGCCAGCAGCTCGCGCTTCTCCCACAGGTAGCCGGCGAAGAACACTGCCAGCGCCAGCTTGGCGAACTCGCCGGGCTGGAAGTTGACCGGTCCGATCGAGACCCAGATCTTGCTGCCGTTGATCGTGCGCCCCAGGACCGGGACCAGCGGCAGCAGCAGGAGGACGATGCCCACCAGGCCAGCGGTGTAGCGGTAGCGCTCGAGGACCCGGACGTCGCGCACGACGACGAGCGTGGCGATGAAGGCCGCGACGCCGAGGATCATCCAGATGGATTGCAGGCCGGCGAGCCCGTCGGGATCGGCGCGGGCCTCGTCGATGCGGACGACGAACACGTAGCCCAGCCCGTTGAGCAGGCTGGCCAGGGGGAGCAGCATGCCGTCGGCCTGCGGCGCGAAGCGGCGGACGGCGATGTGGGCCAGCAGCGGCAGGCCCACGATGATGGCCAGGAACGGGCCGGTGGTGTTCGGGATGGGGCTGTCGTCGGGGAGCGTGGTCAGCACGTAGGCACCGACCACGAACATGGTGCCCAGCACCAGCAGGCCCAGCTCGGCGTTGCGACGAACGGCGCCGATCATGGGACCCGGGTAGTTGTCGTCCTCGGGCGGGTGGTGGAGGTCGTGGTGGTCGGCCGGGTCGTCGTGGTCGTCGTGGCGGCGGCGAGCTCGTCGACGCGCTCGGACAGGCGGTCGACGTAGCGATTGGCGTTGGCGAGCGACGACTGCTCCTTGCCGGCCTCGAGGTCATCGAGGGTGTCGGCCGGCACGTCGTCCCGGTCGATGCTCGAGGTCTCCTCCAGCACGGGGTCGAGCCACAGGACGCCGCCGGGGCGTCCCTTGAAGACGGCGACGCGGTCGCCCTCGAAGCCGACGAAGTACGTCGAGCGGCCGTACCACTGGATGGTGGCGAAGGCGCCGCCCACCAGCGCCAGCAGGATCAGGGAGAACAACAGGACCCGCCACGTGACTCGGCGAGCCCGTGGCCTCGAGTGCAGGGCACCCTCGCCGGCCCGCCCACCGTTCCGGCGTCCGTCACCGCGGCCATCCGTGGCCAGCGACGCCAGGTCCGTGTCCCCACCGTCCGGACCGCCGTTCGCCTCGATCATGCCCGCGGCTTCGGCGCGGCCGGCAACCCCGGATGGCGCGTCGTCCGCTGCCAGTGCTTGGGAGGCTTCGCCGGCCCGACCTCCGTCTTCGATCACGTCCACCACCACGACGGTCACGTTGTCGCGGCCGCCGCCCTCGACCGCCATGCGCACCAGCTCGTCGGCGGCCGCGGCAGGATCGTCGAGCCGGTGCAGCACGGCGGCGATGTCGGGCTCCGTCACCTCGTTGAACAGGCCGTCGGAGCACAGCACGTAGCGGTCGCCGGCCACGGGTTCGATCGTCACGGTGTCGACCGGCACTCGGTCGTGAACGCCGAGCACCCGGGTGACGATGTTGCGCTGGGGGTGGACCGCCGCCTCCTCGGGCGAGAGCGTGCCCTCCCGCACGAGGTCGGCCACCAGGCTGTGATCGTCGGTGAGCTGGTCGAGGTCACCGATCGAGAACCGGTAGACGCGGGAGTCGCCCACGTTGGCCACCGCCAGCACCTCGTCGCCCCGCTCGTCGACCACCGCCAGCACCACCATGGTGGTGCCCATGCCGCTGAGGTCGGGGTCGGTGGACCCGGTCTCGTAGACGGTCTCGTTGGCCTGCTCGATGGCCTCGATCAGGCCGTCGAGGGTGGGGTCGGCAAAGCCCCGGCCGAGGGTGGCGCATGCGATCTCCGACGCAACCTCCCCGCCCCTGTGGCCGCCCATGCCGTCGGCCACAGCCCACAGGCCGACGTCGTCGCGGGCCAGGTAGTTGTCCTCGTTGATCGAGCGCACGCGTCCCACGTGGGTGGCCCCACCCCACCGCAGGGCCGTCCGCCCTGCCATCGCCGTCACCGGGCTACCTCGACTCGGCCGTAGGCCGAGGCCGCTTTCTCGCCTCCGGCGGAGGGCGGGTAGCGAGTGGGTGGCGCTGAGGATGCGGGGCCGCTGTCGGCGCCTATCGGCGCCGGCGGCGGTAGGCGCCGCACCGGAGGCGACAGGACCACGCGAGTGAGCACGCAGTGCGAGCGAGCCAGAGACACAGTGCGGTGCTCGCCGCGAAGCGGCGATCGCTCAGAGGCGGGCCGCAGGCACGCCGATGAGCGGAGGGGCGCGGGCGGGCGACGCCGGCTCATGTCAGCTCCAGCACGGTGTTGCCGATCTGCAGGCGGTCATGGCGCTTGATCACCATGGGGCCCGCCACCCGCCGGCGGTTGAGGTAGGTGCCGTTGGTGGAGCCGAGGTCCTCGACGTACCAGTGGCCGTCACGCTCGAACACGCGGGCATGCACCTGGCTGGCGTAGGCGTCGTCGAGCGGCACCTGGCAGCCGGCCGCCCGTCCGAGGGTTATCTCCTCGTAGAGCGGGAACGCCCGGCCCCGTAGCCCGGCCGGCTCGAGCACCTTGAGCTGCGGGTGGTTGGACCGGCTGGGGCGTGGCGGCCGGCGGGCACGGCCTCGCTTGCCGCTCGGCGCCGCCGCCACGGTCTGCGCGGCGCGGGGGGCGTTGACCTCGGTCCACACCGCCCGGAGCACGCGGAGGAAGAACAGGTACAGCAGCACCAGGAGGAATCCCGTGAGGAGTCGGAGGAGCTGCTCGGTCACCGCGCCGGAGACTATCGGCCGCCGAGACGCCGGCCCGAGCAGACCGAGCCGGGCGCCGGGCTGGTCACGCTGGGTGTCAAGGTGGTGTTCAGCTGGCCTCGAAACGGAGGCGGGTGTTGCCGCACGTGATCTCGTCGCCGTCGGCCAACATGCGCTGCTCGACGCGTACCCCGTTGACCTTGGTGCCGTTGGTGGAGCCGAGATCGGTCAGCATGAAGCCCTCGCCCTGGGGGCGGATCTCGGCGTGGTTGCGGCTGACGTTGGGGTCGGCGAGGACGATGTTGCACTCGGGCCGACGGCCGATGCTGATGGGATGCTCTGCCAGCGTGAACCGCTCGCCCGTGGGTAGCACCAGGCTGCCGGCGCCCGCTCCCCCTGGCCCCTCACGGAACCGGCCCTCGATCTCGAACCACCCGGTGCCGAAGCGCTCGTCGACCACCAGCTCGACGTCGAGGGGTCCCATGAAGCCGTACCCCTCGTCCCGGGCGTGGGCCCGGGCAGCGTCGCACAGCTCGCGGCGGAGGGCATCCTGGACGTCGCCGAACTCGGCATAATCGGCGGACGACAGGTAGATGGTGAAATGGTTGGGGACGACCGGCGTGCCGCGTACCCCGACCGAACGGCCATCATCCATCTCGCGGGCCAAGCGGCGGGCCAGCTCGACCGGCCGGATGCTGGATCGGAAGGCGCGAGCGAACGCCCCCTCCACCATGCGCTCGAGCCGTCGCTCGAACCCTCGGATCGCCACGGCAACGCAGGTTACCGGTGCCGTGGGTGGTTCAACCGGCGCCCCGTGGGGGGATGGCGGCAGGGGCCGCGCTATCTTT